>CAJWHT010000009.1 GCA_913041495.1 uncultured Desulfobacteraceae bacterium | reverse complement strand
CGAAAAACAGGGGCAGGATGGCAACCACTGCCCAGATAATGACAAGAAGAATTCCGATTCGTTTGTGTTCCATTTCTCTACCCCCATTTTCCCATCAGGCCCTGGGGTCTCACCGCCAGGGTGGTCAACAATACGGCGAACAAGGCCATGAGCGTCCAGGTCATGCCGAACTGCCAGCCCACAAAGGCTTCCAGCATCCCCACGATAAAGGCGGCGTAAAGCCCGCCTTTAATGCTTCCCATGCCGCCGAAGGCCGTGATGACCCAGGCTTTTACCAGAATATTCCAGCCGCCTGCCGGCGTCACAAAGTACTTCTGGGCCAAAAGGATGCCGCCCATGCCCACCATGACAGTGGAAATGGCAAAGGTAGCCGCAAAAACAAACTCTTTGGGTATTCCCACAATCTGGGCCCCGGCCGGATTCTGGGCAACGGCCCGGACCGACATGCCGGTCCGGGTATTGTTGAGAAACCAGCGGAATAAAAGGATGCCGCCGATGGACAGCACAAAGATCACGATGTCCTGGTAGCTTAAGAAAAAATCTCCGGCCTCAAAAGAGCCCTCCATCAAGGGGGGCAGCGATTTCATCCGGGCACCGAAGACCACCTGGTAGGAGTTGTCCAGAAACAGGGCCAGTCCCAGGGTGATCATCATGACCTTGATCTCCCAGTCGTCCCTTTTCCGAAGGGGTGCCACCAGCAGCTTTTCAATGATGAACCCGAAGAAGAACAGCACCGGGGCCGCCAGCAGAAAGACCACCAGATAAGAATTGATAAAGGCCGCGCCAAACAGCAAAAACGCGATGTAGCCGCCCATGCTGTAAAATGAGCCATAGGCGAAGTTGAAGGCCTTGGACACCCCGTAGATCAGTGTGAGGCCCACAGCCATGAGCGCATACACCGACCCGTTGATCATGCCGCTGATGATGACGTCTATTATCTCGATTAACATGTATTCCCTCTCTTATATCTCTTGTATCACCGGTTACGACACCCCCGGCATTACATCCCCAGAAAGATTTCCTTTAGGTGGTCGTTGCACAACGCATCTTCCTTGCTGCCCTCAAAGGTGATCCGTCCTTCCTCCAAAACATACAGCTTGTCGGCAAGTTCAGTGATCTGAGGGATATTTTGCTCCACCACCAGGACGGTCATGCCCTGATCGTTAATCTCTTTGATGATGCGCGCCACTTCGTCCCGCAGGTTGGGCTGCAGGCCAAGGGAGGGCTCATCTATGGCAAGGAACTTTGCGTTGGACATCAACCCCCTGGCAATGGCCAGCATCCGGGCCTCGCCGCCGCTCATAGTAGAGGCAAACTGCCCCTTGCGGTCGGCAAGCCTGGGAAAAAGAGAGAATACGCGTTCCAGGTTTTCCTTTTCATGGGGCCGGGCGGATTTGGAATAGGCCCCCAGCTTCAGGTTTTCAAGCACGGTCATCTCCGGGAAAAGCTCCCGGTTTTCAGCGATGTAGGTGATTCCCTTGTTGACCAGGCGTTCGGCCCTAAGACCTGTGATGCTTTCCCCCTTATAATTGAGGGTGCCATCCACCTTTTCCACCAGGCCGCAGACCGACTTTAAAAAAGTGGACTTGCCGTGCCCGTTGGGACCCAGCATGACGACGATCTGCCCCTCGTCCACGGTCAGGGAAACGTTTTTTAATACGTGGAAGTCCCCGTAATATGCGTTCATGTTCTGGACATTAATCATTGGCATCCCCCAGATAACATTCAATGACCCTGGGATCCGAGGTGACCTCAACCGGGTCGCCGCAACAGATCTCCGTGCCGGTTTCAATGATGAGCAGCTTCTCCGTCAGCTCGGTGAGCACTTTCATGAAATGCTCAATGATGATGATGGTAACGCCCAGTTCCTGGTTGATCCGTTTGATCAGGTCCATGAGTTTGATAATCTCCTTGGCGTTGGACCCGGCCATGGGTTCGTCCAGCATCAAAATGTCGGGTCTGGTTGCCAGGGCTGCCCCGATCATCAGCATCTTCTTGTCCAGGAGATTGAGCTGCCCGGTCATCTCGCCGCCTTTGTCGGCTAAGTTCACAAACTCCAGGATATGCGCCACGTAGTCCTTTTCAAATCCCTTTGCCGACCCGAAATAACTGCCCACACCAAGACTCTGGCGGACATTTAAACTGGGGAAGGTCTGGGGAATCTGAAAGGTGCGTGAGATACCTAATTTTGCAATCTCGTGGGGGGGAAGACCGGAAATTTCCTTGTCTTTGAATTTAATTGACCCCTCAAAGGAATAGAGTCCTGTGATGAGGTTGTAAAGCGTTGACTTTCCGGCACCGTTGGGACCGGCAATCCCAAATACTTGACCCTCGGTGACCGAAAACGTCAGATCGTTTACAGCGGTCAACTCACCAAATTTTTTGGTGACGTGTGAAACATTCAGCATACTTACTTTGGTTCCCTCCTTCAGGTTGAGGTTGAACACCAGCTCCTACATCACGTAGTATGTAATATGTGATATGTGACTAACAGCCTTACCATGAAGTTTTTTTTATTGCAAGATTAAAAAAAAGTGGTTTACATAGTACCTACTATGTGATATTTCGTTTTGAAACATGAGATAGTTTCATCACCCCCAAACAGGAGGAAAGCGCCGTCAAACAGCTGATTCACATAAATTTTGACAAGTGTACGGGCTGCAGCATCTGCCAATTGGCCTGCTCATTTGATCTGTTTGGGGGATACAATCCCCGCCTTGCCCGGCTTTCCATTCTCAATAAGAATGAAAAGCTTTACCACCTGCCCGTGGTCTGCAACCAGTGCGAACAGGCCTATTGCCTGACGGTCTGTCCTGCAAAGGCCATCTTCAGGAAAGAAGACGGGATTGTCCATATCGATCAGGATCGCTGCATCGGCTGCGGGCTGTGCGCCCGGTACTGCCCCATTGATATGATCCTGATGGACCCTGAAAATAAAAAAGCCTATAAATGTGAAATGTGCCAGGGACAACCCTTGTGCGTAGAGGCCTGCCCCACCGGTGCCCTTGAGCTTGTAACCCCAGTAAAGACCAGTTCAAGCCCAGAAAACCGATCCAACCCGGAAGCCAAATTCGCCCCGGATGATAGGGAGACAAATTGATGATTGAGGCATACACACACACCCTTCTCATGATTGATTTATCCCGTACCGCCGTTGAGACAATACCGGTACCCGCACCCTATGTCCGGGAATTCATCGGCGGCAAGGGGGTTGGTGCAAAGCTCCTCCATGACCGGTTGCCCCCTGGCACAGATCCTTTAAGCCCCGAGAACATGCTCATGTTCATGACAGGGCCGCTCACCGCCACCATGGCCCCTGCCATGCGGGGCTGTGTGGTAACAAAATCACCGCTCACCCATACCTTTCTGGACTCCTACTTCGGGGGCAGCTTTTCCCCGGAGATCAAATATGCGGGGTACGACGGCATCATCATTACCGGCAGGGCAGAGCGTCCGGTGTACATCTGGATTGATGACCACCGGGTGGAGATCCGGGATGCCGGGCATATCTGGGGAAAGGATGCCCTGGATTCCAACGAAGCCATCAAGCGGGAACTTTCCGATGACACCATAAAAATTGCCGGCATCGGTCAGGCCGGTGAAAATCTCGTCTCCTTCGCCCTGATCTGCTGCGAGTACAACCGCCAGGCCGGCCGGGGCGGCGCCGGGGCCGTCATGGGATCAAAAAATCTTAAAGCCGTTGCCGTACGGGGCAGCAATCCGGTGGGTGTCAGTGATCCCCAACGCTTTACCGCGGCCTGCAAAAAAGCATTCAAGGAGCTTGAAGCCAGCCCGGATGTGGAAGCCCTGCGAGATGCAGGCACCGCATCTGCCGTGGAATTTGCCAACGAAACAGGTCTTCTGCCCCACAAAAACTACCGGAACGGTACCTTTGACAAGGCATCTAAACTGGCGGACAAGGGCCAGCGCAAACACCTGTGGATGGGCAGCAACGCCTGCATGGGATGCCCCATCCGCTGCTCCAAGATCGGTGCCGTGAGAACCGGTAAATTCAAAGGCATCGTCACGGACATTGTGGAATATGAATCCGCAGGGCTGATGGGATCCAACCTGGATATCTCCGATGTCCGGGCCGTGGCTCACCTGGTCAAACTGTGCGACCGATTCGGCATGGATTCCATGTCCACGGGCACCGTCATCGGGTTTGCCATGGAAGCCTGTGAACGGGGAATCCTCCCCTCTCCTAAAGACGTTGATCTCAAGTTCGGCAATGTGGCGGCAGCGGAACACTTGATCCGGGCCATTGCCCAAAGAAAAGAAGGCCTCGGCGCCCTGCTTGCCAAAGGGGTGCGACGGGCCGCCGAAGAGATCGGCAACGCGGCAGAGGATTTTGCCATGCACACCAAGGGGCTTGAATCTCCGGCATGGGGTCCCAGGGGCGTATCCGGCATGGGACTGGCCTATATGACCACGGACCGGGGGGGCTGCCACCAGCGCGGATTCCCCCTGGCCTACGAACTTGGCGGAGAATGGGAAGATAAAAAACTGGATCCCCTGTCCACCGAACACAAGGCACAACTGGTGGCCAGCCTCCAGAACCACTCGGCCGGCACAGACACCCTGGTGAAATGCGACTTCGGCAGCTTTGGCATCTCAACAGAGACCTACGCTGAGATGCTTTCTGCAGCCGTCGGCCGGGAGATTACCGCCCGGGACATTCTGGAAACAGGGGAACGGATCTGGAGCCTGACCCGCATGTTCAACATTGCCCAGGGCCTGGACACCTCCCAGGACACCCTGCCCAAACGGTTTATCAAAGAGCCCTTGCCGGACGGACCGGCCAAGGGGCACCGGATCACAAAGGACGACATGGCAACAATGCTTCAGGAGTATTACCAGGTCAGGGGATGGGACACCAAAGGGATCCCCACCGAAGAAACCCTGGCCCGGCTGAATCTGACCCAAAGCTGAATTTAACGAACAGGACGCGAACAGAACTCACCCCCGGCGACGTTCCGGGCAAGCACCGAAAGAATCGCGGAACACGATTGGAAGGAGCGGATAGAATGGAAACAATGTACGACTACATCATTATTGGCGGCGGATCTGCCGGTTGCGTGCTGGCAAACCGCCTGAGCGCAGACCCCTCGAACAAGGTCCTGGTCCTGGAAGCCGGTCGCCCCGACTATATCTGGGACGTCTTCATCCATATGCCGGCAGGCCTGACCTTCCCCATCGGCAACAAGTTCTACGACTGGTGCTATGAAACCGAGCCAGAGCCATTCATGCACGGCAGAAAGATATTCCACGGCCGGGGCAAAGTCCTGGGCGGTTCGTCCTCCATCAACGGCATGATCTACATCCGCGGCAACGCCATGGATTACGAAAAATGGGCAAAGGACCCCGGTATGGCCCAGTGGGATTACGCCCACAATCTGCCCTATTTCAAAAAGGCGGAAAACCGGCTCAAGGGCGGAGATGATTACCACGGCACCGAGGGGCCCCTGAAGCTTGAAACCGGCCCCTGCAAGAACCCCTTGTTCAATGCCTTTCTGGCATCGGCCAAAGAGGCAGGCTACCCGCTCACCGACGATGTCAACGGGTATCAGCAGGAAGGGTTCGGTGCCTTTGACCGGAATATCCTCAGGGGCAGGCGGCTTTCCGCCGCCCGGGCCTATCTCCATCCGGTGATGAAGCAGCGGCCCAACCTGGACGTCATCTGCCGGGCCTTTACCACCCGCATCCTCTTTGAAGGTAAAAAAGCGGTGGGGGTTGAATACCAGAAAGGAAAGAGCAGCACCCTTTTTACGGCCCGGGCCAACGAAGTGATCTCCTGCGGCGGTGCCATCAACTCCCCCCACACCCTGCTGCTGTCCGGAATCGGCAACGCGGATGAACTAAAAAAAATCGGGGTACCCGTGGTTCACGATCTGCCGGGCGTGGGTGAAAATATGCAGGATCACCTGGAAGTTTATGTCCAGTACAAGAGCAAAAAGCCCGTATCCATGAATCCTGCGCTGAAATGGTGGAAAAAACCCTTTATCGGTTACCAGTGGCTCTTTCACCGGGCAGGCGCCGCAGCCACCAACCATTTTGAAGCAGGCGGATTCATTCGGAGCAACGACGATGTGGAATATCCCAATATCCAGTTTCACTTTCTGCCCCTGGCCATCCGCTATGACGGCAGCCAACCCAGTTCCGCCCACGGCTACCAGGTCCATGTGGGCCCCATGTACTCCAACGCCATCGGATCCATCAAACTCAAGTCCAAGGACCCCAGGGTCCATCCCGCACTCCAGTTCAACTACCTGTCCACGGACCAGGACAAACGGGAATGGGTGGAAGCCATCCGCTGTGCACGGCATATCATGAACCAGTCCTCCTTTGATGAGTTCAACGCCGGTGAAATTTCCCCGGGCCCGGGTGTTGAAACCGACGAGGAGATTCTGGACTGGGTGAAAAAGGATGCGGAAACCGCCCTGCACCCCTCCTGTACTTGCAAGATGGGTACCGATGACATGGCGGTGGTGGATCCCGACTCCATGAAGGTTCACGGGGTTGAAGGGCTCAGAGTGGTGGACGCCTCGGTCATGCCCTACGTGACCAACGGCAATATTTACGCCCCCACCATGATGCTTGCGGAAAAGGCAGCAGATATGATTCTGGGCAATACCCTGGCGGCCCCGGAACATGCGCCCTTCTACCGCCACAAAAAAAATTGATGTGAGCATTTAATTCAAGTTACCGGTTGCATCGGGTCCGGATGGTGTTGTATGACACACCATCCGGATCTTTTACTTTAGGGAGGAAACCTATGAAACTGAGTTTAAAGCAGAAGTTCATCATCCCCACTGTCATCCTGATTCTCACCGGTATGGGGATTCTTTCCATTCTTTCATTCGTCCAGTCCAAGGCCGCACTGCAGGAAAGCATCGTGGGGCAACTACAGAACGAGGCCGATGCCAGGGCTGCCATGCTTGCCTCCTGGATCGGCGAACGCCGCCTCAACGTGGAGAGCTGGACCAAGGAAAAAAGCTTTCCATCTGCCGTAGATACTTCGTGGATCGACACCTATACACGGAAAAAGGCGTCCCAGAAGCTGGCCACATTTAAAGATGCTTACACCATGTATGAAGATATCTGTCTGGCAGACAAGGACGGCAAAGTCGTCTCCTCTTCCGACCGTAATCTGGTGGACACATTGAATGTCAAGGACAGTGACTTTTTCAAAAAAGCCTTTTCCGGAGAATTTACCGTCTCCAGCCTTTTTAAAAGTGAAAAAACCGGGAACCCTGTGTTCATCATGGCCGCTCCCATCCACATGATGGACCAGATTTACGGTATTATCTTCGTCTATACGGACTTTTCCATCTTTGCCAAGGATTTTATTGATCCTGTAAAAATCGGGAAGGAAGGCTATGCCTGGGTGCTGAACGAATCCGGGATTGCCATGACCCACCCGGATCAAGAACAGATATTCAGCCTGGACCTGAGCACCACCGCGGCATGGCAGACCATCTCCGCCACCGACCGGGGTGTGGTCCAAGCCGGCAACGGCAATGCGGAAACCGTTTCCGCATTCAGGCGGATCACAAATCCCGGCGGTTATATATCGGTGGTGGCCCTGGAAAATGAAATTTTAGCCCCGGTCACCGCCCTTGGCAAGACCAGCCTGATCTCAACCATTGTCATTGCCCTGGTCGCCGGTGTGATCCTGTACTTGATCACCCGCAGCGTTACAGGTCCTGTGAACCTTGTGGTGGCAGGCCTCAAGGATGCGGTCCAGGGAGAAGGAGACCTTACCAAACGTATCCAGGTAAAAAGCCGGGATGAAATCGGGGAACTGGCCCATTGGTTCAACGAGTTTGTCAAGGCCATCCAGGCCGTCATCGTGGATGTCTCCGCCAACGCGGGCCAGTTGGGCACCGCCTCCCAGGGGTTAACCCAAATTTCAGAGACCATGGCCAGAGGGGCGGAAGGGACAGAAGCCCAGGTGGTGCAGGCCCATACCGCCGGCGAAGACCTCAGGGTCAATATGAGTTCGGTGGCAGCCGCCATGGAACAGGCATCCACCAACCTGAATATGGTGGCATCGGCCTCAGAAGAGATGTCCGCCACCATCAATGAAATTGCCGGAAATACCGAAACCGCCAGATCGACCACTGACAATGCCGTGCACCAGGCCGGCCAGACCCTGGAGAAAGTGAACATTTTAGGGGATTCCGCAAAGGAAATCGGCCAGGTGGTGCAGTCCATCGCCGATATTTCGGATCAGGTGAACCTGCTGGCCCTCAACGCCACCATTGAGGCGGCCCGGGCCGGCGAAGCGGGCAGAGGGTTTGCCGTTGTCGCCAACGAAATCAAGGAATTGGCCGGCCAGACCGCAGAAGCTGCCGGCAATATCAAAGCGCGTGTGGAAGGTATACAGAACGCCACCGAGGAAACCATCGGTGAGATTTCAGGTATCTCTAGTGTGATTAACGGTATCAATGAGGTGGTATCTACCATTGCTGCCGCCATTGAGGAGCAGTCCGTGACCACCACGGAGATCACCACCAATGTGACCCAGGCCACCCAGGGTATCATGGAGGTGAACCAGAAGGTCAGTCTCAGCAGCAGCCATGCAGAAGAGATTGCCGGTGTCATCTCCCAGGTCAGCGAGGCATCCAAAGAAATTTCCCAAAACAGTGGCAAGGTGAACACAAGTGCCGGGGATCTGTTGGCCCTTGCCGAAACCCTGAATACCCTTGTGGGAAAATTTAAAACCGCCTAGCTCCCCCCACCTCAAACGCCCCCGGCATCAAGGATGCCGGGGGCGTTTGCTGTCACGCAATTTTCGTTGTTATCACCGTTCTGTCTTGTTCTAAATTTTCACATCCAAAGCCATGGTCTTCCCATTGGATTTAAGCCTAAAAATCCTATTGTGGAGACTACTAAATTGTGGTACCGTAATTTTATACTAAGAAGAATATTACCAAATTTTGTTTGATTTGCCCGGATCGCCACCTGATTTGTGAAATAATTTGCCCATTCACTGACAGGTGATATCGCGATCTTTACACCGGAGTTGCGCGTTGCGGACAGGAATTTATCCCCATATCCGGCAACCGTAAATCAGGAGGGCCGTTGCATATCCACACAACAGGCGAAAAGCCATAGTACATACCCCCATCAAAACGAAGGAGAAGCAGCCATGAAAAAAATTTTAATTGCACTAATTTGCGTTCTATTGAGCCTAAGTATCTGTCAGGCGGAAAACAAAACAATAACCGGTGCCGCCGACCCCTGGCCCCCGTTTATTGACCCGGATCACCCCAAACAAGGTATCTCCATTGAGGTCGCTACAGCGGCCTTCGCATCCCAGGGATACACATATACCCATAAAATTATGCCCTGGGCCCGTGCGGAGAATGCTGTTAAAACAGGCAAAATTGATATTCTCCCCAACACTTGGCATACGGACAAACGCACAGGTTATCTGAAGTACAGTGAACCCTACGCTTCAAATGAAGTCAAATTCATCAAGAAAAAGGGAGATGACTTTGAATATAACGGCATGGCAAGCCTGGCAGGCAAAAAAATCGGCATCATACTCAGCTACGGCTACGGAGATGAGTTCATGAATTCCAAAGATTTTAAGCGGGAAGCGGTTAGTGATTTCATGACCAATATCAAAAAACTGGTTGCCGGGAGAATTGACCTGAGCCTCGGCGACGAGATTGTGGCTAAAAACAAAATATCAAAAAATGACCCCGCCTTATTGGATGAAATCGAATTTACAAAGAACTACATGTCCAGTAACGATCTTTACGTAACTTGCGGCCTGAAAAATCCAAGACACGAAGAAATCATCAATGCATTTAACAAGGGGCTTGAAACCATCAAATCCAACGGTACTCTGGATGCGATTTTTAAAAGCTACGGCATAGAATAAACCCACCAACGCCACCGGCTGGCCCAGTGCAACACCGGCCGGTGGCTGTTTCAGTTCGTATCTGATCCGCCCAAGGAACCAAGGAGCTGTGTAAAATCATCCGGCATCGGCGCTTCGTATGCCACCCGTCGGCCCGAGTAAGGATGCCGGAAGCTCAACCGCCAGGAATGCAGCATCTGCCGCCGGGCAAGCGCCCCACCCTTTCTGCGGCGGCGCATTTGATACACCCGGTCTCCGAACAGTGGAAATCCCTGATGATAAAAATGTACGCGGATCTGATGCGTACGGCCCGTGTACAGACGCACCTCCACCAGGGCCCCCTGGGAAAATCGCTCAAGCACCTGAAAACCGGTTTTGGCAGGTTTGCCGGTGTCAGGATTAACAGCCATCAGCTTTCGTTTTGTGGGATGACGGCCAATGGCCAGATCAATGATTCCTTGATCCGGTATTTTTTCACCCTCTGCCAGGGCCAGATAGCGTTTCGAAACCCGCCGCTGTTTGAATTCTTTTTGGAGAAAAACCAGGGCACTGGGACGTTTTGCCACCACAATCAGACCGGATGTATCCATATCAAGGCGATGGACAATTCCGGGCCGCTGGGGATCTTGCCAGCCCGGTTTACTGAAGACCTCATCGTGGGCCAGCAACCCGTTCACAAGGGTATCACCGGTGTGGCCGGGCGCCGGATGAACCACCAGGCCGGGGGGCTTGTCCAGCACCAGAATGTGGGAATCCTCGTGGACAACCGAAAGCCCGATGTCACGGGCTTTGGGACGTGGCGGCCCGCTTTGTGCCGGCACGGTTCCGGAAACCAGATCTTCTGGCCGAACCTTATACGAAGGGCGCTTTGTCTTTCCGCCCACACGGATCTCTCCTTGGGAGATCAGGGAGGCCGCCCGGCTTCTCGAGCAGTAAGGCACTTGGCCGGCAACGATCTGATCCAAACGGAGTCCGGCAATTTCAGGGGATATGGTTATGGAAAATTTCATGGAAACAAAAAAACCGGCAGACCGCGATCAGCCTGCCGGTTAATTATGAACTTGGGGGGTTAAACTCAGTTGAACAGATTCTCAATTTCCTGCATCATTGACTTTTCGTCAATATCCTTGGCCATGGAAAGCTCCTGAACCAAAAGGTTCTGAGCCGTATCCAGCAGCTTGCGTTCACCAAAGGAAAGATCTTTTTCCAGCTTGAGCTGAAAAAGATCCCGGAAGACCTCTGCCACATCGTAAATGGAGCCGGTCTTAATTTTGTCCATATACTCCCTGTAGCGGCGGTTCCAGGTTTGGTTGTCAGTATTCTGGGCCTTTTCCTGCATCACTTTGTAGACTTCGGGGACTTCATTTTCAGGAATCACTTCTCTGAGCCCCACAGATTCCACGTTGGATGTCGGAATCATGATGACCATGCCGTTCTCCACGATTTTCATCATGTAGAAGTTCATGGTATCGCCGTTGATTTCCTTGCTCTCGATGGATTCGATGTAGCCAACACCGTGCGCCGGATAGACAGCAAGGTCGCCCTTTGCAAATTCTTTTTTAGTTGTATTGCCGTTCGCCTTAGCCTTGGTCGTTCTGGATTGTTCTCCCATTGATAGCCCACCTTAATTTGTGTAAAAACAACTTGCCCATTCTCAAGCAGAGAACCACATTTTCACAATATTGTCAACAAAATAATTCACGGATCGCATTGCCTAACAAGGTTCTCGCTGAATTCATTGACTATTCGGTCAAAAAAAATACGGGCGGTTAACACGCTTTTTACATTTAGAAAAAAAAAGGAGAAACGAAGAATCAAACTTGAAAATGGAGAATTACTTGCGGGAATTGATCGTGTTCATGGCCTTGACCACCCCGTTTTCCAGAATGGCGATGCAGGCGTCCACCGAGATGTCAACAAGGTCATCCAGTCCGGCTTGTTCTTCCGGCGAAAATTTACCCAGCACATGTCCGGTAACATCTCTGCCTGACCCGGGGTGTCCCACCCCCACACGAATGCGAATGCATTCTTTACGGCCGAATGCGTCTATGATAGAGCGGATACCGTTGTGACCGCCGTGCCCCCTGCCCCGGACAATTTTAATTTTACCAAACGACAGGTCCATATCATCATGAACGACGATGATATCCCCCATATCTATTTTATAAAAAGACGCCAGCCGCTGAATGGGAATGCCGCTGCGGTTCATATAGGACATGGGTTTGACAAGAAACAGATCTTTGGCACGAACCTTGGCCCGGGTGAAATCAGCGTCAAATTTGTGCTTGTCTAAGGATTTTCCCAGCCGTGACGCCAGGGCGTCAACCACTTGAAATCCAATATTATGACGGGTCTGGGAATATTCCTTTCCAGGATTCCCCAGACCCGCCACCAATGTAAACTGTGAATCAGACATCTTTTGAGATGCCGAAATTATTCGGCTTCGGGAGCTGCCTCTTCAATTACTTCTTCTTCATCATCATCGTCGTCATCTTCAACATCTTCTTCGGAATCCGATGCCGGCGGAACGATTGTGATTACAGTGAAATTAACCTCATGGGGAATCTCGATATCGTCGCCCAGATCAATATCTTCCACATGGATGGCATCGCCGATATTAAGCCCGGAAATATCCAGAACAATACTTTCAGGCGTATGCTTGGGCTTACAGAGAATGTCCAGCTCACGACGGATAATCTGAAGCATGCCGCCTTCTTTGCTGCCGGCACTGACACCTTCGGTCTCAACGGGAACGGTAACGGAAACTTTGGTATCCATATCGATCTCATGGAAGTCGATGTGGACATAGTTCAGCCCCCAGGTATCCATCTGGATATCTTTGAGCATCACGGACCTTGCTTCACCATCATCAATTTTCAGGTCGAAAAACAGACCGCTGGTACCGTTTTCCCGGATGATTTTATCAAAATCCGGTGTATCAACCGTCAGCATGACCGGCTCGTTTTTGGCACCGTAAACGATGGCAGGAATGGCATTGGCAGCTCTGATTTTTCTGGCTGCGCCCTTTCCTTGGGTTTCTCTTTTCTTTACGTTTAATTCAATGAGTTCCAATGTTTTACCCTCCAAATCTGCCGCTAGGGGCAGCTCAACTTAAAAAAAACTGTCTATTCTATACAAACAGAGAATTTACAGAATCACCCCTGTAGCTGCGCATAATTGCCTCACCCACAAGCTTGGCAATGGAAAGGGTCTTAATCTTGTCGCAGGCTTTAGCCTCCCCGGAAAGGGGGATGGTATCCGTTGCAACAAGAGAATTTAAAGACGAGTCTTTGATTCTGTCAATGGCTGGACCGGACAGCACCGGATGGGTACAATAGGCATGAACCTCTTTGGCCCCTTTTTCCCGGATCACCCCGGCGGCTTCCGTCAATGTGCCGGCCGTATCCACCATGTCATCAATGACAATGGCGACTTTATCCTCAACTTCTCCGATAATGGCCATGGCCTTGGCCTGATTCGGAGCGCTGCGGCGTTTATCGACAATGGCCAGGCCGGCGTTGAGCCGTTTGGCATATGCCCGGGCACGTTCAACACCGCCGGCATCCGGGGAAACAACCACCAGCTCGTCAGAGCCGAACCGGCTTTTGATGTCGTCAATAATAATCGGAGCCGCATACAGGTTGTCCACAGGCACGTTAAAGAATCCCTGGATCTGACCGGCGTGGAGATCCATGGTGATCACCCTGTCCACCCCGGTGGTATCCAGAAGATCGGCAATCAGTTTTGCGGAAATCGGTACCCGTGGGGTTACTTTTTTGTCCTGACGGGCATATCCGAAGTAGGGGATAACCGCTGTGACCCGGCTGGCGGAGGAACGCTTGAAGGCGTCAATCAGCAAAAGAAGTTCCACCAGGTTGTCGTTCACCGGACTGCAGGTGGATTGAATGACGTAAATCTCCTGCTTCCGTACATTTTCGTGAATCTCAACCTGGGTTTCCCCGTCACTGAAACGGTTGACTTTCAATCTCCCCAAAGGTTTTGCAAGGTACTCCGAAATCTTCTCGGCAAGGAGCGGATTTGAATTCCCGGCAAAAACTGACAAGCCATTCATAGGTAATTCTCTTTTTCTTATATATATAAGTTTGGCTGGGGCGAGAGGATTCGAACCTCTGAATGCAGGGATCAAAACCCTGTGTCTTACCGCTTGACGACGCCCCAGTACATTAAACGCAACGCCTGTTCTGCCCCACTCTGGACAGATACACGTGCCGGCTACCGTTCTTCCATGCCTTGCGCAGCCGGTCAAACCCGGCCTTCGCACCGTCATGGTCCGAATAAAGAGCAAAAAGAGATGAGCCGCTTCCAGACATATACACATTTCTTTGCAGCAACAACGCCATCTCTTCTTTGGTAGCGCCGATCTCGGGATACAGTTCGCAAGCCGGACCTTCAAGGTCATTTTGCAGTTTTTCCCTGCCATCGAGCGCCCGCCCTATTGGCAGCACATTCGAACCAGGATTTATAGTACAATCCGGTTTGAATGTCAATCCAAATCCTAACTTTCCGAAAACTTTAACTGTTGACGCGGAGACACCGGGATCACAGAGAACAAGCCAGTAATCAGGCAGATCCGTGCAAGGGGAAAGCCCCTCTCCGATCCCGGTTGCAAAGGCAGGGCCCCCACCCATAAAAAAAGGCACATCAGCCCCGAGCGTCACCCCAAGGCGCATCAACTCATCATTGGCAAAAAGATGCCCCATCTTCTGGTTGAGCGCCATCAAGACCATGGCGGCATTTGAGCTGCCCCCACCAAGCCCGCCACCGACAGGAATGTTCTTTTCAATGGCAATGGCTATTCCGCCGAAAGGAAGCGGCACATTTTTTTGATCACAGGCCTCAGAGAACAACACGGCTGCTTTGTGAGCGATGTTAGACTCATCCTCAGGCACATGGGGATGATCGCACAACACGCTCACCCCATCTGCGCTAAAGGAGATATCAATCCGGTCACACAGGTCAATGGGGGCCATCAATGAATAAAGCTCATGAAACCCGTCGGGACGCCGGCCTGTGACATGGAGGAAAAGATTGATCTTCGCAGGAGATAACAACCGTATCATCCGGCAGAAGCCTCCACATAGGCCATCCTAAGCTCACTGAGCAAGGCCTTGAGAAGGTTTGCCTCATCTTCTGTCAGATTTCCCCGGGTTTTCTCTTCAAGCATAGCGATCATATCGATACTGTGTTGCGCCATGGGCAAATCAATTGTCTTGTTTCCGGTAGACGGATCTTCAACCTTGCCAAGCTGCACCAGCCCCGATGAATACAGGGACAGGATAAAACTTGAAAAATCAATCTTTGGCATCCGGCTCCCGGCGCCGCCCCCTTCTTTATTACCGTTCTCCATTGTAAATCCGTTTCCTTCAGGCATATAACGTCTCCTATGGCAATACGATATCAAATTACATCATACATCCCGGCAAACGAAAAATATGATGGGGATTAAAATAGGGCTTTTAGGGGATTAAGTAAAGGGAGGAAAACAAAAAAGACAGGGTCAGCAAAAACAGCCGGTGCTGACGGACTGCACCGGCTGTTTTTTTACAGATTATAAAGATAAATCCTTACAGGCTTTTTATCCTTATATATAATACGAGTGCATGGCTTAGATATCACCAAGCGCCCACTGAGCGGACTTCAGGGTGTTTTTCATCAGCATGGCGATGGTCATGGGGCCTACGCCGCCGGGAACAGGTGTGATTTTACCTGCGATTTCCTTGGCAGCTTCGAAGTCCACGTCGCCCTTGAGGATGGCTTTGCCGGTTTCTTCGTTCATACCCACGCGATTAACACCAACGTCGATAACAGTGGCGCCGGGTTTGATCCACTCGGGTTTTACCAGGTCGGGCACACCGGCGGCAACGATGAGGATATCGGCGCGCTTGCAGTGACCGGCCAGGTCTTTGGTCCGGGTGTGAACGATGGTAGAGGTGGCGTTGGCACCGATACCCTTCTGAGCCATCATCACTGCGATGGGTTTACCCACGATGTTGGAACGGCCAACCACAACAACCTCAGCACCGGAAGTTTCAGTACCGGAGCGGACGATCATTTCCTGGATACCCGCAGGGGTACAGGGCAGGAATTTGGCTTCGTCGCCACCGATCATCAGACGGCCAACGTTAACGGGATGGAAGGCATCCACGTCTTTGTCCGGGTTGATGGCGTTGAGGACTTTTTTGTCGTCAATCTGATCCGGCAGGGGCAACTGCACCAGGATACCGTGAATGTCGTCGTCGTTGTTGTACTTTTCGATCAGCGCCAGCAGATCTTCTTCGGAAATATCTTCGGGCTGATCATCCTGGATTTCGTGGAAGCCCAGGCTGAGGGCAGTTTTAATTTTCAAGGTAACATAGGACTGGGAAGCGGGGTTGGAACCAACAAGGATGGTAACAAGCCCGGGAACTTTCCCATGTTTTTCTTTCATCTTCTCGACATCCTCTTTAATCTCAGCGAGGATCTCTTTTCTGATCTGTGTTCCGCTAATAATTTCAGCAGTCATCTTAACTTTTCTCCTGAATATAAAAATTTATATAACCAGCAGCCCTGTGAAAGGGCTGCTGGTTAGCGTTTGTTGTTGATATGTTTCCCTAAAATTAAAGTTAGAATACGCCTTCGACCTTACCGGTCTCAACGTCAACATCAACACGTTTAAAAGCAGGGTTAGAGCCGGTACCAGGCATCAGAGAAATCGCACCGGCAACCGGAACGATGAATCCGGCACCACCGTAGGTCAGGACCTCGCGGATGGACAGGCGCCAGCCTGTGGGCACACCCTTGAGGGCGGGGTTGTCAGACAGGGACAGATGAGTTTTCACCATGCACATACCCAGCTTGGCGAGTTCAGGATCAGCCTGAATTCTCTCAATGGATTTATCAGCAGCGGCAGAGTAGTCAACGCCGTCGGCACCGTAGACTTCCTTGGCAATGAGCTCGATTCTCTGTTTGATAGGCATATCCAATTCATAGAGGAACTTGAATTCTGTCTTTTCCTCGCAGGCTTCCACAACGGTTTTGGCGAACTCGATGGCACCGTCGCCGCCTTGTTCCCAGTGACGGGAAAGAGCAACCCTGGCACCTTCTGCCTCGCAGAGCTCACGAACTTTTTCAATTTCCGCATCAGTGTCGGTGTAAAAAGCGTTAATACAAACCACCGGAGAGATACCGGCTTTCCGAACATTTTTGATGTGGTGGATGAGGTTGTCGCAACCCTTGGCAACCCACTCAACATTCTCTGAAGAGTATTCTTCGGGCATGGGTTTGCCGGGAACGGGCACAGGTGCGCCACCGTGGCATTTCAAGGCACGGATGGTGGCAACGACAACGGCACAGTCAGGTGTCAGGCCGGAGTAGCGGCATTTGAGGTTCCAGAATTTTTCAAAACCGATATCAGCACCGAAACCGGATTCGGTGACGTGGTAGTCAGCCAGCTTCAGGCCAACCTTGTCGGCGATGATAGAGCTCTGGCCGATGGCGATGTTGGCGAAAGGACCTGCGTGAACGATAACGGGCTGTCCTTCCAGGGTCTGCATCAAAGAGGGGTTCAATGCGTCAACCATCCAGGCGGTCATGGCGCCGGCAACCTGAAGATCTTCAGTGGTAACGGGTTTACCCTTCTTGGTGTAGGCAACAACGATTTTGCCCATTCTTTCACGCATGTCTTTGAGGTCGGTGGCCAGAGACAGGATGGCCATAACTTCTGAAGATACGGCGATACCGAACTTGGATTTCATCATGAAACCGTCGGCCTTGCCATTTACACCGTCGATACCGATGATGATATTTCTCAGTGCCTGGCAGCAGAAGTCCATGATCCAGCCCATTTCTACGTTGGTGGGATCAATGTCGATTCTCTTCATGCCGGAAAGGCGTTCCAGCTGTTCGTCGGTGTAGTTTCTCTCGTGCTGCATACGGGAGGTCAGTGCGACCATGGCCAGGTTGTGGGCGTTCATGATGGCGTTGATGTCGCCGGTAAACCCCAAAGAGAAAGGGGTCAGGGGGATACACTGCGCCAGGCCGCCGCCGGCTGCAGAACCCTTGATGTTCATGGTGGGGCCGCCTGAAGGCTGACGGATGGCAGCGGAAACTTTTTTACCGATTTTACCAAGCCCCTGAACCAGGCCCATGGAAGAGGTGGACTTGCCTTCCCCCAGAGGGGTTGGGGTGATGGCGGTCACGTCGATGTATTTTCCATCGGGTTTGTCTTTAAGACGGTCCAACACCCTCATGAAGTCGATTTTCCCAATGTAATGACCCTGGGGAAGAAGCTCTTCCTTGGTCAATCCAAGTGTTTCACCGATTTCATAAATGGTCTTCATGTCTTTTTCTGCATCTTGTGCAATTTCCCAGTCCGCATGTTTGGTCGGATCTAATGGCATGGCTTACTCCTTTGTAGATTGGGGCCCAAGGCGGGCCGGTAAAAAGTAATAGAAACTAATTGTTATTACGTTTTTTTTGAATCCCAAAAGCCTAACGTACACTTTTCTATATAAATAAAAGCAAAAAATCAACTTTTTTCCCAAATAAAGCTTTGATCTTTTTCATAGCGCACCGGGACCCCTACTGATTTCTACAACACATCTCCCTCATTTTTTCGCAAAAAACATTGTTTTCCAATACACAACTGAGTTATACTTAAATTTTTCAACAAAAAACCACCCCAACCCCACAAAAAACAAGGCTTTCGCCATTACGATTTCCATTTAAAAACTAAATTAAATTCAATAAACGCTTACTTTTAATAAGGCAAAGTAAAACACCCGAAACCATTACAAATAAAGGCAATTGAACCATCATTCACTAAATTCACTCATCTATTGACAAAAAACCTCAACAATTATAAGTCATATGCTGTTATCGATTACAACCTAACTAAGGTAGATATATGGTAAGGAACGGTACAATCAGGGTAAACCCAATTGATTCAATCCGTTCCTTATTTTTTTTGTTCTTTTCGATGACATCACATCAAAGTAATTCTAACCCCCCCCAACTCATAACTATCTTTAAAATTGTAGGAGGTAAAAGTGGGATTTGAAATAACCAAAGAAACTTATGCCGGCAGTATTCAAGGTGTTACCATCGGGAAAGGCGACACTGCATTGACCGTCGGCGGTCAAACAAGTTACCCGTTTTACCAGTTTGAAGGAGAGATGCCCAACAAGCCCGTGATTGCCATGGAAATCTGGGACATGGAACCTGAAGACTGGCCTGAAGCTGCCCTGGCGCCGTTCAAGGATGTTGTATCTGATCCTGCGGCCTGGGCCAAAAAATGCGTTGAAGAATACGGTGCAAAAGCCATTGTTCTCCAGCTCAAGAGCACAGACCCCAATGACAAGGATGCAAGCCCTGATGATGCCGCAGCCACCGTGAAAAAGGTGCTGGGAGCCATCAACGTGCCCCTGATTGTCTGGGGATGTGCAGTCCCTGCCAAAGACGAGGAAGTTCTCAAAAAGATCGCAGAAGAATGCGAAGGTGACAACCTGATCCTGGGCCCGGTGGAAGAAAAGAACCACAAGGGTATCGGCGCTGCCGCCATGGGTTACGGCCACACCGTGATTTCCTCATCCCCCATTGACGTCAACCTGGCCAAACAGGTAAATATCCTCCTTGAAAACCTTGGTGTTTCCCTGGACAAGGTCCTTGTGGATCCCACCACCGGTGGTCTGGGTTACGGTCTTGAATACACCTACTCCGTCATGGAACGCCTGTCCCAGGCAGCCATGACCCAGGGTGATGACAAGCTCCAGAACCCCATGATCAACAACCTTGGCAACGAGGTATGGAAGTGCAAGGAAGCCAAACAGACTGCTGAAGAAGCCCCGGAACTCGGTGATCCCGAACGCCGCGGCATCCTCATGGAAGCGGTTGGTGCGGTATCCTACCTCATGTCCGGTTCTTCTGTCCTGATCATGCGGCACCCCGAAGCCATCAAGCTGACCAACGCCTTCATCGATCTGATCTCAGACGGCGGGTCTGCAGCAGACGTTGCCCCCATCTCCAAAGTGCTGGATGATGTGGACATCGATTTTGCCGCCATGGCACCGAAAGTAGATCTGACCATTGAAGAAGAAAAGAAGGCTGCACCTGCCAAGAAGGCTGCACCTGCTGCCAAGAAGGAAGCCCCCAAGGCCGCTGCGCCTGCACCCAAAAAAGAAGAGGCACCTGCTGCACCGGCCAAAGAAGCGCCCAAAGCCGAAGCCGCACCTGCTGCCCCGGCAGTAGATCCTGAAGCGGAAGCAAAAGCCAAGGCCGAAGCCGAAGCCAAAGCAAAAGCCGATGCAGAAGCCAAGGCAAAAGCGGACGCTGAAGCAAAAGCCAAAGCTGAGGCAGACGCCAAGGCAAAAGCCGAAGCTGAAGCAAAAGCCAAGGAAGAAGCTGCCAAAAAGGCTGAACTGGATGCGGCATCTGCCAGAGAGGCAGAGGAAGAAGCCATCCGTGAACGCCGGGCTGCTGAAAGAGAAAAATCTGCGGCAGCTCACGCAAGCGCTCCCAAGGCCGAGGTTAAGAAAACCGCTGCCAAGGTCAACAAGTCCGAGCTTGAAAGAATTATCGACTTCCTTGACCGGGTACACAAAAGAGCCAGCTAAATTGCTACAATTTGCCGCACCGGCATTCCCGGTTCAGCAATCTATATATATTGATGTCAATAATACGAGGAGGAACCTCTAATGGTAGAAAAGAAAGCTCCGGCAGCCAAAAAAGCACCGAAACTGGCTGATCCAATAGAAGCATCTGTTGATAAAGCAACCCAAAAAATGATCGTCCGCTCCCACGAACTGGGCGTCGAAACCATCTTCGACAGAGCGGTAACTATGAAACAATGTAACATCGGTATCCAGGGCATCTGCTGTAAGAACTGCGCCATGGGCCCCTGCCGTCTGCCCCTGCCCAAGGCCGGGATCGAAGGCGAAGATACCAGAAAAGGTCTCTGCGGCGCCACGGCCAATACCATCGCGGCCCGTAACTTTATCCGCATGATCGCAGGCGGTGCGGCCGCCCACTCCGACCACGGCAGAACCGTGGCCGAAGTTTTCCTCTCTGTGGCCAGAGGCGAAAGCACGGATTACAAAATCAAGGATCCCATCAAACTCATCCAGATCGCGCCCAGCTACGGCGTGGATACCAAGGTTGAAGTGGACGGTGAGATGGTTGACCGAGACATCAGTGAAATCGCCCTGGAAGTGGCTGAAGCAGCCATGGGCGAATGGGGTAAAGTCGGTTCCCACACCCTGATCCCCAAACATTTCCCCGAAGCCAGATACGAGCGCTGGAAAAAACTGGGCGTCCTTCCCCGTAACATCGACCGGGAAATCGTGGACATCATGCACAGAACCCACATGGGCGTAGACCAGGATTACAAGAACCTGATGAAACAGGGTGCCAGAGCGGCCCTGGCCGACATGTCCGGTTCCTGGATCGCCACCGATCTCCAGGACGTGATGTTCGGCACCCCCTCTCCTTTGATCTCCGAAGCCAACCTGGGCGTCATGAAACAGGACCATGTCAACATCATCGTACACGGCCATGAGCCCGTACTCTCCGAGATGATTGTTGCCGCAGCCCAGTCCACCGAGATGATGGAACTTGCCAACAAAGTCGGAGCCAAGGGCATCCAGCTCTCCGGTATCTGCTGTACGGCCAACGAAGTGCTCCAGAGACACGGCGTGCCCAACGCAGGTAACTTCCTGCAGCAGGAACTTGCCATCATCACCGGCGCCTGTGACGCCATGGTTGTTGACGTTCAGTGTGTATTCCAGAACCTGGCCAACGTGGCCAAGTGTTTCCACACCAAACTGTTCACCACCCATCCCATGGCCAAGATGGAACAGCCCAATGCCATCCACATTGAGTTTGACGAACACCATGCCATGGAAGACGCCACAAGAATCGTCACCGAAGCGGTTGAAAACTTTAAAAACCGTGGTGCCGACGTTCAGATCCCGGCTGAGAAACAACCTCAGGTTGCCGGTTTCTCCGTTGAAAATATTAAATACCACCTGGGCGGTACCTTCCGCGGTACCTTCTACACCCTGAACGATAACATCATCAACGGCCGTATCCGCGGCGTTGCCGGCGTTGTCGGATGTAACAATGCCAGAACCCAGCACAACAGCATCCATCTGGCAGTCATCAAAGAACTCATCAAAAACGACGTCCTGGTTCTCACCACCGGTTGCGGCGGCATCACCGCTGCCATGGACGGCCTGCTCCAGCCGGATACGGCAGCGGCCTACTGCGGTCCGGGTCTTGCCGAAATCTGCGAAGTTGTTGGCATCCCGCCCGTACTTCACATGGGCTCCTGCGTTGACAACACCCGTATCCTGAATGCGGCCATCGAAGTTGTCAAAGCCGGCGGTATGGGCAACGATCTGTGTGACTGGCCAGTCGCCGGTTCCGCACCCGAATGGATGAGTGAAAAAGCCATCGCCATCGGCCAGTATGTGGTCTCCTCCGGTATCTACACCGTATTCGGCGGATACCTGCCCATCGACGGTGCTCCTGAGTTCAAAAAGTACCTCACAGAAGGTATGGATGAACTTTACGGCGCCACCTGGGATGTGGAAGCAGATCCCATCAAGCATGCCCATAAAATGATCGCTCACATCGATAAGAAAAGAGCGGAACTGGGTATTGACAAGGCCAGAGAAAGAGTCCTCATGGACATGGCTGACCGCCAGGCCCTGGAAGCTTAAGACCAACAAGCTTTTGGTGCACACCTTTTGAGATGAGCTGTTTTGAAATTAATACAATAATATCCTCAACGAAGGAGGAAAGTACATATGTCTAAATTGATCGCATTTGCTGCCATTCAGGGTGGTTACAAAGTGGTTGCAGAGGTTGAAGGTCAGCTGGAAACAGCGCTGCAGACCTATGACGCCAGCACGAAAATCGGTTTTCCCAATACCGCATACTACCTTCCGGTTATCTATTCTCTTACAGGACTTAAATGTGAGACCTTAGAAGACCTGAAAAAACCCATGGAATTTGCCAGAGGCCTTTTGCCCCCGCATATCCGTCTGAAAAACTGGCTCCCGTACCTTGGTCCACTCCTGGACGCAGGTATGGCCGGTATTATCTCCTACGAGGTCAAAGAAGCCCTTCGTTACCTGAGCGAACCCGACTTCTACATTGCCCAGGAAGATCCGGATATTGAAAACGGTAAATGGTGGGTGGGTGCTGCCGATGATACCATCCTGCGTAAACGCGGTGTTGAATTTGTTGACGGTTCCGCCCCCGGTTTTGCCGCCATGGTCGGTGCCGCTCCCAACAAAGACATTGCAAAGATGATCGTGGAAGATTACCAGAAAAAGTCTCTCTACATCTTCTGCGCCGCCAACCATAACGGCAAAACCCTGATCAAACAATGCCACGACGCCGGCATGCAGGTGGGCTGGAATACCCGTATCGTACCTTTCGGTCCGGACATTTCGTCTGCCGTATTTGCCCTCGGGTTTGCCAACAGGGCGGCCATGGCCTTCGGCGGCGTTCAGCCCGGCGACTACAAAACCATCCTCAAATACAACAAAGACCGTGTATTCGCCTTTGTTAACGCCCTTGGTGATGTAGGTACCGAATGGGGTGTGGCAGCGGCCGGTTGTGTTAACTGGGGCTTCCTCACCATCGCGGATACCCCCATCCCTGAGATCCTGCCCACCGGTATCTGTACCTACGAGCATGTGGTTGCACCCGTCACCCACGAAGAAATGGTGCAGAAGTCCGTTGAAGTCCGCGGCTTGAAGGTAAGCGTCACGGAAATCGACATCCCGCTGGCATTCGGTCCGGCATACGAAGGGGAACGCGTTCGCGGCGCCGACCTCCACGTCCAGTGCGGCGGCGGCAAGACCCAGTGTACCGAGCTTGTTAAACGCGCTGAAATGAATGAAATCGAAGACGGCAAGGTTGAAGTCATCGGCCCGGACGTCACCGATCTCAAAGAAGGCGAAACCTTCCCGCTTGGCATTTACGTCCAGATTGCCGGCCGTGAATTCCAAGAAGACTTTGAGCCCATCATGGAACGTCAGATCCATCATCTGATCAACTACATCCAGGGCATCATGCATATCGGCCAGCGGGATATTTCCTGGGTTCGTGTATCCAAGGCTGCCATGGAAAAAGGGTTTACCCTGAAAGACATCGGTGTGGTTCTCCATGCCAAGTTCCACCAGGATTTCACCAAGATTGTGGACAAAGTTCAGGTCACCTTGTACACCAAACCTGAAGATGTGGACAAGATGACTGCTACGGCACGTGACAACTACAAGACACGTGACGAACGTGTTGACAAGATGACGGATGAGGATGTGGAAACCTTCTACTCCTGTACCCTGTGCCAGTCTTTTGCACCCTCTCACGTATGTACCGTATCCCCGGAAAGAACCGGTCTTTGCGGCGCTTACAACTGGATGGACTGTAAGGCCTCCTTCGAGATCAACCCCACAGGCCCCAACCAGCCCATCGAAAAGGGTGAGGTTCTCGATGAGAAACTTGGCCAGTTCAAGGGTGTCAACGAGTTTATTTACAAAGCCTCCAGAGGGGCGGTCACCCATTACAACTTCTACTCCATGGTTCATGATCCCATGACCACCTGCGGTTGCTGCGAGTGTATCGCTGCCATGCTGCCGGCCTGTAACGGGGTGATGACCGTTGGCCGTGACTACGGCGGAGAAACCCCCTGCGGCATGAAGTTCACCACGCTTGCAGGTGTTATGGGCGGCGGTGCTTCATCTCCCGGGTTTGTTGGCCATTCCAAGTTCAACATCACCCAGAAAAAGTTCATCTCCGGTGACGGTGGCCTCTTGAGAATGGTGTGGATGCCCAAGATGCTCAAAGAAGAGCTCAAGGACAGAATCGACGCCCGTGGCGCCGAAATGGGCGTACCCGATCTCTACGACAAGATTGCCGATGAAACCGTGGGTATCACCGAAGAGGAGATCCTCCCCTTCCTCCAGGAAAAGGGACATCCTGCCCTGACCATGGAACCCCTTGTCGGATAATTGGTAGGCTAATTTAACGATAAAGGTGCGGCGCCTGCCGCTGCACCTTTCCCCATACGACTATTGTAAGAACTTAAGGAGATAAAAATGGCATTAACCGGTATTCAGATATTCAAACTCCTTCCGAAAACAAATTGTAAGGAGTGCGGAGTTCCCACCTGCCTTGCCTTTGCAATGAACCTTGCATCCGGCAAAGCAGAACTGGACGCCTGTCCTTACGTATCAGACGAAGCCAAAGAAAAACTGGCTGAAGCGTCTGCCCCCCCCATCCGTCCTGTTGCCCTGGGCAAAGGGGTTCGTAAAACCACCACCGGTGGTGAAACCGTTCTCTACAGACATGAGAAAACCTTTTTCAACCCGACTGTTCTCGCAGCCACCGTGGCCAGCGATATTGATCTGGGTGAACTGGATAAAACCCTTAAAATCTACAACGCATTCCAGTACGAACGGGTGGGGCTGAACCTGCGTCCCGAACTGCTGGTGGTAAAAGATGCCGGAAATGGCGCCGAGGCATTTGCAAAAGTTGCTGAAAAGATTGCCAAAGAATCCGAATTCAACCTGGTGCTCTGGTCCGAAGACATGGCCGTTATGAAGGCCGGTGTTGAGGTTGCAGCGTTCAAACGCCCCCTGCTCTACCCGGCCACAGAAGCCAATGCAGATGAACTGGGTGGCCTGGCAAAAGAACAGGATCTTCCCATTGCCGTCAAGGCAGATTCCGTTGACGCCCTCCAGCCGCTGACCGAAAAGCTTACCGGCATGGGCATCAAAGATATCGTTCTTGATTCCGGTGCCCGGGAAATCAAACAGGCCCTGGAAGATCAGGTGGCCATCCGTCGTGCCGCCCTGAAGGCCTCCAACAAGGCCTTAGGTTTTCCGACCATCACCTTCCCCTGTGAGATGGCATCCAACCTGGACATGGAAACCATGATCGCCGGCATGTTCGTTGCCAAGTACGGCGGCATCGTTGTTATGTCCGACTTCTCTTCCGAGTCCCTCTTCCCGCTGCTGCTGGAAAGACTCAATATCTTCACCGATCCCCAGAGACCCATGACGGTTACCGAAGGTATCTTTGAGATCAACAACCCGGATGAAAACTCTCCGGTTCTGGTCACCACCAACTTTGCCCTGACCTACTTTATCGTTTCCGGTGAATGTGAGGCTTCCAAAGTACCGTGCTGGCTGCTGATCAAAGACGCCGAAGGCCTGTCCGTACTGACGGCTTGGGCTGCCGGCAAATTCGGCGGTGATGATGTGGGCATGTTCGTGAAAAAGAGCGGCATCATGGATAAGGTAAAACATACCGAACTGATCATCCCCGGATACGCCGCTGCCATTGCAGGTGATGTGGAAGAAGAACTTTCCGGCTGGACCATCACGGTAGGCCCCAGAGAAGCCGCCCATCTGCCGGCTTTCCTGAAATCTAAATAAAGAAACGTTGTAAACGTTTAGAATCAAATCTGCCGGGGCCTTTCCAGCCCCGGCAGCCAAAGTACAACCTCAATAAACGTATAAAAGGATAAAACATGGAGAATATGATTCTTTTTGGTGAAAGCCTGAACGTCATTTCCAAAGTCATCGGAAAAGAGTTCAAGGAGCCGGATCCTGCCAAACGTAATCCCGAACCCATCCAGGAAGAAGTTGTCCGTCAAAAAGAACTGGGCATGGATTACATAGACATCAACCTGGGACCCGCCAAGAAATTCGGCGAAGAGCTGATGCCGTGGGTTGTGAACGTGGTCCAGGAAGCCGTACCCGGCATGCCCCTGCTGCTGGACTCTTCTAACATTGCCGCCATTGAAGAGGGCCTGAAGGTCGCCAAACCGGCTGACGCCCCCCACATCGTTAACTCCATCATGGCCCGTGCCGAACGTTACGAAGCCATGGTTCCCATGACCAAAAAGTACGAGGCGGACTTTGTCGCCCTGATGTGGGGCCCCGAAGGCCTGCCCCGGGACGAGAATGAAAGAGCGGCCCTGTGCGTTGAGCTGCTTTACTATGCCAACGAAGCCGGTATCCCCAACGAAAAGATCTGGGTGGACGGCATTGTTACCCCTGTTAACATTCAGCAGCAGCAGTGCATGAGCCTGCTCAACTTCCAGATGATGTTAGAAGAGATCGCACCGGGAGCAAAGTCCACCTGCGGCCTTTCCAACATCTCCAATGGTCCTCCCGAACACCTGCGCCCCATCCTGAACTCCACATATATGTGCATGCTGTGGAAATACGGAATGAAATCCGTTATCGCAGATCCTCTTGACAAACGGCAGACTGCCATTGCCAAGGGACAGCGGACTGACATCACCGATCTCATCTGGGGTCTGATGGACGGAAATGATCCTGGCGCCGCCAGCCTTGAAGGCGAACTTCTGGATTACTACAAGACCTACAAGGTCATCATGGGTGAAACCCTGTATTCCGACTCCTGGCTGGAAATCTAAACGACTTCTGCGCCTTTGTAGATTGGGCCCCTGGACCGGCGTTTCGGTTCAGGGGCCTTTTTTTTCAGTATTGATTCCCTTACCTTTATTTATTAAGATACTGCCTTATATTTGGTTTACGTTTGACCTTTTACGGTGAGAAGGAAGAGTATTGTGAACGAACAAAAACAAAACACCGGTGCCAATGCCACCTGGTATTATGTGATCGTACAGGATCCGGGAAGCTGCCACGAACAGTTCGTGGGATTCAACGATCCCAAGACCGATGAAAAATTCCTGCCGGCCTTCCGGACAAAAGAAAGCGCAAGCGCCTGCTTTGCCATCATGCCCAAAGACGCACTAAACGGGCAATACGATACCCAGGCTGTGATTCGGGAAGATCTGATCAGTGCGGCGGAAAAAGCCGGTCATAACGTCTATCTTCTGGATGAGAAAGGCACCATCCTTGACTATATCAACTGAGTAAGGAGTACCCCCATTGAGTTTGAAATTAGCATTCGGCGGCAAAGGCGGCGTGGGTAAAACCACAGTCACCGCCCTGATTGCCAGAACCATTGCCGCCATCAAAAACGACGCAAGTGTGATTGCAATTGACGCAGATCCTGTGGCCAACCTGGCTGCGGGTTTGGGCATTGACGAAACCCGGCCTATCACCCCAGTGGCAGAGCTTTCGGACCTTATCGCCGAACGCACAGGCGCCACGCCAGGCACCATGGGTGGATTTTTCACCCTCAACCCCAAAGTGGATGATATCCCTGAACGGTTTTCCCTTGAGAAAGACGGGGTGAAACTGCTGGTCATGGGTACGGTGCAGCAAGGCGGCTCCGGCTGTATCTGCCCCGAATCCACAATCCTCAAAGCCCTGATGAACCATCTGGTGCTTGGCAGAAAAGAAATCGTTGTCATGGATATGGAGGCCGGGGTGGAGCATCTTGGTCGTGCTACGTCCGGATCAGTGGATGCCCTGGTGGTGGTGGTCAATCCCGGGAAACGCAGCCGGGTGGCGGCCGATAAAATACGCAAACTCGGCCAGGATATCGGCATAAAAAATATCGTCGTATTGGGCAACCGGGTGAGATCGGATGAAGATAAGGCCCTGATCCGGGACTCCATGCCAGACTATGAAATTTTGGGCTTCCTTCCGGAACTGGATGAAATCGTTCAATGCGACCGGGACGGCAACCGCCCCTTTGACGATATCAATACGATTCCGTCAGAGCTGAGGGAAATCGCCGAAAAACTGATTGCTTTAGACAAGGCATAAAACCCTATCGTATAATTTTTTGCCGGGGAACCATATGGGATTCCCCGGCTTTTTTTGTTTAATCCTTTGCTGCCATGGCCGCAATGGCGGTGTCCAGCATCCGGTTGGAATACCCCCATTCATTGTCAAACCAGGCTTGAATCTTCACCAGGCGTTTCCCGGAAACCCGGGTCTGGGGCAGGTCAACAATCGCAGACCTGGGATCATGGTTGAAATCACAGGAAACCAGTTCTTCATCACTGACCCCCAAAATGCCGTCCAACTCCTTTGCAGACGCCTGGGTGAGCATCTGATTCACACCAAAGGCATCGGTATCCGATGCCACCGTCAGGGTGATATCCATGATGGATACATTGGTTGTGGGCACCCGTATGGCCAGGGTTTCAAACCGGCCTTCCAAATGAGGTAATATCCTTCCGATCCCTTTTTCCAGGGATGTGCTCACCGGAATGATGGACTGGAGCGCCGACCGTGTTTTTCTCAAATCCGTGTTATAGGCATCAATCACCGGCTGGTCATGCATGGCCGAGTGAATGGTCGTCACCACACCATTTCGGATCCCCAGCCGGGTGTCAATGACATCCAGAATCGGGATGAGGCAGTTGGTGGTGCATGAGGCATTGGAAATAATGGCATGGTGGGGTTTCAGGGTGTCATGATTAATCCCGTACACAATGGTCGCATCCATTTCATCTTTTGCAGGATGAGAATAAATGACTTTACCGGCACCGGACAGCAGATGCAGTTCGGCCGCTTCCCTGTCATTGTAGATACCGGTACAGTCCAGCACCACATCCACATCCAGCTCCTTCCACGGCAGATTAACGATATTTTTCTCCTGAAACAGATGGATAAAATCGTCACCGATATAAAGCCCGTTGTTCGTCTTTTTAATTTCCACGGGAAAGCGGCCGTGGGTGGAATCGAACCGGGTCAGGTGATACAAGGTGCCCGGCCTGGCCGTTTCATTTATGGCCACCAGATTTATTTTCTGCCGGAACCCTTGGGTTTCATATAACGCTCTTGCCACACACCGGCCAATTCTGCCGTATCCGTTGATTGCAATGTTAAAAGTCATATTTGCTCAGTCAGTTGCCGTTAAACATCTGGTTCCTATATCATAAACCCCGGGACAAATTAACCCCTAATACAGCTATGACTTGACTTAAATCCTTTAAAATCAGATACTATAGTCTCATTTGAATGAAAGGATTATCTGTCACACGAACCGAAATCAAGATCAAAAAAAGGCCGATGATGAAGAAAAGCTTGATTTTTATCGCCCTTCTGGGTCTAAGCATGCTTGCACTCCCGCAACGGGTGGCTGCTGAAAAAATAGTCTGGCCCTATGTCTGCTTCAGTCCGCTTTTCATCTGTGAGGACGGTCACCTCACCGGCGGGTACGGTCATGAAATACTGAAAAAAGTGTGGGAGGGCATGCCGGAAGATGATCACACCCTCGTGATGATGCCCATCAAGCGTATCCTGGCCTTTGCCCAAAAAAAAGAACATCAGCTTTTTTATGGTCTGTATAAAACACCGAAACGGGAATCCTTTCTTTATTTTTCACTTCCCTGCCGCATTTCCGTGCCGCCGTTTCTTGTCATCAGAAAGCAAACCCTTTCCAGGACAGGTCTGAAAAAAAGCGTATTTCTTGAACAGATTCTAAAGGACAGATCCAAGACATTCTTACGGTTCAACGCCATCAGTTTCGGGACCCGTATTGATAAGATCCTAGATCGCTTTGAAGGCGTTCCCAATGTCATCGTTGAGTACAATACAACGGAGATGATCGATAAATCCCTAAGGCTTCTTTTGAACAATCGGGTGGACTATTTTCTCTCCCTTGACGGGACTGTTGAAACGGCGAGCCGCATGGGAGTGATAGATCAGCTTGCCTTTCTTCACATACAAGAAAAAAACCGGTATGAGGTCGGTTACATCACGGCCCCCAAAACGCCTTGGGGCAAGAAAAAAATAGAACAGGTCAACCGTATTCTTAGCCGGGAAATCCCGAAACCCTATTTTTTCAATCTATTTACACCTTTGGTGGCCGATGACTTGATCCCGGAACTCAAAGCCCAATTTAACGAAGTGATCCTGGCACCGGCACAGGGCCACATCGCCCTTTCCAAGGATATCAATGACTAATCACACCGCCTGGATGCATTCCCGGACCGCAGAAAGCCAACAGGAGAAGGTATACGAATGAAACAGATAGTTGCAAGCCTGATCATCCTGTTGATTGCTGCGGGCTCAGCCTTGGCCAGCCGCACGGAACCGTCACTGGCTCACCAGACGAAAGGACCGGTGGATTCCTCCCCCCGCACCCTGTTTCAGCAGCACATCCCCGGTATTGCCGAGCAGTACATTGGCATGCCCTTTAAAATGGGAGGCAATCCGCGGCAAACCGGTTCCACGGACAACTCATCCCTGTTTTATGCCATTTATGCCACAGCCGCCCAGCGGGCAGGCCTGACCTACCGGGCCTACCTGCCCATGCGCTATCTTCTGGAAAACACCAGCCAGGTGGATGACAAAACCGTACAGAACGGGGACCTCATTGTTCTGGACAACAACCTTGCGGCCATGGTCTACCAGGTCGAACCATCCGGCAGGCTTCACTTTATCTATGCCTCTGAAAAACGGCAGCAGGTGATCGCATTCCACAGCGATAACCTGGTATATCAGGCCTATTGGATGGAGCATCTGCGCGGATTTTTCCGGCTGAATCCGGACATGCTCCGACCGGCAAGATAAGCCAAAAGCTCTTAAAAGGAGAACCCCAGCAATACAAATAAAAAACCGGCGTTACATCTCATTGGAGATCTAACGCCGGCGTTTTCATGGAACCTGTATGGGGTCAGGGGTTAAAACTCATACTTGAGGGAAAGAATGATTCTGTCATTCTTATCCCATTCGGCATAACTGATGTTGTCAAAGTTCGACAGGTCCTTACCGCTGCCCCCGCCGTCATCATCGTCTTCGCTCTCAAACACCTCAAATGCACAGACGGCTGTCAGGCCGGTGAAAAATCGATAACTGACTTCCACCCGGTTCATCCAGGTCATGTCATAGATCCTGAAATGGGTAAAATTCTTGAATTTCAGATCTTCATTATACTTGAACTGGAGCCTGGCGAAAATTTCATTCAGACCGGCACGGCCGTCACGGGAGCTTGAGGTGTAGCCTTCGGCACTCTGTTTGTCCACGATCCATTCATAGGCATACTCAAGGGTGACTATGACCTGCTCCATGGCAATATACCGGGCCTTGTCATCAATGGTGTAAGTAAACCCCAGCACAGAACCGATGTAGTCATCATCCCTGCCCTGGTCACTGAAATTATACAGGGTTTCACCGTGGATCTCGAATTTGCCTTTGGTGGTGGAGAACCCGCCGGCCAGTGTAAAGATCCGATTCACCGTCGTCCATTCAGTGCCGTTTTCCTCGCGCCTTACCGTATAGGGATTTGTACCTGTGTTGGCGCTCAGGAATACATCCCATCCGGAAAGGGTGGTTTTGTACTTGGCAAAAATATCAATATATTCCCATGATACGTTCGGCAGATCTTCTCCTGCACTCCCGGTGCCGGCGAGACCTCCAAGGGAAGAAGTATCTTCTTCACCCCACCATCTTGAACTCGGGGCAGGGTATTTCTTAAAGGTATAAATCGGGATAAAGGCAAATTCAAACTTTGAGGTATCCAGGTAATAATCTGATTTGATCTGCCAGATTCCCAACGCTTTCGGATCTAAAGGATCATGGAGATCCGCCGGCCGGAATCTGTCCGACGGGGAAAAAAGCGTGGATATTCCCGTTGGAAATTCCTTCTTGCCCACCGTAAGGTCCATGGTATCCATTGAATAGACTGCATACAGCTCATTGAGTTCAAATATCCTGCGGTAGTAATCCTGGTCCTGGGGCCAATGGAGGCTCCCCCTGTAAGTATCGTCCTGGGTACCGTACTCCGCCCACCCGGAGAATTTAAGCTTTAAATCACTGCTGCCGAACCAGGAAGCAAACCGGAACAATCCTTCGGTTACATATTGGGTATTGTCAAGCCCCGGCCTGTCATCAAACTCGTCAGGAAAGTATCCGTGCCTGACCCTGAGACTGGCCTCCTGGTTCTCCCAGACCTGCCGGACCATTTTCCGGTAGGCAGTTTCCTTTACTTCAGGTTCATCCGTTGTACCCTCCAGATCGCCAAAGAGGTCAGATTCACCGGAAGATCCATCATCGCCGCTTTCAAGATCATCAAAAAGCCCCTCTGTATCGGAGCTTGCGGCAGGTTTCTTCGGTGCTTCCGTCTCCAGTTCGTCAAACAGATCGGCACTGTTGTCCTGGGCCAGGCATATGCCTGACAACGGCAGGCAGATCAATGCGGCAGCCAAAACCAGCCACCCTACCCTTTTTGCCGAATACCCTAAACCTTTTTTTATCATTGTCTGGCTTCCATGAGTTGATTGGTTGTCTCTTTGAGGCGACCGCCCAGAATCCGTGACAGATTCCTGTAAAGATGGACAGCGATTCTGGGATAAATCATCTGGATACGGTTCATGCCTTTCCAGTCGATCTCCAGGTATTTCATGTCTTCCGTGGCCACAATATCCGCCGTTCTGGGGCCGGGGTTGACCATGGCCATTTCGCCGAACACCTCGCCGGGCGCAACTTTGGCGACACTTTGCTTGGTGCCGTCATCTTTTTTAACCATGACCTCTGCCCGTCCTTCCAAAAGAAGGAACATGGAATCGCCGAAATCACCGAAAGAGATCGCAGCCTCGCCCTTACTCTTTTCAAACACCTTGCCCAGAAGAACCACCCGCTTCATCTGGCCGTGTTTCATCTGGTTAAACAGCGGGGATTTTTCAATGACATCCTGCTGCAGATCCAGTTTAACCATATCCCAGAGAGTAACCAGCTGGGTGGAGGACAACAGGATCGGGGTCACAAACATGTCCCCGAGCAGCGCAAAGATCATGACAAAGGCGGACAGAAATCCGAAGTTGATCAGCGGTACGAAGCTGGAATTACATACAACGGCAAACCCTGCGGCCAGGGCAATTGACGTGGAGAACACCGGGGTGATTTCAGACCGGATGCAGACCTCAATGGCCTTGTTCTGATCCTGCAGATCCCGCATCTCCTTGTTATACCGGGTCATAAAATGGATGGTATCATCCACGGCAATACCGATGGCGATGGCCGCAACCATTGCCGTCCCCACATTCAAGGGGATATTGAACAGGCCCATCACCCCGAACAGGAGAATGATGGGAAAGAAGTTGGGGATCAGGCTTAAAAAACCCGCCTTCACATTGACAAAGAGCACGGACATGATGACAAAGATGATGAACAGCAAAAGGCCCAGGGACTGTACCTGGCCTGAGGCAATACTGTCGGCAGCTTCGTTGATCAGGATATTCTCACCGGTGAAGTTGCTCTTAAGATGTTCATTTAAAATTTTGTCCATATGGGTTTTTACCGTTGACACCGCCTCTTTCAACTCAAAAGAAGAACCGATGTTGTGACGGACCATGATATTGACTTCGGAGAAATCCGCCGTCACAAGCCGTTCAATCTCATGCCGCTGCAGGGTCAACAGATACTGGGCCACCAATTCCTTGGTATCCGGCAGGCGATAGAAACTTTCCTTACCGTTGTTCATCTCCCGGTGGATCACCTTGAGATAGTCGGTAAACCCGAAGATTTTATCAAATAGCTGGGTCTGATCCATATAGGTGATCAGATCGTCAATTTCCCTGAGGGCTTTAGGGTCCTTGAAATAATCGGGAACACCCGAGGACACGTGGATATAAAAGACCTGGACACCGGAGATTTCATCGTGGACAATCTCACTTTTCACCCGGATATCGGACTCGGGTTTAAAATACCCCAAAAGATCGTTGTCCACCTTTACCGTGAATGAAAACAGGGAAATAATCACCGCACTGCCCATGATAATGCCGAAGGTCACCCATTTATACTTATGAATCACCGAGATAATCGCATTGGCCAGAAAGGTCATCATTTTCTGGTTGACGGTGACTTTTGACTCACTATGGGGTTTATGCTTGGGACCGAAATTCTTCAGGTAGGTCGGCGCCAGCATACAGGTGATCAACGGGTTTACGAAAAGACCGAATGAAGCGACAATACCGAACTGCTTGAGCATGGTAATGTCGTTGATGGTAATTGATAAAAAGCCAAGAAACGTCGTCAGTGCCGTCAGCAGGACCGCGGTCCCCGTCTTGGAAACCATGTAGTCAACGGCTTTGATTTTATCGCCGTTTTCCTCTTCCAGTCCCTCCACGTATTCGGACAGCAGATGCATATCCTCCGTTGATCCGATGACCACGATCAGTGACGGCACGATAACGGTCAAAATATTCAAGGGGATACCCATGTGCCCCATGAAACCTGCGGACCAGATCACACTGGAGCCTGCTGTCAGCATGGGTAAAATGGCCCCGGATGAGGAGCGCATGGAGGCTACCAGCATTGTCAGGAGCACCAGAACGGACAGGGGGACCAGGGTCACCTGGTCTTTCAGGATGCTTGAGGTGATGGATTTTTTGGTATAGGTGTTGCCCAGCTGAAAAATGCTGTCGAACTCAGGGGCGACTTTTTGAAGAATCGCATCCACCTGTTTGGTGAACTTGATGTCAAATTCCGGATCATTTAAATCCGGCACTACGTAGAGGTTCAACGCAGTGGCCTTGCCGTCTGCTGAAATTATATTTCTGACGAGCATGGGGTTGCGAAGGGCATCCGTTCTGATTTGTTCCGCCTCTTCTATGGTTTCGGGGGGATAATCCACCAGTGGATTGGTGCTCAGCATCCCGTCTTCCCCCTTGAAATTCGTCACGGAGTAAAGACTTTCAACCCGCTCTACCGCCTCCAGTTCTTCAAACTGAAAGTGCAGTTCATCAATCAGGGCTATCTTTTCCGGGGTAAAGAGTTCCTCATCCTGAACATAGATCACGGACACATTGTCAGACCCGAATTTCTCAAGGGTCTCTTCATAAAATTCGATCGCAGGATCACCTTTGATCATCATGCCGGACGCAGATGCATCCACCCGGATTTTAAGGATACCGGATCCCAGCAACGCCGTGGCAACAACCATAAGACACACCACGATCCAGGGATGGCGAAGACTCCACTTCATCAACGAATTCATTTTCCATTCCTCAGCGCCTCAAAGGACGCACGTCATTTATTTCAATATGAAACTATATTTAAGGTGAGATGCCCACACGTTTTATGAAAGAACCACACAACCAGTTGAAATCTTTCATGGTTTGTTGTGGGCACCCTGAATGACATTCATGGGCGGCCCATGGCCGTTACTCAATATGTTTGCCGGTCATGATAAAACGCTCTGTGAACACCGAGTCCTCGATGGGTTCATTCAGGGTCCGTTTTGTCACGAGACTAAGGGTTTTATGGTTTTTATTATGGTTATCCATAATGGTTTTCTTGGGGCGGTAGACCGTGCCGGTCACATTTTCAAACTCAAAGGACTTCTGGGTTTTCAGCAACCGCTTGCGCCTGTCGTAAAACTCCACCTTCAACGTGGAAAAGGTTTCCTTATCCACCCACATAATCCGTTTGCTATAGGCTGTGGCCCTTTTCTTCTCTTTGTTGGCAGGTACGGATTCTATGACATAGCATTCCTTGGCGGGATCCACATGGTCAACAGTTTCTTCTTTGAGTATGGTATAGTTGAAGTTTTCAATGTCTTCGGGTTCCATGTCCTCGTAGGTGAAATCCGTCCCCATGAAGTAGGATTTTTTGCTGCCCTGGGCGATACGCTGCATTTTTTTGACCGCCGGCATATACAGCCACTGATCGTCAGCATCTGCATTTTCATGGGTGAGCAGGGCCGTGCCCCGGATATCCGCCGGTTTTAAAAAAACCAGAAGATAACGGTTCAGGTCATCGCCCACATCCTTGGCGTACCGTTTAACCTGCCGCTTTTCTTTGGAACCGCTTTTTTCGTCAACCAGCAACATCACCTCTTCACCGTACTCGGTATCCGCTTTTTGGAGTTCTTCTTGTTTTTCCATCACCTGGCGACCGGTCAGATCACCCGCCATGGAAACCGAGCACATAAATCCTGCAACCAGCACAACCAGTAAAACGAAACGAAAACATAGTTTGAAAAACTCTGTTTCGGCCCAAATAACAGGCCTTTTGGAAACACTCATGATCTTTCCTCCTACCTATGGCGATTTAGAAACTAATTTTTAAGCTGTCGCCCCAGAATAATGAGATCAACATCCCCTTGTCAAGCAGATTCCCAAAAAAGAGAAGGGGCGGTCATATAAAGGGTGAGCCCTGAGAATTACCATGAAAAAAACCGGGACTTATAAGCCGGTGAAAAAAGGGTATAACGCCAGAATTTACGGGAGATCACAAGCCCCGGCCGTTTGAAAACCGCATCCGGCAGAAAATGATACCAGCGGCAGCCTTTTTGCCTGTAAAACGTGTGAATCTGAGCTTGATATCCCAGATCGGATGCGGCGACAAAGGCAGCATCCCGCTGGCACCTGGACCGGAGAAAAAGCCCTGCAATCCGTGGATGAAATCCATTTTCGAAAAACAGATCTTTTGCCCGTTTATAGTCCTGATAGCGGGAACGGCTGTCCAGTATCGCAACGCATGCAATGCTAAAACAGCAAATTGCCCCGAAAGCTGAAAACCACAAGTTATTTGGACCTGCAGCGAGACAAGAAAGAAGATTGTCCGTGAAATGGCACCCGCAAATAAAAGCTGTAATGAACGTTGACAGGAGCAAACGGCTGACCCTTAAATACCTGCACATGCGGTTTACAGCAATTTCAACCTGTTTCGCCGGTGCCGTTTTCAACACCGTGTCACAGCCATTTTTCGCCAGCATTTCACCTCGCCCTTCCACGGTATCCACCCTGCTTTCTTTTGCGCGTTTACCCCTTAAGGGCCCAACATACACTGTTCCTTAAAAAAAGAAAATCACCCGAATTCATCCAGGGGGTCTTTGCAGGGGTGCCGGCCCGTAAAAATCATACGGGCCGGCACCCGGTGGGTATCCCGGATGTCCGGGCTAAGGATTAGCGCAACTCTACAAATCCGGCCTTCAACCGGTTTAGTCCAATACCTGTGGGCCGGTAGGCATCCATTGACAGCACCTGGCTTGCCACCGGAAAATATCCGTGGCACCAACCGGGGTTGCCGCCCGTTTCAGAGACGGTGACCCCGATGCAGTTCTCTGTTTCACAAAGGATCTGCTCAACATGTCGCAGAAAAGCCCTTTTTTCAAAGAAAGAGAGCGCAGGACTGATGAAAATACCGTCGGCCTGAAAATAAAACCGGTGGTTTTCCAACAGCACCTTATGACCGAAGAAAAGACCGTAAACCCTGTCATTTTCCCTATCTTCAAGGGCATAGAACCTGCCGCCCCGCCCCCATTTAGAAAAGATGCCGGCATCGGGAGTGAGACCAGACCGGTTGCAGGACTGAACTTCGGCCAGCAAATCCAGATAGTGGCAAAATTTATCCGCAGACCATCCCATCACCTGGAACCTTCCCGGGAGGTCAGTTGAAGACAGGTAGGGAAATATCAGGGAGGTCAGACGGAGCGCCACTTTCTCCACAGGAGAAAACCCGCCGTAACGGACCGTTCCCTCATAGTCCATCACCCGGCCTAAAAGGGTTACCGATACCGCATCCCCTTTCCTGGCCCTGTTTTCAGCAAGGGTCAGAAATGACGACCCGGGCTGGTTATGGCGGCTGTCATACCAAGACACGCTAAAATCGATACCCATCTTTCGGATCATCTGCCGGATACCAAGGACCAGCCACTGGCCCACCCCTTTTCCCCGACTGTCCGGGCACACGGACAGCCCCGTTTCAATGGCATAGTACCGAACTGTTCCATCCTTAAGGTACCCCCGTTTAAAGTAGACAATTACACCCAAAAGGTTTCCGGCAGCATCCTTGGCCGCAAGGCCTGTCAGGCGAGCGCCCATATTCCACGACAAGAACGCCTGAGAAAACCTCAGACGGGGTTCCCGGCCGTAATCATGGGTCCAGCATCGTTCCATAAACGCTGACAATTCCTCAAGATTCACTCCGGATTCATCCAGGGGAACGGATACCATGTTCCGAAGTTCGGGGTGCCGTTCCATCAGTTGCATTTGCTTTTCTGCGTAGGTTTCATTAAAAGTCATCATATCGTACCTCCTATCATTGCTTTAAATTTCATAATCTGAATCATCATCCGCCCAACCCCTTTGGGAATGCGGTACGTATCCATGAGTACGGGGGTTGTCGGCGATCCCCAATACGGTACGGACGGTCCGATGGGAACAAAGGGCAGCCCCCTTGACAGCAATTTCTCCAGAAACCGGGTATCAATGGCACCTAAGGCATACCGGACCGACATCTCCCATGCCAAAAGGATGGCCCGGGTAATCAGAGACCGGGAAATAGAGGCGTCCCTTTTTTCCGGTAGGACAGACATGGTTGAGACATCCACACACCCATCCGCCGGCAGGGACAGCAGGTCCGCCGTGTATCGGTCTTTATAGATCAGCAGACGGTCACTGTTGTTTTCTGACGCAGCCCTGCCGCCGTCGCTGCGATGGATCAGCCTCGCCCCGGAAAGGGTTGGGAAATATGATTTTTTCATATCCCGCCCATTGTTGAATATGAGACGTATGACCCCTGAGATATCGTCTTGTCCGCATCCGGAAGCAACGAATACGGACCGCTGATACCTATCGAAGGCATGGATCCGCTGCAGCCCGTTTCCCTGGATGTACTGGCAGTCGGAAAAGACTTTGAACTCAAGGTGCTCGCACCTTTGCCAGAACGGATCACGGGAAGATGCGACAATCCGCGTTTCGTTTCGCCACGGGGGGTTAAACCGCCATTTCATGGTATTCCCCCTCTCCGGCATAATAAATATTCGGGATACGTGCGCCGTTAAATCCCGCCTGCTGATGCCGGGCAATATAGTCCAGGGTATAGGCACCGGTGTTGGCAAAGTATAATCGGGAACTCAGGTGGGGTTTGGCATAGTTTACCGCCAACCTCGGCAGCAGCACATCGGCGCAGATCCTGTCGGTACCCGCACAGGTAGGGCCACCGATATCGTACCGGACAAAGTCCCCGGATCTGCCGGAGTCCCCCGTAACGGCGTAGTGGAATCCGTCGCTGATCTCCAGGATCTCCATGAATCCGCTGAACACAGACATGTCTATCACTGCCCTTGAAACGGGCGCAGCTTCCCTAACCTGTATCACCGAAGCACAGGTAAAAGCGGCATCCCCGACAATGAAGCGGCCCGGTTCCGCCCAAACCTCCGGGCGTCTGGTGAAATACCGCTCAAGGCTTTCCCGGATAACGCCCCCAAGGGATGACAACACCGGAACCGGCTGGCCGTAGGCCACCGGAAATCCGCCGCCAAGGTTCAGAACCTTCAGAGAGGGAAAGACATCAAAAACCCTGGCAGCAACCTTGATGGCCTGACGAAAACTTTCAGGGGTTTTACACTGGGAACCCACATGGAAGGTAACCCCCAGCGGCTTAAGGCCTCTGGTTCCGGCATATCCAATCAGATCCAGGGCGGATTCCAGGTCCACACCAAGCCGGTTGAGCTTGAACCGGCTGCCGGTATTGCCGTGATAGAGCCGGACATAGGCGGATGCCCCCGGGGCGTTCACCGCCAGGTTGTCCACCTGGGCCCTGGAATCAAAACAAAAGGTCCTGACCCCCTTGGCGTAAAGAAAACGGATATCCCCCGCCGATGTAATGGGGGAACTGTTGATCATGGGCGCATGGGAAAGGCCTTGCCGGTCAAGATGCATCCACTCGGCTTTATTGTTGATCTCAAATCCGCATCCGGTGGCATAAACCGTATGCAGCACCCGGGGCAGCGAATTACATTTCACCGCATAAAAAAGACGATCCGGACGGACCTCTGATTCCACCGCGGCGATATTTTTCGTTATCCTGTGAAGGTTAAACTGAAAGTAAGGCGTGATACGGTGGTCCAACCGCCGGATCAAGTCCCGGGACACCCGGATCTGTTGCGCCTTCTTTGGAAGACCGATACGCATGTCTCCGTGTTGCACGTCTTTAATCGTACCTTTGAATTTCATCCTGACAACTCCTTTGTAAAACAATTAATAATTTCTGATATCCGGGAAATCCGGATATCTCTTGGAACACCCGTAAAAAGGACATACGGGTGCGTTTTAACCGCAGGAAAATTGCTGAAAGCAATTTCCTTGCGGAAAACCGGTACATAAACTGTTATGTTAAACTGTCAGGAAAGTGTCGGGATGGATGGAAAACAAGCACCGATGGCTGTCTTCAAGGATATATGTTTAGGGGAAGTATTTACGCGTGCGCAACGGCAGAAGAGGTGGTATCACTGCAGGGCAGGGTCAATGTGGCCCTGCATCCTTTTCCGGGTTCAGATGACAGTTCGAACCGCCCGCCGGCAAACCGGATTCTGTCCCGGACCGAATACAGTCCGTACCCTGTGTTTGACGATGAATCGAAAGTATCAAGTAATTCGAGATCAAAGCCGACCCCATTGTCCTCAAGGGAGAAGTAGATCAGATCCCGGGATCTGATAAAGGTCAACTTGATCCGGTCGGCGCCGGCGTGTTTGACAATGTTCACAAAAAGTTCCTGTGCCACTCTGAAAACCAGGGTCCGTTCATCCGGGCTCAACGGCCGGTTTCCGGGCAATATTTCCGTTTCCACCCGGATATTGTGTTCCGCCTCTATCTTGTCCCCCAGCCAGACCAGGGCATCTTCAAGCCCCAGTTCGTGCAGCACCGGCGGACTTAAATCATTGGTCATGGCCCGGGTTTTGGCGATCATACCGTCAAGATAAGACTTTAGTTTTTCAGTGAGTTCGGCAGAAGGCCCGCCGTTGAGTTCGCTGGCAAGCTGGCTGACCAGAATCCGGGAGATGGCCAGCTCCTGCCCCAGTCCTTCATGCAGGGTATCGGCCATCAGTTTCTTTTCCCGTTCCTCTGTCCTCACAAGATGGGCATTGAGCTTTCTCAATTCCCGGGTGCGTTTCATCACCCGCTCTTCCAGTTGAATCTGGGCATCGCTAAGATCGCGGGTATGCCGCTTGATGGCGATCTCCATGGCGATGAGCTGTTCCCCCATCTTCCGTACCATGGGTATTTTTAACAGCAGCTGGGAAAAGGCGGACGTCACCATCCCCTTCACAACGGGAATTATTCCTTTTGCCCCTTCTTTCAAACGAAGGTGGTACTCGCAGAACGCGTCCCCCCGAAGTTCGCAAAAAGGCTCGGTGAGAATCACGCTGTTCTGATTTTCCAGGTTGATCAATTTGGGGACGGATTCCAGCACCCCCTTGGTCACCTGATCTTCCACCATCATTACCTCATGGAGCAGATCCTGCCCAAGATCACGGACAAGTCGTTTTTTATAGGCATCTTTTGTTTTTTTCCGGATCACCACAAGGCCATCCTTTGACATGGCATCATCATATGCGATCTCCAGAACGGAGTTGAAATTATGATTGATCCGGGCAATTTTCCGGTAAATAAAATTCAAGGTCAATACCTGCCCTGCGGCCATTTGTAGAAAATTCCTGCGAATCACGGATCTTCCGATCAAACGCGCCCCTTTCCTTCTGCCGATGTCCATTGTTTCCAAGGCATATTCCCCCACCAGCCGGCTTAAATGGGAATTTATCCAGACATGCTCCTTCATGATCCGCCGTCTGAACTCTTCCGGGCTTTCAATGGTCGGCAGATGTGCCGTAACAAGATGACTGATAAATGCGTCTTTGACCTGATTTCCCCTGTAGATCCCCATAAGATCCACAAAGAGGATCAGGTACTTGGCTGTCACATCCTCGGGGTAGAAAGGAGTTTCGATCCTGCCGAGTTTGCGGATGACCTGATTATTTCCTTGTATCTGGATGAAATCCAATGCAGACCATCTCTTTCATTCCGTTGCGAAGACTTTGCAGAACTGACAACCGCCAGATGCCACGATACGATTCCGATATATAATTGAACGCCTTACGCTCGCATCCTATTTAGGATCAAACGGCTGCGATTGTCAAGGCATTGTTTGCGATTCATTAGCGGACACACAATCCGCCCATAATAGCACAGGGGCGCCCGGCAACCGGACACCCCTGTAATATGCCATTTTCAATTTTGATCCCGGGCCTTACATCAGGGTCCCCCAGGAGAGATCAAAGGCCTGGTCGTTCTGCTCCAGGTTGGTGATCACAAGGGACGGCATAATCCAGGCCTGGCCGTCGTTGCTCTGGGCCACCTTGATGACCGGATAGGCGGTTTGCCGGGCAATGGTCTTCACCGTCAGGAATCGCGTGCTGTTCTCCCCGGCGGGGAACCGTGTAAATGCCAGGTGGTTGACGTTGTTATGAACGGCGGATTTCTTATAGTTCTCAAACTCTTCCATGTTGTAAATCCGTCCCGGTATCACCTCCATCTGAGTGGTGGTTCTGGCGTCCGTATCCAGGGAGATATAATATTTGTGATCCTCAAATGAGATCTCGTATCCGTCATAGAGGGTGTACACATTTCCAAGAAGGGTGATCAGTTTTTCAAAATGCTCGATGTTCTTTGCGTAGCGTTCCCCCTCCTGGTTTTTTCCCACGTGGCGGTATTCCGCCATAAACAGGCAGTGTTCCGGCAGCAGCATCAACTCGTTCTTGTTGAACTCCTTGAGTATATGCCTTTTGATGGCGGCACGGACCTTCTCCGATTTGGTGGGCCTGCCTGAGATCAGAAAATAAATCCCGGACAACTCTTTTTCCTTTCGCCACTCGTTGAGCAGGGCCGCCTGCTTGCCGCAGAGCAGTTCAAGAAAGCGTGAGAACTCCTTGCCCAAAAACCTGTCGTTGTCCCACCAGGGACCGCTTTCATCCGGCATCCGGACCTGGGCAAAGGTATCGGCAAAATATTCTCCGGCCTTTCTTTCGCTAAAGGATTCCTTGCGTTTGAGCGCCGTGGTGATGCCCAGGGCCGGATCCTGATAGGTGTTGGCCAAAAGGATGCTGACATCCGTGGTCAGCCCCCCGATGTCGATGTGGCAGACCACAAAGTTGAGATCCTTGGCATTGGGGTTGCGCTGGGGGTCCTGTGAAAAAAGGAAATCCACCTCTTTGAGATCCGGCAGCCGGTCCTTGTCCCCGCCCAGTTCCCAGAAGGGCATCAGCTTGAGCAGGTTCAGAAAGTAAAGTTCACAGGCACCGCTTTCATCGGCCGAGATATTTACAAAGGTTTTTCTCAGATGTCTTAAATCAGAAGGAAAGAGCCATTTCCACTTCCGGTCAGAGGCCAGGTCCATGCACACGGAATAAATATTTTCCTTGTAGCCGTTCCTCAGGTTCTCGATAAAAAGATCCGGCACCGTTACCCGGATCTCTGTGATCACGGGGATGGCCGGCCCGTTCCAGGGACGATCCGTGTTTGGCTCGGTGATGTACCTGAAACTTTCTTCAAGGATCTTTTTAATATAAAGCTTGAACTGGGGCACATCCCCTTTGTAAGCTGCGAACTTGCTGGCAAAGACGTATTTGGCGCTTTTCACGATCTGGCTGGAGCTGACGTGGTTCTCCCCCATGTCCGGCACAAAGGCAAAATCCCGCTCATCCCCCGAAGGCGGATTGATGAAGGCCGACGGAAAACCGCCCTGGGCATCCGAGTCCCCGTGAACCACGTACTGCCAGGAGTCTGTGATCTTGTCCCGGCCGAAACTGCAGGGCCAGCAGAGCACGCTGGTCCTGTAGGAGCCGAAATCCACGAACAGGATATACTCTTCATGGTTGTTGGTGTCCCGGGGGGTGCGGCCGGCAATGGTTTCGTAGTAAAGCTTGCCGTCATCTTCCAGTTCCAGCTGGAACTGGTCCACTTCCTTTTCTTTTCGTTTAAACAGCTTAAACAGCATGGGATTTCTCCTTAAGGCGTCTTTCCAGAAGGGTGTAATCCCCCCTTACAAGCGTGTTGGGCACGTAAAACTCAGCCATGTTCATGATAATATGGGGCAAATCTTCTTCCCTGGCGCTTAAAAACCCCTTGTTGTCGGGATCCAGGCGCTGGTGGAGATTGTCCCAGAGGACGCCTGCAATGGCGCGGCTTCGTTCCGTATCCAACAGGAACTGATCCAGGTACTGCATGAAGATCGTGGTCCAGAACTCCCGGTGATCCCTGATCTCCCCGTTGTGGCTGTACCCCAGTTCCACATCAAAAAACTGGCGCAGGCTCTGGTAGGTCTCGTTGAGAATGGCCTCCCTGACCCTTTCTTTGATCTGAGTCATCTCATCATAACTTTCCAGGGTATGAAGGACGTCCAGGGCTTCGGCGTGCAGCACTGTGGCTTCGGTCACCCAGGGTTTGAGGAACATGTTGTCCAGGGCCTCCTGGATGTGGGAGGTGGTGCATACCTGGGCCAGCATCTGCCGGGACCAGGAAATCCCGCCGTCCAGTTTTATCTGGTCTTTGATCTCCCGAAGGTCCTTGTAGTTGGACAGGTTCCTGATCCAGGAGTCCACATGGGGGCCGGGGGAGATGAAACTGACCGGGTATTCATCGTTGCAGGGGTTCACCAGTTGCACAATGGAATCAAAGGCATTATAGCTTTTAAAGTCACTTTCCAGATCCTGCTCCACGTTGGTGTTGCCGCAGTAGCTGGCGATGGCGCTGTCCCCCTGCAAGGAGAGGATCAGCGGCAGCTTATGGTAGTGGTAGTTGGTCTCCAGTACGGCCTCATATTTTTTCAGGATGGCGTCCAGGGGATGCCCCGGCGGTATGGCGATTTTATGCTGAAAACAGGTGACCAGAATCCCCGGATACCGCACCAGGCAGTCCAGCATATTGGTCTGGAATTTTTTATGGCGTTCCTTCTGGCTGTCGATGGCATCCGCCCCTTCCTTGATCCCGGGGTACTCGATAACCGGAAGCGTCATGGCGGTCTGGTCTTCGGGAATGGCCACCCGGATCAGGTAATCATCGGGTTCCGCGCCCGAAGACAAATCGTACAACCGGTTGAACTGCTCCTGGGTCAACTGGTCACGGATCACGTTCCCGGTGGAAATGGACACCTGGCTGACCACCACCTCATCGGTCCAGGACACAGGTTCCACCAGACAGGGAACCGCGGTATTCTCCGAGGTGTTCCGTTGTTTGACAGAGAACATGTCCCGCAAGGATTCATTGTCGAACAGGTCCAGCAGGTAACTGGTTTTAAATGATTTATCGGTGCCGGTGATATGGATATACACAGGGGTATCCGTGGCCGGAATGGTTTTCAGGCAAGCCCGGCACCGGTCGATTACATCCCTGGCCCTGTCTTTTTTTTCTGCCGGTATGGTCTCCAGCTGCTGGATTACTTCTTCTATTTCCCGTTGAATCTGCTGGAGGCGGTCTCGGTTGTCATACATATGCTGGTGGTACTCCTTGATACGCTTTTAGGTTGAAGCTTCGCCTTACATGGCCTCAACAATCTGATAGTTTCCGTCGCTGGCCTTTACGATTTTAAGCAGCATGTCGCCGGCTTCGATTTCCATATCCCTGATATCATGACGGAAACTAAAGGTTATGCTATCTCTGGAAATCATAAAAGTAAAGGGATTGAACAGATTAACGCTTGCCTTTTCAAACACGGCTTTTGTGCCGTCGCTGAAACGCGCCCTGAAACTGTCCAGGGGCTCAAACAAACGTATGATATTGGTGGTGCCCGGGGTGATGGTCACGGTCTGGACAGAGAAGCTGTCATCCTTGGACAGCTGCACCAAAGTGGTATTAAACTGGATGGGATCACGCTTTAAAGAGACGTTGGCCTCCCGTTCAAAGGAAGATTTGGTGATCAGGTTGGACAATACCAGGCTGGTGATGGGATCGTTGGTCTGGATACCGTATTTCCCCTTCATGTCCCCCATGAGAAGTTCCCGGTGGACGGTGACGGCAATCTGCTCTTTTTTCAGCGGCCGCAGACCAAGGGTTTTTATCCGGTCACGGATCACCGACAGCTTATGCGACTGCCCCGTTTCCCTGGAAAAGTAGGTAAGGGCGGTTTCAGAAAGCCGCAGGCCCTCGGCCTGGGCATCGTCCAGGGCATACCAGACCATATCCTTGGGCAACGCCTTGCTGCCCAGCAGCAGGTTCCCGATACGCTTGGGGACCAGGGTGGCGTTTTCTTCATGGAAAAAGGCGGCAAAATCCAGTGCAGCACCGTCCTGCCGGGTCAGCAGGTACCAGGACCTGTTTTTGACAGGCGTGTCGATCCGAAGCGGAGTGAAGGTGTAGACATTTTCCAAAAACCCCTTCATCTTGTAGCTGACGCTGTCACGTTCCATCAGTTCGGAAAAGGCGTTTACATCCCGGATCTTCTTAAAGTCCCGGTAAGTGATCATGTTCTGCTTCATATACTTGGAGATCTCGGCATGCTTGATATTCAGATCCCCCACCTTGAAGTAGAAGATATTTGAGGCATATCCGGACTGCCGTGTGGCGTATATTCTTGCCAGCCGCATGAACTCGGTGCCTGCCAGGATATCCCGGTGGGCCCTCATGAGATCTGCCACTTCCGTATTGTAATTAAAATAGACAAAGAGAACCAGGCGGTTGCCCTGGCTCATGTCGTCATCCTCATCCGGCTGGTAAAATGCTTCGGACATGGTCTGGCGAATCCCTGTGATATACTCGGGCTTGAGCAGGGACTTGGCCACCTCTTTTTGTTCAGGCTCCCCATTCCGGTACCAGTCGTACACCTGCGGGAATACGGATCCGTAAAAGGTCATCTCAGGTCCTGATGTCCCGCCGGTGACACGCTTAAATGGAAATCGTTTTGCCAGGTGACCGTATTTCATACCGGCAAACACCGCAGCCGCAATACATATCCCCACGGCAATCCTGGGCAGCCATTTGCGTTTCATCTGGCTTGCGCCCTTTTCCTTTTGCAGCAGGGCCAAAAGCTTTCTCACCCGCTCCTTGCCCACGGCTGTGTCGTTGTGAACCACGTTGCCCCCAATGGCGACAACGGGACGTTTTTTATCCGATGACCTGAAAAAGGCCCAGGCATATCCGATGTTGTCTCCCCTGGCCACCCGCACCGTGAGATAGTCCACCAGGGCCTTGCGCTCCGGCCCGTTGAGTTTGTTGATGGACAAAGGTTCCATATCCGGGTCAAGTTCGATTCTTCCATCCACCCGGATCACCCGGATCTCCAGGTTGGGTCCGATGCTCTGATACCGGCGGACATCCTGGAAAAAATTACATTCCGAGGGGATCAGCGCCTCGTAGGTCAGCGGGCTGTCGTTTACTTTTCTTGTGGTCAGTTCAAATTCAGTCAACCGTCCCATGTGGGATTATTCTCCTAGTTTTCCATCCTGCGGCATTTGCTGCAAGTACCGGCGGTGTTACCCGCAAATGGCCGTGAAGCAGGCGGTATATATTGCGTAACCTTTTATCATCCGTGTCGCGTTAAAACATGGAAATATACCATATAACCCTTTGAAAAAACAACAGGGGCAAATGAGAAAATCACAGCGGCATTCCGATGTCGGCCAAGGGTATCACACCCGGCCCATTGAAACCCAAACGCATAAAAAAACCAAAGACATCCAGGCCGATTTGGACACCCGTCTGTTTTTATGATAAACTATGCCCGTTTTCTTCCGAATACCGGAAAGGCTCAAAAGAACAAGAATCAGGAACATCCATGAAGACATTGATTGTCGATGACGAACCCATCTCGCGAAAAATTCTTTCCGATTTAATGGCAGACTTTGGCGAGGTGGTAAGCACCGGTGACGGCCAAACCGCCATCCAGTTATTCCGTGATGCCATGGCCTCACCCCACCCCTTTGATTTACTGACCCTGGATATATCCATGCCCGGCATGGACGGACGCCAGGTGCTCCGCCTGATCCGGAGCCTGCAAAAGGCCCAGATGGCCCAGGCCCAAGTCAAGACCCGGCCCCTTAAAATCATCATGACCAGCGCCCGGATGAACAAATCCGTGGTCCAGGAATGTATCGATCTTGGCTGCGACGATTATATGACCAAACCGGTCAGCCCCGCCCGTCTCCAGAAAAAACTCAAAAGTCTGGGCCTGCGGCTTCCAGGTCGTGTAAAACACGGGGAAACCCAAATACATCCCAAAGTGGTGGGAAAGATCATTGAAAAATTTAACAAGGGCAGCATCAGGTTGCCGGTGCTTCCCGAGATTGTCACCCAGATCCAGGATGTCCTGAATATGGAAAACCCGTCCATTGATGATATGGTGAAGGTGGTTGAAAAGGACCCTGTCATCAGCGGCAAGCTGGTGAAAATCGCCAACTCCCCCCTGTACCGCGGCAGGGAAGCGGTCACCGATCTTCGTGCCGCCATTGTCCGCCTCGGGCTTGAAGCCACCCATGCCGCCGTATCCGCCGTGTCCAGCAAACTGCTGTTTCACTCGGACAATGCATCATTAAAAAAAATTCTCAAAGAACATTGGACCCACTCGTTTGCCGTGGCCTGCTGCGGCAAGCTCATTGCGGAAAAAATATCGCTTCCCAACAGTGACACGGTGTTTCTTATGGGCATCACCTATGACCTTGGCAATGTCCTTTTGCTCAAGTCCATTGCCGATCTCTCCCAGACGGCGTCATTTGATGATCCCAAACTTCTCAAAGCCATCCATGAAATCCACACCACCTTCGGTGCGAGCCTGCTCAAACGGTGGAAATTTCCGTCCACATTTGTCCGGCTGGCCCAGATCCACCACTGGAACGAATATCCGCCGGGGACCCAAACCGAAATCCTGGTGATTCATCTGGCCGATTTTCTGGCCAGGCGTATCGGATACGGATTCCCCGGGTTCGATATCAATACCACGGATGAAGGAACGGATCCGGCCCTGGAACAGGGTATTGACCAGATCCTGGATCTCCTCGACATCGAGGCGGACACGCTGACCCGCATGGAAGAAGAGGCCAAAGCGGTGATAGACGCATCCGGCAACGCCTTCTGATTTCAGGCTGTCGCGTCCGGGATACGGCAAGCCCCGCTTCCCGGGTGACGTCCTGGAAGGATTTGGCCATCTCCCCCTCAAGATGCGCGGCATTTTTATTCACATGCCCGCTGATTTTTCCGGCATTGGCCTCATTCAAGTCAGCGAACCTGCGGTTCATGAAGGAAACAGCGTCGATTTCCGCCTTGCGGTTCAGGCAGATGCACCCCAGTCAAAAACCCAGGGAACGATGTCCACCGCCAAAAAAAGTAAAGCCCGCCGCTTTGGAAAAGCGACGGGCTTTTTTCATCGGCCGCAGCACATCAGCGGCAACAGCATACAACGATTAAATTTTTTCAACCGCCACGGCGCAAACCTTGAGTTCGGGTATCTTGGCAATGGGATCAAAGGACGGGTTGGTGAGTTTATTCACATTTGCTTCCTCAAAGTGGAATGGCATGAAGACCACGCCTTTTTCCACCCGCTCCGTGATGCTCACCCGGGTTTCTATTTCCCCCCGGCGGGAGGCCAGGCGCACCCGGTGTCCGTCACAGACGCCGATGGCAGCCGCATCTTCCGGATGGATTTCCAGGAAGCCTTCAGGAATCTCCCGGTCCAGGGCCACGGAGTTCCGGGTCATGGTACCGGTGTGATAGTGGGCGTAGACACGGCCCGTGGTCATCCAGAGGGGGTATTCCGCGTCAACCACCTCGGCAGGGCCCTTGTATTCAATGGCATGGAAAAGGCCTTTGCCCCGGGTAAACCGGCCGTCCTTATGAAGGAAGGGGGTACCGGGATGTTCGGGGGTCGGACAGGGCCACTGGATGCCGTCCCCTTCAAGGCGGCCGTAGGAGACACCACCATAGGAGGGGGTGAGCTCCGCGATTTCCGTGAAGATCTCCTCAGGTGAGTCGTAAGCCATCTCAAACCCAAAGGCGTTGGAAACATCCCTGATGATTTCCCAGTCTGCTTTGGATTCGCCCACGGGTTCCACCGCTTTACGGACCCGGGTAATCCTGCGCTCGGTATTGACGAAGGTGCCGTCCTTTTCCGCAAAGGAACAGCCGGGCAGCACCACATCCGCCAGCCGGGCCGTCGGGGTCAGGAAAATATCCTGAACGATGAGCAGATCCACCTTTTCCAGGGCTTTCACCACATGGTCGGCGTCGGGATCAGATACCACGGGATTTTCCCCCATGACCCAAAGGGCGTGTACCTTTTCCTCTTCGATACCGGAGAGCATCTCCGGGATGGTGAGGCCAATCTGCGTGGGCAGTTCATCCACCCCCCAGGCATCTGCGAATTTCTTGCTGGCAGCTCCCAGGGTAACAGGCTGATAACCGGTGAGCACATTGGGCAGCCCCCCCATATCACAGGCGCCCTGGACGTTGTTCTGGCCGCGCAGGGGATTTACCCCTGTGCTTTCCCGGCCGATATTGCCGGTGACCATGGACAGGTTGGCCAGGGATTTCACATTATCCACCCCGTTGGTATGCTGGGTGATCCCCATGCAGTAAACAATAGAGGCGGTGCCGGCCTTGGCGTAAAGCGCGGCGGCCTGTTCAATGCCGTCCACGGTCAACCCGGTGGCGGCGGCACACGCGTCCAGGTCCACCCCATCGATAAGCGCCTTGAACCCGTCGAATTCCTCGGTATTGGCGTCGATAAAGGCCTGGTCCTGGAGCCCTTGGTCCAGAATGACCTTCATCATCCCGTTGAGCAGGGTCACGTCGCTGCCGGGCTTGTGCTGCAGATAAAGATCGGCAAACTCGGCAATCTGGTTTTTCCTAGGATCGGCCACCACCAGTTTGGCCCCCTTTTCCAGGGCCCGGAAAATCCGGGTGGCCACCAGGGGATGGGCTGTTGCCGTATTGGAACCGATAATAAAAATGGTGTCCGTATTTTCAAGCTCGGCCACCCCGTTGGTCATGGCCCCACTTCCGAACGCTGCGGCAAGACCTGCCACAGTGGAGGAATGTCACAATCGGGCGCAATGATCGACGTTGTTGGTGCCGATGGCGGCCCGGGCAAACTTTTGAAGCAGATAGTTCTCCTCATTGGTCACCTTGGCAGAGGCCAAAAAGCCCACGGCATCCCCGCCTTTTTCCGCTGTAACCGCTTTCAGGCGGTCCGCGGTATAGGCAAGCGCTTCCTCCCATTCCACCTCAACCAGCTCCCCGCCCTTGCGCAGCAGGGGTTTTTTAAGGCGGCGGTCGTTCTGGACGAATTGGTGGACGTTCCATCCCTTGATGCAGAGTTTGCCCTCGTTCACCGGGCTGGTCTTGCAGGGAATGGTATTGGTCAGCTTCCCGTCAAGGGTCTCAAGATAAAAGTTGCACCCGCAGCCGCAGTAGGTGCAGGTGGTCAGTGTCGTCTTGTACTCCATGATCATTCCTTATTACTTGGCCGGTCCCATCTGGCTCAGGGGGGAGCGTTCGTTTTTGTTGAGCCCGGATGTAAATCCGTAATCCGTATCCATGATCTGGGCGGTCTTCTTATAGAGCAACCGCAGGGGGATATCCGAAGGACAGGCTTCGTCACACAGCCCGCAGTCCACGCAACGGTCGGCCATGTGCATGGCCCGGGTCAGATGAAACACCGGCACTTCCACGGGCAGATCCCCCTTGGCCACCAGGTCTTCGCACTCCAGGCTGCACTCTTTGCAAAAGCACATGGGGCAGACATCGCGGCAGCCATAGCACTTCACGCATTTAACGAACTGGGCCGTCCAGAAATCGAAACGCCGGGCCAGGTCTTTGCCGTCCATCTCCGCCACTTTTTTCAATTGGGAGCTTTCGGTCTTTTCTCCGGCCACAAGACTGTCAGGGTACGGTTTTCTGCACTCGCAGGCCTCGGAAAGTTCTGCCGGACAGGAAAAGCCCACCGGAATGACACGGTCTTCTGTGAGCTGATTCAAACGGAACAGCCCGTAAAGGCCGCGCTCATCACAGCCGCGCACCAGCACCCCGAAAGTTTCTTCAGGATAGGCCCGGGACAGGGTGACAAGGGTCTTGTTTAAAGGATATCTGGCATCCCCGGCGGTTTTTCTGTCCCCCAGGGTGAAACCCGCAAGGCTTTCCCCGTCCTTGAACAGGTGGGGGGCCACATGGCCGTTCTTTTCAATGAGGCCTAAAAAGCCTGCAATTTTCTTTTCTGTCAGAAGGCCCGCCACATGTTGTTTTATGGTCTCGATCATGCCGGAGCCTCCTTCTGCTCTTCCTTTTTTGCCTCAACTGCGGCCTTAAGCGGGGAAGGGCCGAGTTCTTTGAGGGTGTCGATAAAGGCATTCACCTCTTCCACGAACTCAGGGGCTTCGGCCGAAGAGACCCAGCGCGCCCTGAGACGCTCTTTTTCAATTCCGGTGAAGTCCAGCACCTGGGAGAGGACGTTGACTCTTTTTTCAGTGGAATAATTACCATACAGGTAATTGCATTCGCTTAAGTGTCAGCCGCCCACGAAGACCCCGTCAACCCCCTGTTGAAAGGCACGGAGCACGTGGTGGGGCGAGACGGAGCCCGAACACATCACCCGGATAATCCGGATATTTGCAGGATACTGCATACGACTGACCCCAGCCAGGTCAGCAGCGGCGTACGCTCACCAGGTACACAGGAAGCAAATGATATTGGGTTCGAAATGTTTATCACTCATTTATCTTTTCCTTGGATATTTCGTTTTCCTCAGGATATTTCCGTTTTGGGCCGGGGCTCACGCCGCCCCGATCTGTGCCAGCAGTTGCTCAGGCTTAAACCCTGCCAGCAGCGCCGAATGCGAGGGACAGGTAGCCGCACAATTGCCGCAGCCCTTGCAGAGAATCTCGTTGATCTGGCAGACCCGCGCATCCTTATTATAGGTGATGGCCTCGTAGGGACACATGGGCAGGCAGGACAGGCAGCCCACACAGGAGGCAGGATCAATGCCTGCCACAATGGCGCTTTTCACCAGCTTGTCCTTGAAGAGGATGGCAGCCACACGGGATGCCACGCCGATGCCCTGGGTCCGGCTCTCCGTGGCCGTGGCAGGATATCTGCCCGCCCCTGCCACAAAGATGCCGTCGGCGGCAAAGTCCAGGGGCCGCAGCTTGGCATGGGCCTCCAGAAAGAAACCGTTCTGGTCCGTGGGGACCCGCAGCATATTGGCCAGTTCGCCTGTGCCCTGCCGTGCGGTCAGCGGGGTGGAAAGCACGGTGAGATCCGTTTCAAGCGACACATCATCACCGGTGACGGTTCGAAAGTAGGAGACCTTGCCCGCTTCCACGTTGGGGGGATTTTCCGGATCATAGACATCGAAACGGATGCCCATTCCCCTGGCATCCCAGAGCATCTGCTCTTTTTGCGCCCCGTACATCTGCATGTCCCGGTAGAGCACGCGGACATCTGCCAGGGGATACTTTTTCTTCACCGTCATGGCATTTTTCACGGCGGTCATGCAGCAGATGCGCGAACAGTATTCCCGTTTGGCGTTCCTGGTACCCGCGCACTGGATGAAGACCATCCGCTGCCCTGAGAACCCCGCTTTTTCCAGGGTATCATTTTTCAGGTGCTGTTCCAGCTCCATCAGGGAGACAACGCCTTTGTTCCCGTAGCCGAAGATTCCTTCGGGAATCAGGGGCACGGCGCCTGTGGCAACAACCATGGCACCGACCTTGTCCGTGACCTCACCTTCCGGGGTGTCGATGGTCACCTCATAGTTGCCGATGTAGCCACCGGTGGATTTTACCTGGGCGCCTGTATAAGCGGTAACGTTTGAACGGCGTTGCACATCCGCAACCACGCGCCCCAGAAAATCCTCGGCGGTTTCTCCTGTCTCCAGGGTACCCAAAGACTGCAGCAGGCCGCCGAAATGATCTGTCTTTTCCACCAGGATCACGTCCAGATCCATATCGGAAAGCGCCTGGGCCGCGGAGAGCCCTGCAATGCCGCCGCCCACCACCATGATCTTGCGGATCAGTGAAGACTCGATCTCTTCTCTGGGTTCCAGGCCGGCAGCCTTGGCCACCCCCATCTTCACCAGGTGCTTGGCCTTTTGTGTGGCATCTTCCCGTTTGCCCATGTGAACCCAGGAACACTGGTCCCGGATATTCACCATCTCAAAGAGGTAGGGGTTGAGACCGGCCTCGGCACAGGAACTTGAAAACAAGGGATGGTGGGTCCTGGGCGAACAGGAGGCCACCAGAACCCTGTTCAAGTTCTCCTGGGTGATGGCGTTCTTGATTTCCACGATCCCGGATTCGGAACAGGTGTAGAGGTTTTCCTTGACGTACACCACGTGGGGAAGGGTTTTGGCATATTCCGCCACATCCGCGCAGTCCAGGTGGCCCGCGATGTTGGAGCCGCAGTCACAGACAAAGACACCGATGCGGGGTTCTTCGACCAGTTTCATACTTTCTTTTTTCATGCCTTTTGTGCTCATCATGTCATTCCCCCTAGGATGCCTTTTTGGATTTCATGATGGCCTGGACCGCCCGGGCCGCCGCAGAACTGGCCTGGGCCACCGACTCAGGAATATCCATGGGGCTGTGGGCACAGCCGCAGACAAAGATCCCGTCCCTGGTAGTATCCAGGGGATTGGCCGCATCGGTCTTGAAGAAACCGAACTTGTCCAGATCAACACCCAGGGTATCCGCAATGTCTTGCGTCCCCTTCACAGGCGCGCAGGCCGTGGACAGCACCACCAGGTCAAAGGGCTCCTTGACGATTTTCTGCTGGGCCGTATCCTCGTAGATCAGCACGGGGTTTTCATTTTCCCCCCGGACGATCTCCGCCACCCTGGAACGTTTGTAGGTAATCTGGGAGGCGTTGCCCCCGCGGATCTTATACTCTTCAAAGCCCTTGCCCACCGCACGGATATCCATACCGAAAATACTGGACTCGGTATCGTTGTCATGCTCATGGGCGATGATGGCCTCCTTGATGGCATGCATACAGCAATACCCGGAGCAAAAGGGGTAAAACCGCAGGTCCCGGGAGCCCACACACTGGATAAAGGCGATTTTCTTGGCCGTGGTGACGGCGTCCGCCTTTTGGGCCAGTGCCGTCAGGCGGTCATCTTTTGATTTGTGATCTTTGGCCTTGGCCGCCCATTTTTCGGCATCCTTGGCCAGGTCATCGGTGAGTTCCAGGGTATTGGTGGTCAACGCCACCAAAAAATTCTTGGACGTCATGCCGTGCTTCTTTTCAAACCGGGCCAGGGCCTTTGCGGACTTGGCCAGGGTCTTTTCAAGATCGGCCTTTTCCGCCTTCAGTTTCCGGTCCGAGGGCCGGTACAGGTGGCCTTCGGTGGGGCCAGAGGCGGAGAGAAACCGTTCAAACTCCATGGCGGTGATCACATTGTCAAGGGTCTTATACCGGTATTCGGGGATCTTTCCAGGATCAAACACGTCGTACCCCGTGGCCACGACCACAGCGCCCACATTCAGTTCCACCGTTTCCTCGGTCTGATCAAAATTAATGGCATCGGCCTCGCACTTTTTAGCGCAGATCCCGCACCGTTTGCCCTGAAACACCCGGCAGTGGTCCGTATCTATGGCATGGGTGGAGGGGATGCCCTGGGCAAACCAGGAGTAAACGGCCTTGCGGTCCGCATGCCCCTCGTTATAAAGGTCAGACACGGGCGTAGGGCAGACCTCGACACAGGCACCGCAGCCCGTGCACTTGTCCGCATCCACGTACCTTGCCTTTTTCAACACCTTGGCAGTAAAATTCCCGGCGTCACCTTCAAGCCCCTTAAGTTCACTGTAGGCCATCAACTCTATATTGGGATGTCGACCGACATCCAGCATCTTCGGCGAGAGGATTCAGATGGCGCAGTCGTTGGTGGGAAAGGTTTTGTCCAACTGGGCCATTTTGCCGCCGATGGACGGCAGCTTTTCCACCAGGTGGACCTTGAATCCCATTTCCGCCAGGTCCAGTGAAGACTGGATACCGGCAATACCGCCGCCAAGGACAAGTATGTTGTCAGTCACGGTGCTTTCTCCTCGTTATGTATTCGCTACGCGGCGTTGGAGCGGATATTGGCAGGCCCCAGCGCTTTAATCTTTTCCGTAAATTCATTGGCCACATCGGCAAACTTGTTGCCCTCGGCCGACGAGATCCATTCCAGCCGCACCCGGTTCGTATCGATGCCGAGCAGGTCCAGAAGTTCCTTTGTCATCTCAAAGGTCTTGGTGGCTTTTACATTACCGTCCAGGTAATGGCAGTCTCCCATGTGTCAGCCGGAGACCAGGACACCGTCCGCCCCCTTTTCAAAGGCTTTGAGGATGTAATTGGGGGTAATGCCCCCCGAACACATGACCCGGATGATCCGCATGTTGGGCGGATACTGGAAGCGGCTGACCCCGGCCAGGTCGGCGGCGGAGTAAGAGCACCAGTTGCAGGCAAAGGTAATGATCTGGGGATCGAAACTCATAGTGTTATCCTTCTTCTAAAGCGGCCTCAACCATGGCCAGCACTTCATTGTTGTAATGGGAAACTCCTGCGGCGCCTGTGGGACAGGCAACCGTACAGGCGGAGCACCCCTTGCACAGGGCCTGCTGGACCCGGGCCAGCGTCACGCCCGCATCGGTGACATAGGTTTCAATGGCACCGAAGGGACAGGCAGCCTCGCAGGCACCGCATCCGCGGCAGCGGGCTGAATCCACATCGGAAACCACCCCGTCCACGGTGACGCTGTCCCTGGACAGCACACGAATCGCTCTGGAAGCAGCAGCCTTGGCCTGGGCGATGCATTCTTCAACCGGCTTGGGATAGTGGGCCGTACCGCAGAGAAAGACACCGTCGGTGGCAAAATCCACCGGCCGCAGTTTGGCGTGGGCTTCCATGAAGAACTTGTCATCGTTGAGGGTGAGCTTGAACTTCTGTGCCAGGTCTTCGTTGCCTTCGGCCACGATGGCGGAGGCCAGTACCAAAAAGTCGGCTTCCACATGAATGTCCATGCCGAGAATCCGTTCCTTTATCTGTATGTCCAGGCAGTTCTCTTTGGCAGTGACAACGGGTTTCTCAGACGGGCTGTAACGGATGAAGATAACGCCCTTGTCCCGGGCCTGCCGGTACAAGGACTCCCTGCGGCCGTAAGTCCGGATATCCCGGTAGAGGACGTAGACGTCCATGTCCGGGTTGATCTCCTTGAACTGGATGGCCTTTTTGATGGAATGGGTGCAGCAGACCTTGGAGCAGTAGGGGCGGCCCTCTTCCCTGGAGCCCACACACTGGATGAAGACGGCGGAAGCCGCCTTTTTCACCATGTCGGGATTGTCACGCATGGCCGGGTCCAAATCCACGTGGTTAAAGACCCGGGGATCTTTACCGTAAAGATACTCGTCCGGAATCCCTGCTTTGGCCCCGGTGGCAATGATGACGGCGCCGTGATCCAGAACCGTATCTCTGGCATCGCCATTAAGTCCGCCCGCTTTAACTATGGTATTGAAGTTGCCCACAAACCCTTTGGTCTCAGCCACTTCGGCACCGGTGAGCACTTCGATTCCCTCGTGGGCCTGCACACGCGCCACCATGGCCTTAACGTTTTCGGCGATGGGCTCATGGGTCCAGGCATGGTCCAGGCTGAGGGCATAGCCGCCCAAAGTCTCACCTTTTTCAATGAGATAGGTATGGAATCCCTGGTCGGCAAGTCCCAGGGCCGCCGTCATACCGGCAACCCCGCCGCCTATGACAAGGCCTTTTTGAACAATACCCACCTCGGGCTGATCCAGGGGATTCATCAGGGCGGCTTTGGCCACCGCAATTCTCACCAGGTCCTTGGATTTCTCCGTGGCAAGCTCAGGTTCCTTGGCATGGACCCAGGAACACTGGTTACGGATATTGGCCATTTCCACCAGATACTTGTTCAGGCCTGCGTCCCTGAGCGTTTCCTGGAACAGGGGCTCATGGGTCCTGGGGGTACAGGCCGCGATAACGATGCGGTTCAACCCTTTTTCGGCCACGATCTCCCGCAGTTTATCCTGGGTATCCTGGGCACAGGTGAACATATTTTCTTCCACGTAGGCCACATGGGGAAGACGTCTTGCATATTCGGCCACACCGGGCACATCCACCACGCCGCCGATATTGGTGCCGCAGTTGCAGACAAAAACACCGATCCTCGGGTCTTCCAGACCCATCCGTTTTTCTTCGGGGTAAGTCTTGGTTTTGGTGAGCGTTCCCCTGGCTTTTGCCAGGGCTGCCCCGGCATCACAGGCCGCTGCAGAAGCTTCCATGACCGACATGGGAATATCTTTGGGCTCGGCAAGCGCCCCGCAAACGAAGATGCCGTCCCGGCTGGTGGATACCGGTTCGAACAGACGGGTTTCCACAAAGTTGTCGGCGTTCAGGGTGATGCCCATTTTGGCCACCTCTTCAGCCAGATCTTTGGGCGTCTCCATGCCCACGGACAGCACCACCATGTCAAAGTCCTCGACAACGTTCCGGCCGTCCTCGGTAACATAGGTGCAGGACAGGCTCTTGTCCTCGTTTTCCGTGATGGTATGGATACGTGATCTCACAAACCGGACCCCTTCAGCCTTGGCCCGTTCGTAGTATTTCTCGAAATCCTTGCCGTAGGTCCGCATGTCCATGAAGAAGATGGAAGCCTCGAAGTCCCCTTCAATATGGTCTGCCGTCATCACGGCCTCTTTCACCGCATACATGCAGCACACCGAAGAGCAATACCCGTTGCCGCACTTGTTCTGATCCCTGGAGCCCACGCACTGGAGCCAGGCGATTTTCTTCGGTGCCCGTTTCACCTTCTTATCCTCGGTGGCGCATTCGATATGGCCGCCGGTGGGACCGCCGGCAGAAAGCAGGCGTTCATATTCGATACTGGTGATAACGTTGGAAAACGCCTTGTACTGGTAATTGTCCAGTCCGCCGGGATCATAGGGTTTGAATCCCGGTGCCATGATCACGGAGCCCACATGAATAGTGGATGTGGATTGCGTATCTTCATAGTTGATGGCCCCCGTGGGACAAACCCTGGCACAGGTGCCGCATTTGTCCTTGATCAGCTTAAGGCATGATCCCGGATCAATGG
>CAJWHT010000008.1 GCA_913041495.1 uncultured Desulfobacteraceae bacterium | reverse complement strand
AGCATACTATCCCATGGCTGGACTCAGCAGTAGATGGGGTTAATTCATCGCTTACGTTTAAGTTGTTCATGTATTTTTTTATCATGAACCTTATGGACTGTTCTGAGAGGCGTCGGTCGAATCTGTTCAAAAAAAAGAATTCGGCATTTTCGATCCGTTTGCGGTAAAGCTTAAAATAACTGTTCAAAGCTTCCCGTGTATCTGCGCTGCAAATGGGGATGAGCCTTTCTTTATTGCCTTTACCCGTTATCCTGATTGTGGATTTTGTCAGGCTCAAAGATGATGTCTTCAGGTGGGACAGCTCTGATACCCTGAGGCCTGTTGAGAACAACAGTTCAAGGACGGCGATATCCCGGACAATGATCTGGTAAGCGTAAGATTCTGGTTCAAGGCATTCCTTTTTATCATAGAGATATCTGTAAAGCCGTTTGATTATTCTTGGGTCTATTGTCCTGGGGACTCGTTTCCCTTCTTTGATTTTGATTTTTACCTTGTTGAACGGATTGATATCGATCTCATCCTCAAATTGCATGTAGTTGAAAAAGGCTTTGAGTGAGGCAAGTTTTCGTTTTAGGGTTTTGGGCTTGAATTTCGGGGATATTGTTTCCAGGTATTGTTTTAGGACATATTTATCCACATCTCGGACAAGGGGATCCCTTTTCCCTTTTGCAAAAAATGAATTAAATTGTCTCAGGTCTATTTCATAGGCCGCAAGAGTTTTGGTACTAAGGTTTTTTTCAAATTTGCAATGAAACAAAAAGTCTTTGATGTGGTTTTCCAATGTCCGCTCCTATTCTTCAAATTCAACAGTAAACAACATTCAACCGTGCAGGTTGCAAACAAAGAACTTTTATTTCATATCTGGTACCTGATTCACAATCAGTTTATTAGCGGCTTGCGGATATGGATTTGTTTCTTATAAGAAAGGTGGATAAGCGTGTGAAATGGATCAGGCGTGGATCACTGACATTGAAAACCCTTAGTGGATATGGTCGGCAGCTGGTTTAACTCCCAGGTTCACTTAATGTGTTATTAACGTGACCCTGGATCAGAGACGTTTATATTCAAGAAAACGTTCTCTATAAAATGAATCTCGGTTGCATATTGTGCAATATAACTCCAAGGCAATTGACCTATTCCCGGGCCGTAACTTCCATTTTCCGCCCATTTTTTCCCCCAGCTATTTTTAAAAATAAAAGATTGATCGGCCTTATTATAATCGACAATACATATCACATGGTATCCTAATAAACCTTTCTCCAAGTCAGCTGGCAGGGGAAGGTTAATTTCTCCGGTTTTTTCAACCCAACTATTATATTGCAGCCATGATCTATATGCAGGTATTGTTGCTATTAGCGGAATATTTCTGTCGAGCAAATAGTGTGCAAAATCTATATCTGTCGGATTAAAAGCATGATAACCAGTTATTTTAGCCGCGATCGGTAGGTTTTTAGGTTCCGGACCTTGTGCCAAATTTTTAGGATTAAGTTTTGGATTATATGGCCAATCTTGATCTAAACAAACACCATAGTTGTTCATAATTTGTAACGCGCAGTCTACCCAGGTGCCATCTATATTTTTATAATTATCTATTGTTTTACACTTATAATATAAATGTTGAGGAGAAAGCCTTAATGAAATCATTTTGCATTGTAACATAACTTCGATTGCACCTAAAACCGCAAAAGCTACTGCTGTATCTCGTTCACCTTGATCTCTTATATTCAATCTATCCAGTTTTTTACGAATTGTAATTTTTTTGGAAATTTCAAATCGAGTTCTATTTTTTATTGCTGTAGTCTCCGATTTTAGTTTGGGCTTTTGAGAAGAATACGGATCAATAGATGGAGAAAACAGAAATTTCAATTTTTCAAAATGATCAGAAACAAGAATTTGAATTCTCTTTAACGAATTTTCTAAATTATCTTCAGGATCTATAGTTATTGTGTACGATTTTTGTTTCTCTAAAAACTTAATGCCACCTATTTTTAATATTTTTTTTTGAACCCATTTTCCTATGTTTTTATAGTATGCACACTCATTTTTTGAATCATAAAGTATAAGCAGCATTGGCATAGAAAGTGATATTTCAAACCAACGTTTTAAATGATTAGTATATACTTCAAAGAGTATAACATTATCTTTTTGACGTATTTTTACAAAATCAGTTGCTTTAACTTGAACCCTAAAAATTTTTCCTGTGAGTTCATCTAAATCTGCGAGTTCTACCTCTAAATCATGGCCATAATCGTCTCTGGCACCTACCTCCCTAGCATGCCAACAAAAAGGCTCTCTTTCAAACACATTTTGTACGAATCTCAGACTTTCAGCTTCAATTCTATGAGAACGCGGTCTTTTCATGATTATACGATTGTTTATTTCTTGTTAAACCAAAAAAACAGCGAACTGCTAGATAAATAAAATAACAATGTTGAAATCACTAAAACGGATTCAGATGGCCAATTTACAGAACTTGACATTGGCCTTGCCAACAGAACCGACCAAAATGCCATTGTACTGAACAATCCAAAAATTAGTGGCCTTTTAAGGCTCAATTTTAAATTTAGTTCAATGTTCGTTGAGTACTCTCCAAGAACTTTGTATTCATCGGCATCACTCTCTTTTTTTGATGGCTTAAATTCTAATAATGATGCTTGCTTAAAAACTTGCAATGTTTTTACTGAAATAGAAATATCATGATCATCAAATTGGATTGATGATTCAAGTGGATTTATACAGTTAATCGTTATCTCTTCGCTACTGTCAGATATTTCAATTTTGGTATTCGACGCATCGGGATTCGATACCGCTAACTTTAGTATGTATCTATTGCCGTGAGTTAGGTTGTAGTAACAAGATTTTTTACTATTTTGATAATGAATCCATTTACCTCTCCATCCGTTTCGAATCTCTTTCAAGTGTATAAAGGTGATTTTCGGGAAGTAGTTTTTAATAGCTAAGATTCTTGATTGCCAGTTATTTCCTTCACCAACTTCGGTGCAGTTTAATTTTGATAAAAATTTAGTTGGAGGTATCTTTTCATCAGAATTTCCAGAATCAACTCGGACGTTACAAAAATCACCCAACTTCATATAAATATGAAATACATCTGTCTCTAAGCTAAATTCAGTGGTGGTTATGGTGGCCCACCTGACAGAAAAGTGCTGGAAGGTATTCTCATCAGTACCCAAATTATTTCCGTGGGTAAAAAAAATGGCAACACTTTGTTTCTTTAATTTTTTAGGATTCTGTAACAGGTAGTCATCAACGTATATCTTTTTGTACCGGAAATGCACGATGTGATTTTTAGGCAAGGCTAAAACACGATAAATATCAGCTTTATAAAGTTCTCGACTATCAGAACTAAATGCACATATTGTATCCATCAGACAACACCCTTCAATTCTTTTTCCCAGCGATGTTTCATTAACTCATAAATTTCTAAATGGGTTCGGTCGAGCCCATCAACTTTATTTTTATTTGTCCATCTTTTATGAGGCTTCACTGTTCCAGATAATTTCCAACCAGCACCTTTTAACGATGCTCCTGATTCAGTCGCTAAAGTGTATGTGATTACCCTCTGTCCTCCCATAGTCCGCCAAATAGAGCAACATTTACTTAACAAAAAACTACATGTCCCTTTTGGAGCGATCTCTTTCACACAGAGTCTGGTTAACTCAAGTGTATAGCCATCCATATAAGTTGCCGAAACAGGATTGCCAGCTATCACGACACCAACCATTTCTCCGTTTAGATCAATAGCAGCCAAAGCCCAGCGCCCACTATTTCTAATGGTTGGACGGTGATGTCTATGATAATCTTTAATGAATTCATTGGCAGTTTTTATAGTAATAGGCTTCGTTGCTAATGTTTTTGCCAAATTGTTCACCTATTCTCCGAATGATGGCTGTATCTTTTGAGTATTTGAATGATATCCGACCAGATGAAGAGAGGTCGGGCGCAAAACCATGGATCGCGTTTATTGGACATTAACGCGATTCAGAAAAGAATACAATAAGGAAGAGTATCCTTTAAAAAATTGAAACTGATGAGATTATAAGCTGTTTAGCGCCCACCTCTAAAACACGCATGAATAGGGAAAGGATGCGGGTTCAAATCCCGAGTCCACTTAATTGATTTCACTTTTTTCTACTTGAGCCGCCTGGATAACTTCAATGGATTTCTTTATATGACGAAAAATACAGCCAACAATTAGACCGAGACCAAGCCCAAACATCATTAGGTGATTGGTATTTAACAGCAACCCTATTGAACCAATCACTAACCCGAGACCGACACAAGCCCCTACCATGTAAATATTCATTTTCACCCTCCAGTTATTGACATTATTATATGTCTTGATAGTAATCTTATTCTAAATTGTAAACAATCGGGGAAACCCTGATTTGAACATTGTTTTTTCATAAATTGGGTGCGGTTTTTTGATTTATCTGACGATTCTGAATAGACATGATTAAAATTGGGACTGAAAAAACATGGAGTTCAAGGGGGACCAAACCCTGCCAGATATTTTGGGAGCAGGATGTCGGCAAAAGAATTTAACGCATGAATAAGGAATGGCTACGGGTTCAATTCCCGCAACTGGCATAGGTTACATGGACATATCAGGTCTTGCGCTTAGTCTTGCGCTTTGGATCGAAATAATCTATATTTGCATAAGAAAAATGAGACTGACCAAAATATAATAGACTGTTTTTATTGGAAAAGGCGTGTGTTAAGGCTGTGTGAAAAACACGGTGATCTGTCTTCTAATCCGTAGGCCGCGTGTTCGAATCGCGCCGGGCGCGCCATAAAGACAATAAGCAACAGGCTTAATATAAAAAGGCCTCAGAGATTTCTGAGGCCTTTTTTTGTTCATTGCTTAAGATAGTGGACTGAGACATCCCCCTAATGTTTGTGCGGAGTTGGTATGCAAGATAGCTGTTCTCTCGAAGATGCGGCCCGAGACATCGGTGTCGGGCCGAACCAGGTGTTAAAGATCATAGAAGAGCATCCGGAGATTTTTTCCGGAGTGGATACGGGATTGAGTTTGCCGGACATCACTGTATCGGTGGCTTCTTTACAGGCCTTTCAGAGCCTCTATGAGGAGGCCTATTCCTTTACTGATATTGCTCAGCGGCTGGGGGTGTCCGTCAAAAGACTGCAAAAAGTGAAAAATACCCCGGGTGAACGTTTCCTTGCACGGTCCTTTTGCGCTCAAATGATATGTCCCGAATCCGGCAGGCCGCGGGCCCGGCGAAAATTTCCCAAATCGGATGCTGAAGATTTTATACGGTATTGTGAACGCCGGTCGATTTTTAAATTAATGCAGTCCGGGATAAAGATAAAGTCTTTCACATACGCAACCTTGAATAAGGATGATATCGTATGTGCATCCAAAGCCTATCGCTTTAAGGACGCTGTCACGGACGGACTGGATCCCCAGCGGTATGCATCGTCGGATATTGAACCCGGAGAGTATAGGGGCAAATTGGTATTCAAGGTCTGGGGGCGGCGGGGTGTCATCCAGTGTTTTTTTATCCTTGAGACAGATGATTGTATAAGGCTGTCGGTGTTTCGCCCCCATTCGACCCCATGGCGGGGATATACCCCCAGGGACGGCCGGATTGATTTTTCCCAAGCCGGAATAGAGGGGAACGCATATATGATCAAAACGGGCCTGACGGACAGGGGGGCCGTGTCATTTCTGTCCGCAAAAAAAATGAAAGAAAGCGATTAGCCGTCAACCGGTGTGTCTTCTCCGGCAGCACTGTCGATATCCAGGATATCGGTTTTAAGGTAGGGTTTGGTTTTGTACTCGGTCAGGGTCATCAGTTTCCGGGTGATTTCTCCAAGGCGTTCCGCCTGCTCTTTGATCTGCATAAGATTGGCCAGCCGCCCTTCATCTTCGGTTCCCGGATCATCCAGAAGCATTTCAGCCATGCCCAGAATGATCATCAGTGGCTGGTTGATTTCGTGGCATACCGCACCTGCGGTTTCCACTGCAGCGGTCAGTTTCTGTTTTTCCAGCCGGGTTTGCTCAAGAAGCCGGGCTTGGGTGACATCTTCAATGGAAAGCAATACCACCTGGTCATGGTCCAGGGTCATGGGCAGGGTGGAGATCCTCAGGTGGCGTTCTCCGCGATCTTTAAATACCATCGTGGTTTCCACCATCTGGTGGGCGACCTGATTCTCCAGGGTATCCAATACGGTCTGCCGCAGTTTGCACCTCATGCATTCCTGTCCGAAACCGCAGCCTTCCGGGGCATCGTCATGGTGAATGCATCCGAAGGCTTCTCCGCCGACAAAGCCGATGAGCTGAATTTTGTCCTTGTTGACAAACAGGGTGGTGGATTTGTTGGCCAGAGCCACCACCCTGTTTTTATCAATGACAGAAATGGCCAGAGGCAGGGCGTCGATGACTTTTTTTAAGCCTTCTTTTGTATATTTTTCTGAAAAATTGTCCATCAGGGTGCCAAACGTTGGGGTGGCCGCAAAGCGAGTGTTTGTCAAATATACCAACCCTTAGATGTATTTGCAACGCCTTGTTGGATCGGGGGAAGGCTCCCGAAGCAACGCCTGCCTGCCTATTCTTTCACATATCTGGGATAGGTGGCTTTGGCGGCTGCGGCGTCTTCAAGGTCAACCTCTTTTGTGAGGACGGGGGCTTTTACGTTTGTTGTACCCAGCACTTCTCCCTCTTCGGGTTCGATAATCCAGGCCGTCCCGCCAAAATCCATGTCTTGTGTGTTCCGGCCGTTGAAGTTGGAGGATAAGCAGAACGCTCCGGACACATTTGCCGCCGCCCGGCCACCGGCCAGCCAGGAAGACGAAGAGGTGGACGGCGTGGCCCTTGGGCAAAGCAGAATCTCCATACCGGCTTTTCCGTATTCCCTGGCCCTGTGGTTGAACCACATTTCGGTGCAGATGAGAAAGCCGAATGTAATGCCATTGATCTTTCCCACTTCAAAGACCCCGTCTCCCCTGCGGTACCAGGTGGCTTCCCAGAACCCTTCTTCATCCGGCAGGTAATACTTTTCATGGACGCCAACGGCACCGGTGGCCTTTGTCCAGATAAACCCCTCATTGTGGGGCACACCGTTTTTCAGGATCGGACGGGTACCGGCGATGATGGGGGTATTAAACTCGGCCAGGCGCTCAATCCATGACTGGTGAGCGTCCACGGCCTCTTTCCAACGGGCGCTGTCCACATGGTTCGTGCCGGCAAGCCAGGTGGAAAAGGGCATTTCCGGCAGAAGAAGGAAATCGCTTTTTTCTGTGTCAAGGTGGGCCAGGAGCGCCTTGTATTCATCTGTGTCTATCCAGTTGTTGCTCAGTTCACAAACCGTCAGTTTCATTTTTCGGGTTCCTTGTTGGAAAGTGTGGCAAGATAGCCGTTGTCGTCGGGAAGCCCGGTTTTCCGGGCGGTGCTGTTGGCCAGATGGTCGCAGGCTTCGTTCAGGGGATCACCCGCATGTCCTTTCACCCATTGGAAACGGATATCCAGACCGGGCAGCAGGTTCAATAGTTTTTCCCAAAGATCGGGATTCAGGGCAGGGTTGCCGTCGGATTTTTTCCATCCCCGTTTTTTCCATCCCCGGGCCCAGCCTTTGGTAATACCGTTGAGCACGTAACGGGAATCGGAATGCAGAACGATGGGGCGGCGCTCGCCCTGAAGTGCTTCCAGCGCAACAATGACAGCCATCAATTCCATACGGTTGTTGGTGGTCAGGTTATAGCCGCCGGCGTATTCGTCTCCGTCCTCGAACACCACTCCGTAGCCGCCGGGACCGGGATTGCCGATTGCACCGCCGTCCGTATACACGATCACCGCATCCTTAGGATAATTGTCTGGAGCGCCGGCGTTCCGGCTTGACTTGGCCGGGGGGCGCTTCTTCTGTTTTTGAGAGGCGTATTCCGGGTTTTTGAGAAACGCCTCGGCCTCTGCTTTGGATTTAAAACTTTTATATTTGGCTCCGGCAAAGCCTTTGACCTGGCGTTCCGCTTCGGGCCAGGAGGTGAATATCCCTGTGGTTCGTCCGTTTGCAACAGCATAGTATTTCATGGGGGGGAATATACGGCCAAAGAACGGTGAAGTAAAGGACAGAATGCCGTGAGGCACAGCCAAAATTCAAGGCCTTGGTAAAAGGTGGCAATCTGCCCGGGGAACTGGTATAAAGAGCGCCATGACACCAGCCGTAGCCAAAGCCAAAAAGGCAAAAATCCCCTATACCCTCCATGAGTACGACCATGATCCGTCGGTGCGTGCCTTCGGCCGTGAGGCTGCAGAAAAACTCGGGATGCCCGAGGAAAGGCTTTTTAAAACCCTGGTGGTAGCCACAGGCCCCAAAGATCTGGCCGTGGCAGTAGTGCCGGTGTCGGGGCAGCTTGATCTCAAGGCATTTGCAAAAGCTGTCGGCGTTAAAAAGACCGCCATGGCGGACAAAACCATTGTGGAAAGGACAACAGGCTACCTCACCGGCGGTGTCAGCCCTATCGGACAGAAAAAAGGGCTGCCCACAGTCATTGACGATTCTGCCAACGCATTTGACACCATCTACGTCAGCGCGGGTAAACGGGGGCTTCAGATTTGCCTGGCCCCAAAGGACCTGGCGGCCCTTACCCGTGGCCGGTTTGCAGCCATTGTCAAACGATCTTGAGCCTGCTTCTGCCCTTTTTTCAGGGTGATGTCTAACCGTACGCTTCCACTTTTGTTGGCACCCCTTGAAATCTTTTTCCTATCGGTGTAGGATTCTTTGAACGATTAAAGATATTTAACGCAGAGTTTTTTAGATCACTGGAAGTAGCTGCTGATTGAAAAGTCCCTTTCTAAGCAAGCCGATTGTTTCATCTGCCTGGTGGTTTAAGATCCCGCATAACATAGAGTTCAAAGGAGGCAGAATGGAGCCCAACAAATTCCGTGAATCCAGGCAATCCATCAACCGCATGTGCGAACAGATTGACCAGTTGATTGAGAAGAAAGCCGTGGAGGAATCCAAGGCATGTTTTGAAGAGGTTAACGGTGAACTGGATGCGTTGCGTCCCCAGGCCGAAGGGGAAATTCAGAAGCGGTCGGTCAAGAACCTGGGCATGAAAATCAACGCGCTTTCGGGCAAGCTGTCTAAGCTTAAAGCCAAGCGGAAAACCGCCAGCAGGTCCGGTTCCGGCGGCAAATCCATGATTGAATGGGATGAAGAGCGGATCGCCGGACTGTCAGATGTTTTTTTAAAGAAAATGTTTGCCAATATGGCGGACGATAAGGCATCCCAGGTGTTCCTTGGCACCACGGGGAAGGGAATACGTCCCAATTACCGTATCAAGTTCGGGGATGAGCGGATTGCAGGGTTCACAGGTTCCGGACATAAACCTCAGGAACCGTTGCCTGCATCCGGTGGTAAGCATCTGTCCCAGCCATTTTCTTACGAGACCATTGAAGCAATCGTAAGTAAACTGAGTTAGAAGGCCTCCATTAAAACGAAAAGCCTCCTTTGTCCGGCCGGTAAATCGGCTGGACAAGGGAGGCTTTTTTTGTCCCGTGTGAATTTAAGGCTTGGAGGCCGGGTATCAGGGCATCAGGCGGGTGACCATTTTGATTTGGTTTTTTCCGTTATTGCCGCAGTGGTATTCCACCTCATCCATCACTTGACCGATGATATAGGTACCAAGACCGCCGGGGCGGATGTCGTCCAGCTCTCTGGGTTTCATCAGGTTCATGTCGCAGGATTTACCGTAATCGGTGATGGCAATTTCCAGGCGGGTTTTGCCAGGGGTGATGGAAAATTCAATAACGCCGGACGGGTCGTTGAAGTATGCGTGTTTGATTATGTTTGAGCAGGCCTCGTCAACAGCCAGTACAATGCTTCCTGTTTTGGCGTCCGGAATATTTAACATGGCTGCCACCCGGCTCATCATCGCCCGTACCACCTGAAGAAATCTGGGGTGTGACGGAATGGACAATTCCATAGTCTGGTTTATGGCCTGCTTGGTATTCCGGTCAGCGTTATTTTGGCCCATCACGTTGTTCTCCTTTGACGGACAAGGGTGAGCAGGGTAATGTCGTCGCTTCTGCCGTGGTCAAGGCTGAATTTTTCCACAGCAGAAGAGACGCTGGTGACAATATTGTCGGATGCGGTCATGCCGCTGCGGAGAATCTCCAGCAGCCGGTCCATCCCGAAGAGATCTCCCCTGCTGTTTTTGGCCTCAGTGATACCGTCAGTATAGAGGGTAATAGACTGGCCTGGTGCCAGCATAAACTCTTCCTGTTCAAACGTGAGTCCGGAAAGAATGCCCAGAGGCGGACCTTTGGAATTGTCGGACCCCAGTGTCGAGGCAGATCCCTCGTCCGTGCGCAATGGAAACAGGTGGCCTGCATTGGCAAGGGCGATATGCCCCGTATCCGGTTCGAGTAGCATATAGACGAGGGTAACAAACATGCCGTGTTTGGCCCTTTGGCAGAGCTGGTCATTAACGGTTTCCAGCACTTGTGAGGGCGTGTGGCCGTGCATGGCCGAATGCTGGATGTCACTGGTCAGCCTGGCCATGAACAACGCCGCGGCAATGCCCTTGCCGGAAACGTCGCCGAGAACAATACCCACCCGGTTGTCCGGCAGGATAAAAAAGTTGTAGAAATCCCCCCCGATTTCAAGGGCCGGGCGGTTCAGGGCGGAGAAATCATAGCCCGGTATATCGGGCAGGGTGGCAGGCAGGAAACTTTGCTGAACTTCCCTGGCCAGGGAAAGATCCCGCTCCAGGGTTTCTTTGCGGATAATCTGCCGGTGTATCTGGGCGGTGTCAATGGCCACCGCCGCACTGGAGCCGATGGTTATGAGCATCTCCAGCTCTTCATTGGAGAAGGTATAAGGGGGTGTCAGCTTGTTCAGCACCTGAATGACCCCCAGGATTCTTCCCCTGGCGCGAAGGGGCACACAGAGCATGGACCGGGTCCGGTAATTTGTTTTTCGATCGTAGTCCGGGGAGAACCGCGGATGGTCATACACATCAGCGATATTCAAAGGCGTTTTTGTTTCTGCCACATACCCTGCGATACCGCTGCCTTTTTTCAACCGGAATATTTCTTTGATTTCATCCCCCACATCTCCGAGGGCAATATGAAACACCAGATCGCCGGTTTTTTCCTCCCGGAGCAGCAGACTGACAGAGTCGGCCTGAAAGGCAGCTTTTGTGGTTTCCATCACGGAACTTAAAAGCTTTCCTAAGGAGAGTTCCGAATTAATAAGGTTCGCGATTTCAACACAGTTGCTCAGCCGCGCCACCTTGTTCATGCATGCATTTAACTCAGTAGACCGGTCGTGTATCATTTTATCCCTTAGGCTGGTATTTTCCATACGCGATATTTTCTATATAAACCCCTGACGGGTTTGTCAATCCTTGGGTTCCTTGCCTGTTTTATTTCCTGTGTTTTCCGCGTCTTTAGCGGTTGTCTTTTTCATAACTTTCCGGATTTTACCCGATAGATCACCTGCGCTCATATGCTGGTTTGCGCCGGCATCCGCCCGGTGCTGCCGGTGCATATGAAAAAATCAAAAGGAGCAAAGATAAAGCATTGCGTTGCATCATGTTTTGGAAAAGATCCCTTTCGCAAACGTGGTAAATCCTTTCGTAAGGCATAAGATTTATATATTAAAGTATACCCGGCCCGGTTTGTAAAGACCCGGGCACAAATTCAGTCCGTGGGCGTTCACTTTCGGCTTTATCGTTGACAGGCCCGGTACCTTGGGGTATCTAAAATGATCAATCTGATAAGGTGAACGTAATCATGGTCATTGTTAAAAATCTCGTTAAAAAGTACGGAAGCGTTGTGGCTTCCAATCATCTGAACTGCCGGTTTGAGACCGGAAAGGTTACGGTGATACTGGGGGGCAGCGGATCGGGGAAAAGTACGCTGCTGCGTCAGGTCACAGGCCTTGAAAAACCTGATTCAGGAGAGGTGCTTTTTGACGGGCTGGATCTGACAAGGGCCACCCGGGAGCAGCTCTATGAAAAACGCAAAAAGATGGGGATGCTGTTTCAGGGGGCTGCCCTGTTCAACTATTTAACTATATTTGAAAATATCGCATTTCCGTTGCGGGAACATACCCAGATTGCAGATAATGTGATTAAAACCATCGTTACCATGAAACTTGAGATGGTGGGACTCCGGGGGACCGAAGATTTGATGCCTTCGCAGCTTTCCGGCGGGATGATGAAGCGGGTGGGGCTGGCCCGTGCCATTGTTATGGACCCGAAAATCATATTCTACGATGAACCCACCTCCGGCCTGGATCCCATTTCCACAGGCGTAATCGATAAACTGATCCGGGATTTGAACCGGAAACTGAACATCACCTCTGTGGTGGTATCCCATGATATCGAATCTTGTTTCAGGATCGCAGACCGGATCATTATCCTTTATTACGGTGACATTATTGCCGAAGGCACGGTGGAGGAGATCCGGAATTCGACGGACCCGCGGGTAATCCAATTCATAAACGGCAATCCAGAAGGGCCGATCCCGTTTACCCGGACCGACAAGAACTATCTGGATGAAATTTTAAGCTGACAGGACACCATGACTGAGATATTTAATTTGCCTGCGATGCTGGGCCGATGGACACTGAACCGGATACAGATATTCGGCAGGAGCGGTATCTTTCTTTGTCTGGCCATTTTCCAGGGATTTTTAAGGCCGCTTCGGCCGGGCCGGCTGATCAAGGAAATCGAATTTATCGGATCTAAATCTCTGCTTATCGTTTTTGTAACCGGTCTGTTTACCGGCATGGTTTTAGGGCTTCAGGGACACCATACCCTGACCCAGTTCGGTGCGGAAGCGCTCCTGGGGTCTGCCGTGGCCCTGTCCATCATCCGGGAACTGGGGCCTGTGCTCTGTGCGCTGATGGTGACAGGGCGCGCAGGGTCTGCCATGGCAGCGGAAATCGGCATCATGAAAATTACAGACCAGTTCCCGGCCCTTGAGATGATGGCCATTGATCCTTTAAAATATGTGATCAGCCCGAAAATTCTTGCCGGTATCATCTCTCTTCCGCTGCTCACCGCCTTTTTCAATGTGGTGGGGATATTCGGGGGGTACCTTGTGGGGGTGAAGCTTCTGGGGGTGAATGAAGGGGCCTATTTCGGAAAGATGGTCTCCGCTGTGACCTTTACCGATATTTTCGGCGGCGTTCTCAAATCCCTGACTTTTGGTCTTGTGATCGCCTGGATCTGTTCCTTCATGGGCTATACGGCCCAGGCCACCACCGAAGGCGTCAGCCGTGCCACCACCCAGGCAGTGGTCTTTTCTTCCCTGGCCATACTGGTCATGGATTATATCTTGACATCTTTACTGCTATAGGATTTAAATTAACCATCATGTATAAAAAAAGCACTGAAATCTCAGTAGGGCTCTTCATGATCCTGGGCATGACCTGTCTCATCTATCTCTCCGTCAACCTGGGAGCCGTTGAGCTGTTCGGATCGGATACCTACAATATTTCCGCCACCTTCGGGTCCATTGAGGGGCTGGAACCCGGTGCCACCGTTGAAATCGCCGGGGTGCCGGTGGGTAAGGTTAAACGGATTTCTCTGGAAGAGTACAATGCCCGTGTTGACATGGAGATCCGAAAGGGCACTGAGATTAGTGACGATACCATTGCATCCATCCGCACCAAAGGCATCATCGGCGACAAGTTTATAAAACTGTCGCCGGGCGGATCAGAAGATATTCTGGAAGAAAATGACGCGCTGATGGATACCGAGTCCGCCATCAGCATTGAAGAACTGATCAGCAAATATATTTTCGAAAAGTAGACAAGCCATGGGATTTTCAATAAACACCAAGGAAGAAAACGGTATTGCCCTGGTATTTGTACAGGGGGAAATCGATATGTTCACCTCTCCTAATCTCAGGGACACCCTGCTGCCTTTTTTCAAACCGTCCACCCCGGGTGTCGTGGTTGACTTAAGCCAGGTCTCCTTTATGGACAGCTCCGGTATTGCGACCCTTGTGGAGGGGCTTCAGTGGAGCAAAAAGGAAAACCGCAAATTTGTGCTCACCGGGTTGGGGGAAACGGTATTCAACGCCCTGTCCCTTACAAAATTGGACAAGGTGTTTACGATTGAACCGGATGCCGATGCGGCCCTGGCTGCCATGAAGCAATGATTTGAGGGGGCTCGGCCAAAGATGTATTTGAGGAAGATGCCTGCGGGATGATGAAAAAAACTGCCAATAAAAATTCAACGGTAAAGAACGCTGTCCTGTTATATATAAGTGGCGGGATCGTCCTGGGGCTGTGCCTTTTTATGCCGGTGTGGGCAGATACGGGATCTCCCAAGGCCCAGCTTGAAACCACCATCCAGGATATTTTGGGAGTACTCCGTGACCCGGCCCTGAAAGCTGACGGCCTGCGGGAGGAAAAAAAGGATAAACTCCGCCGTATAGCAAGACAGCGGTTTGATTATCGCAAAATGTCCCAGTTGAGCCTCGGCAGGCACTGGCGACAGATATCCGACACGGAAAAGGAGTCATTTACGGAGCTGTTCGGCACTCTTCTCGAAGACACCTACATGGCCAAGATTGATGCGTATACAGACGAAAAAGTAGCCTTCTTGAATGAGCGGGTAACTGAAAAAAAGGCACAGGTGGATACCAAAATCATTACCAAGGATCTGGAAATCCCCATCAACTACAGGATGTACAGGAAAAAAGACGACCTTTGGATGATCTACGATATGGTGATCGAAGGGGTGAGTATGATCGGCAATTACAGGTCTCAGTTCGACCAGATTCTTGAGCGCCAGTCATTTAACGACCTGGTGGAAAAATTGAAGGAAAAAAACTAACCAAGGTATTGGTTTTTCTATACCTCCAAAAATCTGAGGGTTCTCCATACAATCTAAAGCGTTTCGGTAAAACGGGACAAGACGATCTTATCGCTTGCGGGCCCAAAGGGTATCGTTTGCTCATTTTATTCTAATCAATCCCTAATAAACGAATGTTAAACCAGCCCAGATAATGACACTAATTCCGTAACGGGGTGGAAGAACATGAGTTTAAGTGTGGTTTCCAGGGTTGAAAATGGGTTGACGGTACTCTTTGACAAGGGGATAGATAAAATAAAAACAAAGGCATCTGTCCGGACGAATGATGCCGGACGTGTCTGTGTTGAAGCGCCTAAAACCCAAGTGACCTGGCTGACTGTGGGGGTGAGGCTTATTCTCGGCGTGGGGTTGGTATCCAACCTGTGTATGGGGGTTCTCATTTACACCAACTGGAAATCCACCCAGGAAGTAAGTGATAAGACCAATGCACTGCTGGACCTGAATGCCGGACTGAACGCCGAACTTCGAGAAAGTATTTCCCAGCTTCAGGCCAAATATCTTAAAATTCCCGATATGCTCACGGTGGATCCGGCAGGCGCCGTCAAGAAACAAATTCAGGCGGCGTTTACCCTGGATGGAGAAGAAATCCTGGAAGGCCGTCCCAACTATGGCAAATATTTCAAGCGGCGGCAGCGCCGGGACATATCCAAGGGCAAGTTTGTCGTTCAGGTAAAAGATGGACAGCTCATTGTTTCCAAAGGGTTGACCGACGACAGGGGGCAGTTCACGGACAATGTCAGCATGATGTATATCCAGACCTTGGACCCTCAAGGGGACATGGATAAAATAAAAACCATCATCCGGACCGAAGAAGCTTCCGCCGACAGTGAAGATGCCCTGAAGAAAAAAATAGCCGAACTCAATGCCCGTCTTGCGGATGAAGGTCTGGCAGCAGAAGAGGCCAGGACAAAGATCCTGTATCATGTGGACCAGATACGGGCCCAGGAAGATGATTTGGGCGCGTTCAGAGCCGCGCGTCAGAAGACCATGATGCTGATCGCGGGTATCACCATCGCCCTGAACCTCATTGTCCTTTATATAATGACATCCTTTCATGTGGAGCGTCCTCTCAAAAAGCTCACCCAGACCATTGAACAGATCAATGCCGGTGAAAGCGTAAGCATTCCCTACCAGAAAAGAAAAGATAAAATCGGTGTCCTGGCCGGTGTGCTTCAGTCATTTCAGGGGGCACTGCAGAACCTGAGGGCCGCGGATGAGAGAAAGCAGCGGGAACAGGCGGTGATTCAGGAATTGATCCTCACCATGACCCAGATGATCGAGGACCTTCAGACCAAATCCCAGGCCATGAAAACCGCCAGCTTTGACCTGTACGAACTGGCGGGCAAGACAAACGATCAGAGCGATACTGCCACCACGGCCATCGGCCGTACGGAGCAGAACACTGACAGTGTGGCCCATGCTGCGGGCAGCCTGCAGAATTCGGTTCAGAATATTCATGCACAGGTGGAAACCCAGAACGATCTGGTCACGGATATTAATAAGGTCACCCGCCGTTCCATGGATAATATCCAGGATCTGAATACCGCCTCCCAGGAAATTGAAGAAATTATAAAGATCGTAAAAAATATTGCCGGACAGACCAAGCTTCTTGCCCTCAATGCCAGAATTGAGGCCAGCCGCGCCGGAGATGCCGGCAAAGGCTTTGCCGTGGTGGCAAACGAGGTCCGGGACCTCTCCCTGCAGACCGAAGCCGCCAACCAGGAGATTGAGGCGAAGATATCCGCCATACAGTCGGCCTGCTCCCAGATGATTGAGTCAACCCAAGGAGTGGAATCCCTTGTGGGCACCTTGTCAGAAGCCGGCACGCGTATATTTGACTCGGTTAAGGATCAGCGGGACCTGTCAGACATGATTGCCCGGAATGCCGAAGCCACAAGTGACGATGTCCACGACCTGTCCGAGCGGGTGACAACTGTCAAGGATGCTGCCCGGGAGACCCGCCGCCTGTCCGAAGATGTTCGAACCCATTCATCGGACATGGAAGCTGCATTGGGAGATCTGCTGGCGGGGGCGCAGGAAAAACTGGGACAAATCGGCGATAACACTTCCCTAACAATCTGCTAATATTTTGTTAAACCCAATCTAATAAAAGAAGCGTATTTTCCATTCAACATTTAAATAAATGTTTTAAATTTTAAGGAACAAACATGTCGCCAACACAGTTGCTCTTAACCCTTCTCTTGCTGACCGCCGGTGGATTTTATATCGGACGCAGGCAAGCGTTTGCCGTGTCATCAACCAAAGGCGGCCCCAAGGTGCTGCACTCCAGGCCCACTTATTACGGGTCCTTGACGGCACTGTGGTGCGCTGTGCCTGCCCTGATTGTCTTTTCATTCTGGCTGGCTTTTGAATCTTCCGTCATTACGGATATTATGATCGCCGCACTTCCAGAAGACATCCGGACCCTGCCCGCAGACAGGCTGAACCTGATCGTCAACGATATCCGCAATCTGGTGAGCGGCAATATCGTGGGCGGTAAGATCAGCCCGGCCATCCAGGCGGCTGCCGACCACTACCGGAGCATGAAGGCCACCAGCCATGCCGCACTTAGCGTCCTGGTGGTCGCCCTGGCCATCGTTGCCATCTTGGGGATACGCAAGGTCATCTCTCCAGCGCTTCGTGCCAGGAACCATGTGGAAAATGTTATTAAGGTGCTGTTGATTGCCTGTTCAACCCTGGCGATATTTACAACCATCGGGATTGTCCTTTCCGTCCTGTACGAAGCCATCCGGTTTTTCCAGATTATTCCTATCAGCGAATTCCTTCTGGGGCTGGAGTGGAGCCCGCAGATGGCGATCCGTGCCGATCAGGTAGGCTCATCCGGCGCATTTGGTGCGATTCCGGTTTTTCTGGGTACCATGCTCATCTCAGCCATCGCCATGTGTGTGGCCGTGCCCATCGGGCTGATGTCCGCCATCTACCTATCCGAATACGCCAACAAAAAGTTCAGAAGCGTTGCCAAACCGCTGCTGGAGATCCTGGCCGGTATTCCCACGGTTGTCTACGGCTTCTTTGCCGCGCTGATCGTTGCCCCGTTCATACGGAACATGGGGGCGAACGTCGGCATGGACGTGTCCAGTGAAAGTGCCCTTGCCGCAGGACTGGTTATGGGGATCATGATTATCCCCTTTGTTTCCTCCCTTTCCGATGACGTGATCAATGCGGTTCCCCAATCCTTGAGAGACGGGGCATACGGACTGGGCTCAACCCAGTCTGAGACCATCACGAAAGTCGTGATACCCGCCGCACTTCCCGGTATCGTCGGCGGGGTGCTTCTGGCCGTATCACGGGCCATCGGTGAAACCATGATCGTGGTGATGGCCGCAGGCCTGTCCGCCAACCTGACCTTAAACCCTTTGAAAACAGTCACCACGGTAACCGTGCAGATCGTTACCCTTCTGGTGGGGGATCAGGAGTTCGACAGCCCCAAAACCCTTGCAGCATTTGCCCTTGGCCTGTTGCTGTTCATTATAACGCTGATTCTGAACGTGATTGCCCTGGTGGTGGTCCGTAAATACAGGGAGCAATATGAGTAACTCAGATGCTATAAACGGGTCCGGCAACGGCAGAGTCCGGACCATGGATATTGTAAACAAAGGGCTTGCCAAACGGTACAAACGGGAGCGGCGGTTCAGGATGATGGGACTGTCTGCAATCATACTCAGCCTGGCATTTTTGTCACTGCTCTTTATCAGTATCATTGCAAACGGATATACGGCTTTCGAGCAGACCATGATCCAGCTGGATGTCCATCTGGATGCCCAGGAGATCGACAAGGAGAATCTGGCCGCAGCCAATTACCTGGGACTGATCCGGACATCTTTGAAAAAGACCTTCCCCGATGTTAAAAAACGCCGCGACAAACGCAAAATGTACAACCTCGTCAGTCCGGGCGCCTCTTTCATGCTGCAGGATTTTGTGATGCGCAACCGGCATGAAATCGGTAACACCATTACAATCTGGGTTCCGGCCGATGATGACGTGGATATGCTCATGAAGGGCAATATCAAGCGTGATGTGCCTGAAAGCGAACGCCGCATGAACGACATGCAGTTGTCCTGGGTGGATAAACTCATTGCTTCAGGACAGATCAAGAAAGTGTTTAACACAACGTTCTTTACGGCGGGAGACTCAAGGGAACCTGAACTGGCAGGTATATGGGGCGCGGCCTGCGGGTCTTTCTATACCCTGATTGTCACACTGCTGCTTTCTTTTCCCATCGGTGTGGCCGCAGCCGTATATCTTGAAGAGTTTGCCCCCACAAACAGATGGACCGACCTGATTGAGGTCAACATCAATAACCTGGCTGCAGTGCCGTCCATCGTTTTTGGCCTGCTGGGTCTTGCCGTGTTCCTCAACTTTTTCGAACTGCCAAGGTCCGCTCCCCTGGTTGGCGGCCTTGTGCTCACCCTGATGACGCTGCCCACGATCATCATTGCCAGCCGGGCTGCCTTGAAGTCCGTTCCCCCGTCAATCCGGGAAGCTGCCCTTGGCGTCGGTGCCTCGAAAACCCAGATGGTTACCCATCACGTACTTCCACTGGCCCTTCCCGGTATGCTCACCGGTACCATCATCGGTATGGCCCAGGCCCTTGGAGAAACTGCGCCCCTGCTGATGATCGGCATGGTGGCCTTTATTGTGGACATCCCCGGCGGATTTACCGATCCCTCAACCGTTCTGCCGGTACAGATATTTTTATGGGCGGACAGCCCGGAACGTGCGTTTCTGGAAAGAACCTCGGCAGCCATCATGATTCTGCTGGCGTTCCTGGTCACCATGAATGCCGTAGCTGTCCTGCTCAGGAAGAAGTTTGAAAGAAGATGGTAAGTTGATCTTAACCCTTTAACTTAACTTTTGCAGTCTAACAAACATTTAGGAGTAAAAAATGAAGAAACTTCTGGTAGCCGCAACCGCCCTTGTTTTCGGTCTGGGCCTGTCCAATGTATCTGGTGCTTTTGCCGGTTCCTCAAGAGATTACATCTCTATCGTAGGTTCCTCCACGGTTTACCCGTTCGCCACAGTTGTTGCCGAACAGTTCGGTAAATCCACCGCTTTTAAAACCCCGAAAATCGAATCCACCGGTTCCGGCGGCGGTCACAAACTTTTTGGTGCCGGTGTCGGCGTTCAGCATCCGGACATCACCAACTCGTCCAGACGGATCAAAAAGAGCGAGCTGGAAAAAGCCATGAAAAACGGTGTAAAAGAGATCGTTGAAGTGAAGATCGGTTATGACGGAATTGTAGTGGCCAACTCTAAAAAAGCCACTGCCATGAAACTCACCAGAAAGGACCTCTTCCTGGCCCTGGCCAAAGATGTTCCTTCCGGAAACGTTGCCGGCAAGACCGTTCCCAACCCCTACAAAACCTGGAAAGACGTGAATCCCGCACTTCCCGATATCAAAATTGAAGTGCTGGGTCCCCCCCCCACTTCCGGTACCCGTGACGCATTTGTTGAACTGGCCATGGAAGGCGGCGCCAAAAAATTCGCTTGGATCAAAGCTCTCAAAAAACAGGACAAAAAAGCGTACAAAGCCCTTTGCCACACCATCCGTGAAGACGGTGCTTACATCGAAGCCGGTGAGAATGACAACCTGATCGTTCAGAAGCTGGAAGCCAACCCCAATGCACTGGGTATCTTCGGTTTCTCCTTCCTCGACCAGAACACCGACAAGGTTCAGGGATCTTTCATCGACGGTGTTCAGCCTGAATTCGATGCCATTGCCGACGGTTCCTACCCTGTATCTCGTCCCCTGTTCTTCTACGTGAAGAAGGCCCATGTGAACACCATCCCCGGTATCAAAGAATTCCTGGCCGAGTTCACCAGCGAACAAGCCTGGGGTGACGAAGGTTACCTGACAGACAAGGGGCTGATTCCCATGCCTGCGGACGAAAGAGCAAAGTATCAGGCCGCAGTGAAAAACCTGACACCGCTGACACTTGGCGACCTCTAATCAAGGTTTAATACCCAACCGGGCCAGGTCCTCTATTTAGGGGCCTGGCCCGGATTTCCACCGGGGTCGTACAACACAGGGGGTACCCATGCAAATGACTGCTGCTGAACAAACAGCCGAACAAGCGGAAGCCGATATGAAACAAGAAGAAGCAACACCGGAAGAAACCGTTAAAAAATCCGGCAAGCGTAAGCTTGTCGCCAGAGAAGAACGTGCCACCGTGGGCGAAATGGCCGTTGAAAATCCCAGGATGAGTTGCCGCAACGTTGATGTTTACTATAATTTTGGCGAGAAAAAAGCCATCAACAATATTTCTCTGGACATTGGCCGCAACGAGGTCATTGCCATGATCGGACCCTCCGGGTGTGGAAAATCCACCTTTCTGCGGTGCCTGAACCGGATGAACGACACCATCGAAGGGTGCCAGGTCAAGGGTGAAATCTCCATGGACGGCAAGAACATCTACGATAAAGACGTGGATGTGGTACCCCTGCGTGCCCAGGTGGGCATGGTCTTCCAGAAACCCAACCCCTTTCCCAAATCCATCTACGAAAACATTGCCTATGGCCCTAAAATACACGGCCTTGTGCAGAACCGGGATGAAACCGATGAACTGGTTGAAAATTCCTTGAAGCGGGCCGGGCTCTGGAACGAGGTAAAAGACAGGCTGGATCAGCCCGGCACAGGCCTTTCCGGAGGCCAGCAGCAACGGCTGTGCATTGCCAGAACCATTGCAGTAAACCCTGAAATCATTCTGATGGACGAACCCTGCTCTGCCCTGGACCCCATTGCCACCGCCATTATAGAAGACCTGATCGACGAACTGAAACAGGAGTATACCATCGCCATCGTGACCCATTCCATGCAGCAGGCATCCCGTGTATCCCAGCGTACCGCATATTTCCATCTGGGTGATCTCATTGAAATCGGCCCCACGGACCAGATCTTTTTAAATCCCCTTCACCAATTAACCGAAGACTATATCACAGGACGGTTCGGTTAACCGCCGTGCTCGAATGTCTTAAGAAGGAGACCTAAGATCCAATGGAAGCGCATATTGTCAAATCCTACGATGATGAAATCAACCAGCTGAACACCCAGATCTCCGCCATGGGAGCCTCCTGTGAATGGCAGTTGGCCAAGGCGTTAAAAGCCCTTGAGAATATGGATGTCCGGCTAGCCGAAGAAGTGATCAAAGAAGATGTAAATCTCAACGCCCTTTACAAGGAACTGGAGGAGAATGCCGTTATGCTGCTGGCCAAACGGACTCCTCTGGCTGCTGACCTCAGGTATATCCTGGCTGCCATGCGTACCGGTTCCGAACTGGAAAGAATCGGGGATTATGCCGCCAATATTGCCCGGCGGGTGACTGAATTGGGCGGATGTGAACTGACCCTTGAAGCCCCCATTGCCCTGATTCAGGAGATCGGTGTCCTGGCGCGGAGAATGATCACCGATGTGGTGGATGCTTTTCTGAAACAAAACGTTGAGAGTGCCCTGGAAATATGGCACCGGGACGACGTCATTGACAGAAAATTTGCCCGTCTGATGACCGATTTGAGAGCAAGTATGAATGAAGATACCAGCGTTGTTGACTGCGGCACCCTTCTGATTTTCATGGGCCGCTGCCTGGAACGCATCGGGGATCACATCACCAATATTGCAGAAGGCATTTACTATATTGAAACCGGGGAAACCTATATCGGTACCCTGGAAACATGATGAGGCACATGATCAGACACATAATCAGGCAGATAACCAGACTCATGATCAAGCACTTGACCGAATATTTCATCATACGGCCAAGCCGGCAGGTGCTATCTAATAAGACATCCTGTCCGGGATAACCCCCCGGACACCCCCTCTGGGCTCCGGCGTATCATTTACCCGCCGCGGGATCAGATGGATATGGGCATGACACACGGTCTGCCCGGCCGCTTCCCCGCAATTGACTCCGATATTGAATCCCGATACCCTTTGATCGGTTCCTTGAATCTCTTTTCGGAGTTGTTCTATCAACTTTTCGGCATCACAGAGTTCAGCCCGGGTCATCCCGAAGAAATTATCGCAATGGCGATAGGGGATGATCAGCATGTGGCCCGGACTGACAGGTGATGTGTCCTCAACGGCAAAAACGCTTCCCACAGTCCTTTTTATCCGGTCTTTATTCATCTTGCAAAAGGGGCAGTTGTGCTCAACGTCAGGCATATTCTTCGCCCATTGTAGAAATCTGTAGAAAACGGATCATTGAAACCCCCTTGTGTTAAGTCATTACAACCGTTGAATTTATCTTGCAATTCTTGAATTGTAAAGGTATTTACTTGTCGCATTTGTATGTGGTAAATAAATCTGTGTATTCCGTGTGGTTTTTACTGGACAAAAACTATAAATTTATGTATTTTTCTGCCCATATATGGAATTAACTTTCACAATATCTTTGTTTGGGATTAGCTTCAAATGAAACATTCAGTTATCTTACTCTCATTTCTTTGCATTCTAAGTTCAGGACAACTCTTTGCATCTGATAAAGGCCGCAGTTTAAATACCTCAACCGGCTGGAACACCAATTCAGGATCAAACGCAGACATGTACGCTGAACAGGGGCGTACCAACGTACCGGCTGAAAAAACATCCATGCAGTACTACAATCTAAAGCCGTTGAACACTGATCCGGATGAAGCGTACGAGGTTGTGGCATATGCCCTGGATAAGCACATGGGCATTCCCATGTATGCCGGCATACAACCTGGTAAAAAAACGGTTTTAACCCGGAGCCAATGGGAAGCCCTGAGCCCGGGTGAAAAAGCGGAATATACATTCAAAGGCACCTTTTGCGGCCGGGAGTACTACTTTGGATCCAATGCGCAAGCCTGGATGGATGCCCACGGGCGATACGATCATGAGTTGGTTTTTATGGAGAGACGTCCCGAAGGGCTTGTTGTCGTGTGTGAATAATAAAGATTTCGGTTTATTATTCCGCCAGGTTTGCCTGTGGTTTGAATCGTTCAAAATTCTTTGGAAAGTAGTATTGGTGAATTCCAAAAAATGGTTATATTGAATTCATCCTTTTATTCAACCTATAAGGAGCGATTCAATGAAGACCATTCTGATTACCGGGGCTTCCGGTTTTGTGGGATCACACCTCAGCCGATATCTTCTTGACAAAGGGCATGTTGTAACAGGGGTCGGCACCTCTTTGGAACATAAGCTGTCGTCTTCCAATGAACGGTTTACCTGGGTGTCTGCCGATACCACACAGCCCGGCGACTGGCAGGCGCATGTCCCCGGCGCTGATATTATTGTGAATCTTGCGGGCCGCAGTATATTCAAACCCTGGACAAAGACCTACAAACAGGCAATTTACGATTCAAGGGTTCTGACGACCCGGCATCTGGTGGCGGCCATGGGGGATGAATGGTCAGGCCATCTTCTATCGACTTCCGCTGTTGGTTTCTACGGAGACAGGGGCGATACATTAGTGTCTGAGACAGATCCGTGTGGCCGTGATTTCCTGGCCGGGGTGTGCCGGGACTGGGAAGCTGCAGCGTCGGACGCCTCCCAAAAAGACGCACGGGTTTCCATTATGCGTTTCGGTGTGGTGCTTGGAAAAGGCGGTGCGCTCTCCGTGATGGGCGCTGCGTTTAAATCCTTTATCGGCGGGCCGCTGGGTTCAGGCAGGCAATGGTTCCCCTGGATTCACATCGACGATCTCACCGAAGCTGTCTGGTTTTTGATATCCGGCGGCCATGCGGGGCATTTCAATTTCTCAGGCCCACACCCGATTCGCCAGAAAACATTTTCAAAAGCACTGGGAAAGGCGCTGAACAGGCCTTCTTTTATGCCGGCTCCCGCTTTTATGGTAAAAACCGTAATGGGAGAACTTGGGGCATCCTTGCTGCAAAGCCAAAAGGCACAACCGGACCGGCTCACCGAATTGGGGTTCGAGTTCCGGTATCAGGAGGCTGCCGACGCCCTGGCAGATATTTATAAAAGTTAAGAACCCGCGAATTGGACTGTTTATCTTCACGCAAATCTGGTATAGAATTTGCCTTTTGGAATTGCCATTGATAGGGGATAAATGATATAGCATCCAAAGTTATACTTAAGTAACAATAACACCAACAGGAGGTAAGCAAACATGAATTTCGGATCAGTTGATGAAATATTAAACTTCGCCATTGACAGAGAAAAGGAAGCTGTGGCGTTTTATGCATCCCTGGCTGAAGAGGCGACCCGTGAATCTCTGAAACAGACTTTTGTGGATTTCTCCAAAGAAGAGGAGAAACATGTGGCCCTTCTTTCCGATATTTCCGGCAACAAGGAAAAAATTGATGCCTACGAATTCAAAACCATCACCGATCTGAAAATCAGTGACTACATGGTGGATGTGGAGTACGAACAGGGCATGCCCATGCCGGAGATCCTCAAGCTGGCCATGAAACGTGAAGAAAAAGCGGTCAAGCTTTACAACACCCTGGCTGACCAGACAGACAATGCCGATGCCAAAAAGGTATTCCAGATCCTGGTTCAAGAAGAGTCCAAACATAAACTGGGCCTGGAAACCATGTATGATGATTACCTGGCTGACCAGGACAATTAAACTCGGATAATTAAATCTGGATAATTAAACCGGGATCATTCATACCCAGGACAGATAAAACGCATCGGGAAAAGCCCCGGGCTGCAACGCACCACTTAAATCATTCAGCCTGAGGTTTGATCATGACGTATTGAAAAGGGGAATCAGCCGATTGTGTTGATTTCCCTTTTTCTTTGGCCCGAAGATAACTCCACCGGTTTCATTAAGGTTAAAAGGTACTCCCATGGATTTAACCCCGCTTTTCAGGCCCAGGTCCATGGCAGTGGTCGGGGTGTCCACCACCCAGGATAACCATCCGGCCAATGTCATTTTTACAAAAAACCATCTGCGTTACCCCGTAGACACCTATCAGGTGAATCCCAAGGGCGGGATGATAAACCGGGAAACGGTTTATAAGGGGGTGCTGGATATCGAAGCGCCTTTGGATCTGGCTGTGATCGGGGTCCGGGCCGAATTTGTCCCGGATGTGCTGGCCCAGTGCATTAAAAAAGGGGTGAAAGGGGCAGTGATCATTTCCGGCGGGTTTTCAGAAGCCGGGAATCACCATCTGCAGGAACGGGTGGCGGATATGGCACGGGAGGCGGATTTTCCCTTTGTGGGACCCAACTGCCTGGGGGTTTATGCGCCGGGTCAGGTGGATACCTTCTTTTTGCCCGGAGAACGGATTATCCGCCCTGAAAAGGGGAATGTGGGGTTTGTATCCCAGAGCGGCGGGGTATTGGTGGACCAGATGGTCAAGTTTGCCGGTCAGGGAATCGGCATCAGTTTGGGGGTATCCATCGGCAACAAGGCGGGCCTGAGGGAAACCGATATGCTTGAATTTTTTGAGGCGGACCCTGACACCCGTGTCATTGCCTTTTACATTGAAGGGTTTGACCGGGGCGAGGGCCGAACCTTTATACGGGCCGTGGAGCGGTGCAAAAAGCCCGTGGTAGTGCTCAAGGCCGGTAAAACGCCGCGGGGCATGGCTGCGGCATCCAGCCATACCGCGTCCATTGCCGGTGATTACCGGATTTTCAGCGAAATCATGAAGCAGCATTGCGTGGCCGAGGCGGACAACGAGTTTGAACTGACCTCGTTTTGCGAATCCCTCAGTTGTTACCCCAAAGGTATTGACGGCCGGGTGGGTATCGTAAGCCTCAGTGGGGGGCATGGAGTACTGGCAGCCGATGCCTGTGTGGCACAGGGACTTTCGGTGCCGGATCTGTCAAAGGGCACGGCGGATGCTGTCAGGGAACGGCTTTCTGCCGAAATACGCACCATCGCCAGTCTGACAAACCCCATGGATCTGACCGGTTCCAGTGTGGATGCGGACATGATCACGGCGGCCCGGTATTTGTCACGGGATGAAACCATTGACTGCGTGATGGTGTTGCTGCTGCCCTATTCTCCGGGGATTTCCGCGGACATCGGGGCAAGGCTCAGCCAGGTGGCCAGAAATGAGGCAACGCCTATGATTGCCTATGTGCCCCATGAGGATAAGTACAGAATTATTATCGAAGGGTTCGAGTTGAACCGGATTCCGGTGGCCGCCTCCGTGGAAGGGGCCGTCCTCATGGCCAAAGCTCTCAAGAGGTGCAGACCATGTTAATGGATATTCGATTGACGCAGGAAGATAAAGCGATCATTGAGCATTCAAGGAGCCGGGGTTGGGTCCTTGAACCGGATGCCAAAGCCATTCTTGGGAATGCCGGTCTTGGACTGCCCCGAAGACTTGTCACCAATGATATTGATGAGGCCTTTGAGTTTATGGAAGATGTAAACATGCCGGTGGCGGCCAAGGCCGTATCCGGATCAATCCTCCATAAGACCGAGCACCGGGCGGTGTCCCTGAACATCGACAGCCGGGAGCGTTTGGAAAATGAGATGGCGCGGCTCCTGACGCTGGACGGCTGCAGCACCGTACTGGTGGAAGAGATGGTCACCGGTCTGGAGCTCTTTGTGGGGGCAAAAAACGACGCCCAGTTCGGGCCTGTGGTGATCCTTGGCATGGGGGGCACCGGTGTGGAGATTTATAACGATACGGCTGTGCGTATGGCACCGCTGACACAGACAGATGTCCTGTCCATGGCAGATTCCTTGAAAGCCGCCGCATTGCTCACAGGCTTCCGTGGCGGTTCGGGAATAGATATGAAGGGGCTTTGCGGACTTGTGGTCCGGTTTTCGCATCTGGCTATGGCCATGGAAAAGGATTTTCAATCCATGGATCTGAACCCGGTTATCTGCGGCCCGGACGGCTGCACCGTGGCAGATGCCAGGATTATGCTGGTAACCTAACGTACGCAATCAGGTGGAATATGACTCAGAAAAAGACACTCAGACTGGTATCATGGAATGTGAACGGCTTTCGGGCGGTGTTAAAAAAGGATTTTTTCAAATCGGTTGACACCCTTTCCCCTGATATACTTATGCTTCAGGAAACCAAACTCCAGGAAGATCAGCGAACCGCTGAAATGACGGATTTTAAACCCTACACCGACTACTGGGCATATTCTACGGTGAAGAAAGGATACAGCGGGGTTGCGGCGTATACAAAGGTGGCCCCCAAACAGGTCATCACGGATTTCGGGCGGCCGGAGTACGACGGGGAGGGCAGGGTCATCCAGATGGATTTTGAGGGGTTCACCCTTTTTAATATCTACTTTCCCAACGGCCAGATGAGTGATGAGCGCCTCCGGTACAAACTGGATTTTTACGACTGGTTTCTGGACTATGCTCAGGGATTGAGGGAGCAAGGAAAGCGGCTGATTGTCACCGGCGATTTTAACACGGCCCACAATGAAATCGATCTGAAAAATCCCAAACCCAATTCAAAACGGTCCGGCTTTCTGCGCATTGAACGGGACGTGCTGGACCGGATGGTGGACATGGGCTATGTGGACACCTTCCGCCATTTCCATCCGGAAATGGTGAAATACTCGTGGTGGTCCTACCGCTTCAATGCCCGGAAAAACAACGCCGGGTGGCGCATCGACTATTTTTTCGTGACCCGGGATCTCATTGACACAGGCGTGGTCAAAGAGGCGTTTATCGACAATGATATTTTCGGTTCGGACCATTGCCCCGTGGGACTTGTGATCGAGGTGTAACCCGATATAAAAAAGGCCTGGCCGGAATTGTTCCGGCCGGGCCTTTTTATTCATCTATTCCGTCTTGCTTAATCCTTGAACACCAGTTTTCCGCCGATATGACCAGCAACACCTGCTGCCGCCAGCATCACTATATTAAGAAGTATAAATACCCAGGCCAAGGAGGTTTCCAGAACCAGGGGATCTGCCATATACCATATCACTGAGATGATACAGGCGGTGGTGGTGACCGTTGCTGCCAGGATCTTGAGTTTGAAGATCAGGGTCAGGCCGCCCGCATATTTTTTCTTCCACTCAAGTATTCCTGAAAACAATACCAGGGGAAAGGCCAGCACCACAAATACCAGGTTGATGAAGCCGGCCTTGACAAAAAGGCCTAAGTCAAACACCCAGGCAAGGATAAAGAGGGCAACCGATACGGGCAGGATGCCGTTGGGCATATGCACCGACACCGGGTGGGCATGGTGCTTGACCAGAAGGTGGACGATCTTTTCATAGGGCGTCCGGGGAGCTTCCGGCTGATCATCTTCCGGTTCGGTTGTTGCTTCAGGCCCGGAAGTGGTTTGCGCGGATACTGCCGCGGGTTCAGGCCCCTTTTCAGGGACTTGGGTGTCCGGGGTGTCCGGCGGGTCTTCCAAAAGAATAAACTTGTCACCGGAAACCCCGCATACCGGGCATTTGTCAGGCGGCTCGTCCCCCTCGTGCACAAATTTACAGACCGTGCATTGCCATTTTTTCATTACTATTTCCTTACATCTTTTTTTCAGTTGAGAGATCAGCGTTCATCAATCTCTGTGTAGCTGCATTCGTCCGGTCCGCAGTAATCGCCTACATAGGACGCACCCGGCCTGTACAGCGAGGGCTTGGGGGCGGCCATGGCATACTGCTCTTCAATGACATGGGCCGTCCATCCGGATACCCTGGACACCGCAAAGAGCGGGGTAAACATATCCGTGGCAATGCCCATGGCGTAGAAAAGAGAGGCGGAATAGAAATCCACATTGCAGAATATTTCGCGGTTTTTTCTTTCCATGAACGCCGCTTTGCCCTTGATTTCCAGTGCCTTGGACAGTTCATACCAGGTGGTGTCGCCTGCAATCTCTCCCATGCGTTTGCTCATGGGGGCAAGGATGATGGCCCTGGGGTCATCGGTCTGGTAGACCGCATGGCCCAACCCCATGATCAGGCCGCCTGTATCCAGGATGTTTGAGATATAGCCGTCAATTTTGTCCACCGAACCGATCTCTTTGAGCATCTTCATTACCCGGACGTTGGCACCGCCGTGCAGCGCCCCTGACAAGGAGCCTATGGCGGCGGATATGGCGGCATAGATATGGGCCTTTGTGGAGGCCACCTGCCGGGCGGTGAACGTGGATGCGTTGAAGGAATGCTCGGCGTGAAGCACCAGGCCCGTGTCAAAAAAATGGGCGGCTTCATCGTTGGGTTTTTCATTGTTGAGCATGTACAGGAAATTGGCCGCATGCCCAAGATCCGGGTCCGGCGCAACAGGGGACTTACCGTTGCGGATGCGGTCCCAGGCCGCCGTGATGGTGGCCATGCCGGCAATGAGATTCTCTGCAGAATTCAGGGTGTTTTCCATCCCTTCCCGGCCGGCATTGGGGTCTGTTTGGATCAGCATGGGGGTGACCATCTGAAGCACATCCATGGGGTTGGTTTCTTTGGGCAAAGAGGCCATCAGGTCAAACACATTCTGGGGAACCTGGCGTTTGGCTGCCAGGTTTTTTGTAAAGTCTTTCAGTTCCTGTGCCTTGGGCAGCCGTTCGTAAAGCAGGAGGAAACAGATCTCTTCAAAATTCGCCTTTTCGGCAAGATCCTGGATCAGGTAGCCCCTGTAAATCAGCTTACCCTTTTTTCCCTGGACGTCGCAGATTTTTGAACTGGCAACATCCACACCTCTTAAGCCGGTATTCAATACGGGGGTACATTCATTGTCGGTGGTGGTATTATCAGTCATGGTTGCCTCCTTTGAGCAAAAAGAGTTGAAAGATGATCGATTAAAAGATCTTTTCAGGCGGCCGTCTTTCGGGTACGTACTGGGATTCGATCTCATTGTTGTTCAGGGCGGTGGAGATGTAAAGGCCGCAGAAGCAGGCCCCGAACTCTTCTAAATCCGGTGCCCTGTAAACACAGGGGCAAATGATGTCCTTGTCATGCTCCCGGTCGCCACAGGCAAGACGGCAGGGGCATGCCATGTAACCGTAGCGGTCCTTGTTTTTAATCAGGGCCTCCAGAAGTTCAAATACCAGGTCCTTGTCCTTGTTAAAGTAAATGCCTTTGGCTTCCTGTGACTTTTTTAATGCGTTATATAAGGTGTCAACATTCATACTGAAATCCCCAATGCCTCCTTGATTTCTTTTTCTTTATACCCAACGATAACGGTGTCGTTTATTTTGATGGTGGGAAAGGAGCACCGGGGATTCAACTCTTTGATATCCGCCAGTATGGCTTTCCGTTCTTCGCCTTCCAGATCATCCACTTCCACATAGTCATACTCAACGTCGCACTCGCTCAAGAGCTTTTTGGTGGATTTGCAATGGCTGCAGGTGCTGAGCGCATATAATTTCGGTTTTTCAGCTGTGCCCATCTATTTAAGTCTCCTTCAAGGTTACGCCGGCCGTGAACGCCGGTGGTAATATTTATTTTTTCAAATGTTCAAAAATACAAATGCATGTTTGCATGTTTCGTGCCGGTTTGGCAAGGCAAAACTCAGTGCGGATATATGTGCCGGTATTTTAAGTTTCGGGCAACCAAAACTCAGGTTTAGCCTAAGTCTTGGTTGCGTGGTCTGCTTTTTGCTTTGTTACAAATGTAAAAATGTTTTGTGAACAAATTCGGGTATTGCACGCATTTAACCTTTCATGTTGAGGTGAGTGATCATGGGAAACGACATAACGATATTGATCGGCGGGAAAGCAGGGCAGGGGATTCAGACCATCGGGGCGATACTGGCAGGCATCTGCCATGATGCCGGGCTTTTTGTGTTCAGTACGGATGATTTCCAGTCCCGGATACGCGGCGGCCACAGTTTTCATCTTCTCCGGGTGGGCAGCCGGCCTTTGAGTGCGCCATCTATAAGACCCGATATCCTTGTGGCCATTGATGAAAATACCTATGACATTCACCGGGAGAAACTGATGTCCTCAGGGATTGCCATATTAAACAAGAACGGCGGCAACGACGGTGACTCCAAAGGCAATATCTACCGGGTCCCCCTCCAGGACCTGGCGGCAGAGGCAGGGGGCAAGATTGCTTCCAACACCGTGGCCGCCGGTGTCGTGGCTGCGGTTATGGGCGCCGGCCTGGACCGGGTGCGTGCCGTGATTGAAAGCAGGTTTGAGGCAAAGGGTGAAAAGGTGCAGACCCTGAACCTGGCTGCTGTGGAAAAAGGCTATGGGCAGGGACGGGATATCTGTTTTCAATCCCCATTTTCCTTTGACGGGGAGAAAAGCCCTGACCATGTGGTGATGGCAGGGGCAAAAGCCGCAGCCTTAGGGGCCCTTGCTGCGGACTGCCGGTTTTTTCCCTTTTACCCCATGAGCCCCGGCACGGGGATCGTGACGGAGGTTGCGGCAAACCTAGGAAAACTGCCCGTTGTCATGGAGCAGGCGGAAGATGAGATTGCCGCAGTGAATATGGCCATTGGGGCTTCGTATGCCGGCATCCGGTCGCTTGTGGCGACGTCGGGCGGCGGCTTCAGTCTGATGGTTGAGGGGCTGGGGCTTTCCGGTATCACTGAAACGCCCATGGTGATCATCAATGCCCAGCGCCCGGGGCCCGCCACGGGGCTTGCCACACGGACCGCCCAGGCGGACCTGCTTTTTTCCATCCACGCCTCCCAGGATGAGTTCCCCAGGTTTGTGTTTGCCCCCGGGTCGGTGCTGGACACCTTCAAAACGGTGAAACGTGCCGTTATGCTGTCTGAAAAGTACCAGGTGCCCGCCATCGTTCTGATGGACCAATATCTAACTGACTCCGCCCGGACCGAAACCAACGATTTTGTGGTGGGCGATGAACATCACTCCTATATCCAGGACACAGAAATGTATCAAGGTGAGACGTATCATCGATACAAGATCACGGAGGACGGCGTCTCGCCGCGGTGTCTGCCCTGCACCCCCCATGCCCTGGTCCGGGTGGCCGGCAACGAACATACGCCGGACGGGCTGCCCAGTGAGGAGCCTTTGAACCGGGTGGCCATGGTGGATAAACGGTTTGTCAAATTGCCCGCCATGACCCGGGAGTTACGGCTGCCGTCCGTGTTCTGCAATAACTCCTCGTTTTTTCTTACCGGATGGGGCTCTTCCAAAGGATGCATTATGGAGGCCTGCCTCCACCTTCGCGAGGAGGGAATTGACGCCGGCTGGATTATTTTTGAGGATCTGTGGCCCCTGGACGCCCAGGGACTCAAGGACATGCTGACTGGAAAACGGCTGATCATGGTTGAGGGGAATGCCACAAGCCAGCTTGGCACCCTGATCCGCACCCTCACCGGTATTGAGTATCTTGCGGCCATCCTTAAATATGACGGCCGGCCCATCTATCCGGAATACATTGTGGAACGGGTAAAAGATATCCAGGCAAATTAACCACCCATGCAAACAAAATCCAAGCCAAACTAACCCAAGCAAACCTGAAGAATGGGGAGACAACCAGATGACCACCTCAATTTTTGATACGGACAGGGAAAACCAATGGTGCCCGGGATGCGGAAACTTTGCCATTCTTGCCGCCATGAAACAGGCGTTTGAGGACCAGAACCTAAAGCCCCGGGATATTCTTCTTGTGGGGGGCATCGGGCAGGCCGGCAAGACACCCCATTACCTGGCCTGTAATATGCTTCACGGCCTTCACGGCAGGGCGCTGCCCATGGCCACGGGGGCCAAGCTGGCCAATCACCATCTCAACGTCGTTGTCAGTTCCGGGGACGGCGACTGCTACGGGGAGGGCGGAAACCATTTTCTGGCCGCCATCCGCAGGAACCTGGATATTACGCTCCTGGTGCACAACAACCAGGTGTACGGGCTGACCAAGGGCCAGTCATCCCCCACCACCGATCTTGCCATGGGCACAAAGTTGACACCGGGAGGCCCCACATCAACGCCTCTTAACCCATTGGCCCTGGCATTGACAGCTGGGGCGGGATTTGTGGCCAGGGGATTTTCAGGTGCGGGAGAGCAACTGGCAGGCCTGATCCAAGAGGCCATGAACTTCAGGGGATTTGCCATGATCGATATCTTTCAACCCTGCGTCTCCTTCAACAAGATCAACACGCATCTTTGGTATAAGGAGCGGGTAAAGGATCTTGGCGATACCGGGCATGATCCAACGGACCTGCCCCAGGCACTGGCCGTTGCCATGACGGAGCCGGGAACGCAGATTCCCACCGGCGTGTTGTACAGGAAGCCGGGGGTCCCGTTTCAGGACCGGTTTACCGTCCTGAAAGACAAGGCACTGACGGATTATCCCTTTGCCGGAGATCAAATCAATGATATTCTTTCCGGGATCTGATTCCTGGAAACGTTTAGTTTTTTTACTTTTGCATCTTTATCAACCACGCATGAAGGAGAAATCATGGGAAACGTATTGATTGTATATGCCACAAGATCCGAGGAAACCAAAGGAATTGCGGAACTCATCGGTGAAGGGGTCAGGATTTCGGGACACCAGGCCGATGTCAAACGGGTCAGCGAGATCAAAAACGAAGAGGACCTTAAAGGATACGACGGTTACTTTTTCGGGTCTCCCACCTACCACGGGGAGATGATCACCTCCATGAAGCAACTGCTGTTTATTGCCGAACGGGCAGAATTGAAAGGAAAGCCCGGCGGCGCATTCGGTGCGTATGGCTGGAGTGGCGAGGCGGCCGGCCGGATCTTCGATACCATGGCCAACATCTACGGCATGGATATGGTATCTGACGGTCCCCTGATGCTCAAGGCCGGGTGGGTGGAAGGCGGTATACAGGCGGCCCAGAGCTACGGCAAGAGCCTGGCGGCCAAGATTTAAAAGGAGGAAGCGATGCCTGATTCCGTTATTCTGGCGTGCAGTTCATGCCACACCAAAAACCGGGTTCCGGTAAATCGATTGAGCGATGCGCCCGTGTGCGGCCGGTGTAAAACCCGGCTGCCCCTGGAAACCCTGTCGCAGGTGGGGACGGTGACCGATTTGAACTTCGAGGCCCAGGTGATGCAATCGTCCATGCCGGTGCTGGTGGACTGCTGGGCACCCTGGTGCGGACCCTGCCGTGCCGTGGCCCCGATTTTAGATTCGCTGGCGAAAGTGTATGCCGGCCGTCTTCGAATCCTCAAGCTGAACCTGGATGAAAATCCGGGTACAGGCTCCAGGTTCGGCATTTCGTCTGTGCCCACCCTGCTCCTGGTGAAAGGGGGGCAGGTAAAAGAAACCCTGGTGGGGGCACAACCCAAAGAAGTTATGGAAGCTGCCATTGACCGTCTTATCTGAGCTGGAAACAAACCGGTTCCGGGCCTGGGTGAAAGACCTGTGGGGCATCCGTATTGCGGGCGTGTGTGATACGGTTTTAATCCAGGGAAGCCCGGAGCGTTCGCTTTCCAGGGCCGTGTTCAGAGCGTCTTCGGGGCAGCGGTTTCTCATGGAGAAGTTTGCACCGGAAAAAATTGAGATCCGGCAGCGGGTGGCCGAAACCCTGGCGTTTGTAAACAAGAATGGGTTGGACCGGGCACTTGCCCCTGAACCGGCCCGGGACGGGGCGTATCTTCCCCGTTATGGGGACGGGTATTTTCAGATCACGCGATTTTTGGACAGCACCGCATTAAAACGGCCGGACTGGTTGACATCCGCAGATATGGGAAAGGAGATGGCCGGTTTTTTAGTGGAGATGAACCGGGCTTGCGATGGGATATCGAACCGTATCACTTACCCTGGTTTCTCCTTGAAAACGTATATCTACAGGCTCTTTAAAGATATGCAGGGGCACGCACCGAAGATCCACGACAGGTACCTGCCGGTGTTGCGGTTTCTGGAAAAAGGATTTATGGCCGAACATGACCGGCTGCCCCTGGTGTTCTGCCACGGGGATTTTCATCCCCTGAACGTCATCTGGCAGGAACAGAAGATATCCGCCGTGATTGACTGGGAGTTCACCGGGATAAAACCGGAGTGCTACGATGCGGCCAATCTTGTGGGGTGTGCCGGTATTGAGCATCCCGAAGGCCTTGCCATGCCCATGGTCACCCGGTTTTTAAAGGAACTGCGGCGGGAAGGTCTGATCAGCGGCTTTGGATGGACCTGGTTTCCCGAGTATATCCTGGCCCTCAGGTTTGCCTGGCTGTCGGAGTGGCTCCGGAAAAATGATACCCAAATGCTGGAAACTGAGCTTGCCTTTATGAATATCCTGATCCGCCACATGGCGGAACTCAGGGACATCTGGTCGTTCAAGGAAGAGCCGTTATGATACAAAGGAGGCATCATGCCGGGATATCTTTCCCCTGACGAACTGGACCGGCTGATCCGGAAGGGAAGGGAGCGGTCGTTTCTTCTGGTGGATGTCAGGCCCACCGGTGTCTACGCCCTGGACCATATCCCGGGGGCTATCAACCTGCCGGCCTCTGAAATAGACGACCATTCTTTTGATGCGGACACCTGGGACAGTCTCGTCTTTTACTGCAGGAACGGTATCCGGTCAAAGGTGGCGGCCTGTATTGCCGAAGAAAACGGATTTCCGGGGGACAGGGTGTTTAACCTCAGCGGCGGTATTGCCGCCTATACCGGTGAGATTCTTCTGGATATGCCCGAACTGTCAACCTTTCCTAAGGATATGCCCCTGGCCGAACTCATGGAACGGGCGGTGAACCTTGAAAAAGGGGCCTGTCGGTTTTACCGCAAGATTACCCCGCTGTTTGAGGATACACAGGCGTATCCCTATCTCAGAGGCATGGCGGATACGGAGATCGCCCATGCCAGAGCCATATTCAATACCCTGGCCCCACTGGTGGGCGATTCGCGAGCCTTTGACGCGGTGTTTGCATCCTGTAAGGGAGGATTTTTGGAGGGAGGGCGCTCAACGGATGAAACCCTGGCCCTCATGGCGAAATCCTGCGGAAACCGCCTGGAAGCCATACTCGACTTTGCCCTGGATATGGAATTCTCCGCCTACGATCTGTATAAAAACAGGGGGGCGGAGAGCTCCGGTGCCGCAGGCGACCTTTTCATTGCCCTGGCCCAGGCGGAAAAAACGCATATTGCAGATATCCTCACCTGTATCGATCTTGTGGCGTAATCTTAAATTTCTTCTTGATTTAATCATTTTTATTTTGTTACGATACGAAAGCTTCACCTGAAACTAAAGAAATCCTAAAATTTGTACGATATAAGCCGCCTGAAACACGAGGGATACACAAGTGTCCGTACCTGTCGCGCATGATACGGATACTTGAGACAATCCTGAGGGGTTCCATTTGGACCGGATGAAACAGATGCCCGTCTCCCGGAGGAAACCCCGTAAATTTTCGTTAAAAATGGGAGACATGATGCGGTTTACGAAAAAAAAATCTGATATGGTATGGACTTTGCTTTTTATCTGGAGGAAATGACGCCGGAGCCGTCATGGTACCGGACTGCAACAGGGACAAAAAACACCAGGAGGGTGACAATGTCTGAAACATCTGGAACGAAAGCACTTGAGTCAAGGAAAGGCACCTGTCAAACCGGTTATAAGACCGGCACAGTTCCGTTTTACGGTGCCCGCAAATCCAAGAACGAGGTCTATTTCCAGATGGCGTCCCTGTTCAGGGAGGTGACCCGGGGGCAGGATCACCTCAGCAGCCAGTGGATGGACCGGATCCTGGCATCAAGCCGGGTAAATAATCCTGGCAATCTCTTTACGGATAACATATAAACTTAACAGTGTGCGGTGTCTTCTTTCCTGCGGCACCGGCTCATATGTATCCAAGGCAAAAGTCAATATACTTAATCGAAAGGAGTGTTATCAATGGCAGAACAACTGGGTATCTATAAATGTGAAAAGTGCGGAAACATTGTCCAGGTCCTTCACGGTGAAAAACCGCCGGTTACCTGCTGCGGCAAACCCATGGACAGACTGGTGGAAAACACGGTGGATGCTGCCGTGGAAAAGCATGTGCCTGTGGTAGAAAAAATTGATGGCGGATATACGGTTAAAGTGGGGTCCACTGCCCATCCCATGACACCGGATCACTGGATCGAATGGATAGAGCTTGTATCCTGTGACGGTTCCTATGTCCAGCGCATGATGCTGACCCCCTCCAGCACCCCTGAAGCAACCTTCAAGTGTGATGCCGATAAAGTGGAAGCAAAAGCATATTGCAACCTGCACGGCCTCTGGAAATCTTAAAAAAGATTTGTGACCGAATTCAAACCGCCCCTGCCCGGCCTGATTTCAGGCCGGGCAGGGGCGGTTTTTTTTGTTGAAAAAGGTCTTAAGGATCAGGCAAAATCAACCAGCTTGGATGCCAGAAGCTTGATGTGGCTCATCTCTTCTTTGATGATGTCGTCCACCTTGGATTTGCCCATGCGCTCGGATACCAGTTCCTTCATGCCCAGGTAAAAGGCGATGGAGTCCTTTTCCGCTGAAATAGCGGATTTCAAAATGCCTTTCATGGTCTTTTCGGGCTGGTCTTTTTCAAAAAACACCCGGGTGTCGGCAAGGGCCTTTAAATAGAGGGCGTTTTCATCTTCCGGGTCGAATGTGGCCTCGGCCTTCTCTGCAGACTTAAGATCCTGCTGCATCTGGGCAAAGGTCTGCTCATGGCTGTCTTCCATTTCGGCCAGCCCCGTAAGAAAATTTTTGTGGGCGTCTTCATCCACACGGTTGGCAGCTTCTCTGTAGAATCTGGCACCGTTGATCTCAATCTGCTTGGCGATTTCAAAAATATCATTCGCATTAAATTCGTTGCCCATGTGGTCTCCTTTCCGTTTTTATATGAAAGAATTAAGTAACTCTTTGAATCTTTTCATGGTTTGTTGTGGGCACGGCGCATGACGTTCATGGGCGGCCCAGGGCCGTTATTCAGCAAGTCGTTCTTTGAGGGTTTTGGCCAGTGTGACACCCAGGTCGAAACATTTGGACAGGTCTGCCTCATCCGGCACATATTGTACCTTGACCCCCGGGTCAATCACGTCCAGCTTCATTTCTTCAAACTCTTTGTTGATTATTTTTACGGCCTCGCCGCTCCAGCCATAGGAGCCGAATGCCGCAGCAATCTTATTCTGGGGGCGCAGGCCCTTGATGTACGTCATCACGTCGGCGATCACAGGGAAGATGCTGTTGTTCAGGGTGGGGGAGCCAACGGCAATGGCCCCTGCATCCAGGACTTCGGTCATGATATCGCTGCGATGCCATTTGCGGGTGTTCATCAGCCTGACATTTACTTCCTCGGACTCGATGCCGCTGGTGATGGCCCGGGCCATTTTGGTGGTGCTTTCCCACATGGAGTCAAAGATTACCACAGCCTTTTTCGTGGGTGCCTGTCTGGACCATTGATCGTAGGCCTGGATGATTTTCGAGGGATTGTCCCGCCAGATGATGCCATGGTCGGGGCAGATCATATCGATCTTCAGGTTCAGTTTGGCCACATCCTTGAGCAGGGCCTGGACCCTGGGGGAGAAGTGCAGCAGTATGTTGGCGTAATATTTCCGGGCGTGGGGCATGATCTCATCCCCGATCTCGTCGTCGAAGAAGACATCTCCGCTGTAATGCTGGCCGAATGCGTCGCTGGAAAACAAGATGGCCTGATCCGGCAGGTAGGTGAACATGGAATCCGGCCAGTGAAGCATTCTTGTCTCAAGGAACGAAAATGTTCTGTCCCCTAAGGTAAGGCTGTCGCCGGTACCCACCACCTGGAAGTTGTATTCCCGGTTGAAATGGCTCTTTAAGTTCTTGGCGCCCATTTTTGAGCAGTACACCGGTTTGTCCTGGCCGATCTTGTGCAGGACCTTGGGAATGGCGCCGGAATGGTCCATTTCCGTGTGGTTGCTGATGACGGCATCAATCTTCTTGGGATCAATGATTCTGGATATATTGGCCAGAAGCTCGTCCCCGAAAGGGGCTTTGACCGTGTCGATAAGGATGTTTTTTTCACCCAGGACGAGGAAGGCGTTATAGGTGGTACCTTCATAGGTGGAGTACCCGTGAAAGTCCCTGATGTCCCAGTCCCGGCAGCCGACGGAGTAAATATTGTCCGCTATTTCCATGGGTTTGTACATGACTCGTATCCTTTTGAGCTAATCGTCGAGTTTTTCAAAATCTTCCTGGGCGGCACCGCAAAGGGGGCAGACCCAGTCTTCGGGTAAATCTTCCCAGGCGGTTCCGGGGGCAACACCGTTATCGGGGTCACCGTCGGCAGGGTTATAAACATATCCGCAGGGGCATTCATATTTATCCATTGTTTGTCCTCCATATATGATTTTTTAAAAGTATTCGGTTCGGCATCTTATGTTGGAAAGCTTGATGCGTATGGGGTTATTATCAGATATCATCCCGCCATAACAATGCAAGGTGTATGCCAGTTCTCGGTCTTAAACGGTACCTGCTGAATTACAAATGGGATCGCAGATAAAGGTTTTCACTTGTCTGGTATTACTATAATATAAGCCCTGCAAAATCAATAAATCATTTATTTGCAGGCCCTAGGATGAAAGACCATATTTTTACAAAAAAAACCCGGATTGACGTACCGGTGGAAACCCTGTTCGCCTGGCATGCCAGAAACGGGGCCATCAACCGCCTCACCCCGCCCTGGACCCCCCTGACCCTGATCTCCCGCAAGGGAAACGGCATCGAAAAAGGGGTTGAGGTCCGCTTCAAAATGAAGACCCTGGGGGTGCCCACCATCTGGGAGGCGGAACATGTGGATTATAAGGAAAACTGCTACTTCAAAGACCGTCAGACCCGCGGACCCTTTGCCCTCTGGGAGCATGACCACCTGTTTCACAGGGACGGGCCGAACCGGTCCATTATGGAGGACAGGGTGCGCTACCGCCTGCCCATGGGACCCTGCAGCCTCCCTTTCTATGGCCATGCGGCCAATGAGCTTGCCCGGATCTTTGAATACCGGCACCAGGTGCTCAAGTATGACATGGAGCATCGGATCGGAAAAATAAAGAAACAGCGGATTCTCATTTCAGGTGCTTCCGGCACCATCGGGCAGGCGCTTGTGCCTTTCCTGCGCACCTGTGGACATGAGGTGGTCCGTCTGGTAAGGGACCCCTCCGATTCTGACGAAGATGCCCTGTACTGGGACCCTTACAAAGGCCAGCTGGATATTGAGGCTGCAGGCCCCATTGATGCCGTCATCAGCCTGAACGGGGTGGACATCTCCCGGGGCAAATGGACGGACCGCCAAAAGAAGCTTATCATTGACTCCAGGGTCATGCCCACGAGGACCCTGGTGGAAAAGATGCGGGCCATGGATAAGCCGCCCTCCGTCTTTATCTCCTCCTCGGCCATCGGGCTTTACGGTGAGGGCGGTGATGCGGAAATCACCGAAGACACCCCCATGGGCCGTTCCTTTATCTCAGAGGTCTGCGATCAGTGGGAAACGGCTTCTCTGGGGGCCGCCAGGGGCGGTATCCGGACCATTCAGCTTCGGATCGGCGTGGTACTGACTCCGGCCGGCGGGGCGCTGGAACGGATGTATCTGCCTTTTTCCCTGGGGCTTGGGACCCGGCTGTCCCACGGCCGGCAGTACATGAGCTGGATTTCAATGGACGATGCCCTGGGCGGCATCCTCCACCTGCTGGAGAACGGCCGTGTCCACGGCCCGGTAAATCTTACGGCACCCAACCCGGTCACCAATGCGGATTTTACAAGATCTTTGGGCAAGGTGCTGCATAGGCCGGCCTTTTTTGTCATGCCGCGGGCCGTGGCCACCGCCCTGTGGGGGGATATGGGCAGGGAAACCCTGTTGACATCCGCCCGGGTCATTCCCCAAAAACTTCTGGACAGCGGCTTTTACTTTAACCATACCCGCCTGGAAAAGGCCCTGTGCCACCTGCTGGGCAGGCCCTGCTCCGGATAAACACTTTCATCTGATTTGGTCCATACGATATGAATACCCAATTAAAGTTTCTGTTTTCGTTTATAATGATCGTGGCCCTGACGTTCGGCTTCATAAATATTTATTTTCCCCTTGAAACCTATAGTTTCGAACGCCTCCACATTTTTTTGTTCAACCTGTGCACCGGCGGTACCATCCTGCTGTATTACACCCAGGGCAGGCACCGGGTGTCTAAAACCGTACGTATCTTCTTTTTTCTTTCCCTGATTTACGCGTTTTCCGCCTTTTTCAAGCTGTATCCGCTGACCCTTCTGGTTTCCCTGGGGCTTTGTTTTGTGGTGGAAAAGGTTCGGATTCAGCGCTTTTCACTGATTCCCCTCCAATTTTTGAAAAAAGATGTCTCCGTATCCGAGAAGTTTCATCATGCGTCCCTCTGGTGTCTGTCCATCGGCATCGGCATGGCCTCCCTGGTGATCATCAACAACGAGTACACCCTGTGGGTGCAGATGGAAAAACTGACCCTGAACACTTTCTTTCTGGGGTATTCATTCCCCCTGTCCCTGATTACCCTGTCCCTTGTTTTCGGGAATCTTAAAAAACTGGAGGGGGCAGGCAAAAAGGCTGTGATGGAGATCTGCTTCTGGACCATCACCCTGGGGGTGATCATCTTTTTTGTTTTTATTCTGTTTGAACGCTTTATCCCCCAGATCTTTGTCACCTCCGCCCTGTTTGCCGCCGTGGTCACGGTGTTTTATCTCTACTATACCTTTGCGGAAAGAATGCAGCAGAAGCTTTTTCTCACCTCGGGAATCGGCTTTCTGATCGTGACGGCGGTGTCGGGTATTGCCTATATTTTTCTGCAGATGCAAGAGGGGTATGATCCTGAAAAAACCAAGTGGCTGCTCCATATCCATGTGTTTGCATCCCTTTACGGCTGGAATCTGTGCGGATTGTCGGTGATCTGCAGGTTTGATGATTTTCCCATCCAGCTTCATTCTCCCACGGTGATCTTTGTCCACTGGCTGACGGCCCTGGTGCTGGCACCCCTGGGAGTATTTTACGGTTGGTTTGCGATTCTTGCCATCCTGGGGTATGCTTTTATTACACTAACCTTGTTTTTTTCCAGCAACGGAAAACATATCTATGACAAGTAACCGGGAACGGATAAAACAGCTGCTCTCACACTTTAGCGGCTCTTCAAAGGTCCTCGTTGTGATCAATGCGGATCCGGATGCCATTGCCTCGGCCATGGCGGTCAAAAGGATTCTATGGCGTCGGGTGGCGGAGGTGGCCATCACCTATTTCAACCGGATCAGCCGGCCGGACAACCTGGCCATGATTGAGTACACCGAATCCGGCCTGGTCCCCTTGGATCAAATCGATAAAAACGGGTTCGACCGGTTCATCATTGTGGATTCCCAGCCGGACCACAACGTCAGCTTTGAAGGGTTCACCTTTGATGCGATTATCGATCATCATCCGAAGTCCGCCCCGGAAGCCCCGTACTCAGATGTCAGATCGGACTACGGGGCCTGTTCCAGTATCCTCACCGAGTATCTGAGAAGCCTGAAAGTCAAACCCTCTGCCAAACTGGCGGCGGCTCTTATGCTGGGAATTAAAACCGATACCGCTGATTTTACCCGGCAGGCCACGGCCAAGGACATCCGCGCCTTTCAGTTCCTCTATAAATTTGCGGATATGAATATCGTCACCAAGGTGGAGCGGGCACTGCTCACCGAAACCGACCTGGATTTTCTTGGCAACGCCATCAGAAAACGGCAAGTGGTGGACAACCGCGCATTCTACCACGCCGGTAACATCTCAAAGCCGGACGAACTGGTGGTTGTGGCCGACTTTTTCCTTTCCATCGCCGGGGTCAACTGGAGCATCATCTCCGGTGTCTATGAAAAAAAGCTCATCGTCATCCTTCGAAACGACGGCCTCAGAAAAGGCGCGGGCAACACAGCACGGGACGCCTTCTGCAAATTTGGCTCCGCCGGCGGCCACAAAACCATGGCCCGGGCCGAGCTGGACCTTCCCCTGATACGAAAAGAAACCGGGACAGTCAGCCGCAAGGGCCTTTCCGCCTGGATCATGGACCGGATTTCCCAGACTGCCGGTAAAAAGATCGAATAGGTTAGCGCCTTCTTGTACACCTCGGGGCTGAGTGGGGCGCTTTATTGGGATTACGCTAAATCCCGCACCGCTTCTTTTAAAAGTTTAGCGATTTGAATCTGCTGCGGACATTTTTTTTCGGCCTGGCGAAAGTCTGCATGCATGATGTTCTTTTTCACGGCCTCCGGCAATTGGTTGAACAGCCTTGATGCCGTGTCGCGGTCCCCGTAGCCGTGATGATACATGCTGTACCGCAAAATATCACTGATCGGAACAGGGCAGCCCACTGTCGGTTCGCAGATATTGGCGCAGCCCGCACAATATCCTGGCGCCGTCAGTTCCGCAAACCGCCGGAGCCTTTGCCTGTCCCCCTGCGACAGGGTGGTTTCCTTTAAGGCGGCGGCAACATTGGCCTGAAGGATGGTCATATTCGGCATGGCCGAGCAGATACTGGCAATATTCGGGTTTTCCCATACCACCTTCAGCTTTGCCTGTTCTGTGGTATAGCCTTTCCGCATAAAATTGTCTGTCATCTCTAATGCATCGTCGGTTTCCGAACCGATGGAGGCGTAAAAGTTGGCGGTAAACGCCGCCTGGGTTTTCATGGCCGTCAATCCGATACCAGCCGTGACACAGGCCTCTACGGCCCGTTTCATCTCATCTTTAACCATCAGCCGGTAATTATAGCTCATCATGATGCCGTCGATCCATCCAAGCTTTGCTGCCGCCATCATGCTTTCTTCCATGTTTTTATGGGCGCTGAACCCGAAGAACCGGATTTTCCCTTCGGCTTTGGCTTTATCAACCCAGGCTTTGACGTCATTTGTCAGTTCCTTTTCAACATTGCCCACATAATGAATGAAGTACAAATCAATATATGAAGTGTTCATACGCAGAAGCGACCGGTTCAACGCCTCGGTCAGCTTTTCCGGATCGGATGTCGCCGCCTTGGTCACCAGAAAGATTTGCCGGCGGTCATCCGGAAACTTGGCAAAATACTTGCCGATGGCCTTTTCATTTTTCCCCCAGCCGTAGGAATCCGCCGTATCCCAATAGGTCACCCCCAGTTTAAACGCCTGCCGGAATACCAGCAGATCAGACTCTTTTAACACCCCGCCCAGAGAAAGGATGGGGACCATTTCCCCGGTTTTCCCGAAGGGCCGCTTGGGCACGGTCTTTTGTGTCGGATGCTCCGACGCATTGGCATCGTTGGCTGGCAATGCGGAACCCAACGCCATCAGGGGGGCGGCCACGCCGGCTGATGCGGCTGTTTTAACAAAGTCTCTTCTTGACATCGTTGGCTTTTTCCGGGGCATGGTACCTCCTTATGTTGTATTGGCGGATCGGGTGAAAAACTGAAGTTTGTATACCACAAGTTCCGGCCTTATGGTTTGTATTTTCTTTCATTGTTGGGATTACGCTGCCGACATCATAGGACGTTATGATGGCAATACATTTTGACATTTCACAAACTAATCTTTAATATATTCTCCATAAATTTAAATTATGGACATAGCCATGGATTTGACACCAGATATACTCAGAACGTTTATTGCGGCTGCACAATCTTTAAATTTTACGCAGGCGGCTTGCAAAGTAAATCTTACACAATCTGCAGTCAGTACCCAGGTGCGAAAATTAGAAGAATATTTGGGCAAAACGCTTTTTAACAGGGTACCCAGAGGTGTTGAATTAACGGCACATGGCCAATATTTTTTAAAATCTGCAAACCGTCTTTTACAACTGCATAATGAGACTTTGGCAGCATTTAGAAAACCTGACATGACCGGACTAATTCGGGTCGGATCGGCTGAAGACTACGCGGCATTATATCTGCCCGGGATTTTGAAACGGTTTGCAGAACAATATCCCCTGGTTCAAGTGGATTTGTACTGTGATCTTTCAAACGATCTTTTAAAAATGCTCCAGCAGGGCAGGTTGGATTTATGTTTAAGAAACACCCCGGGTAATGAAATCGGAGGCGAATTTTTAAGGGATGAGCCGATTATATGGGCCGGACCCAAAGATTTGGAACCAGAAAAAAAATCCCCATTGCCCATCGCTGTCTTTCATGACGGATGCATATACCGCCAATGGGCGATACAGGCCTTGGAAAGGCAAAATATTAAATATAGAATTGCTTATTCAAGCCCCAGTATTTCAGGAATTCTGGCTGCCGTGAAATCAGGACTCGCCGTAGCGCCAATCGGTACAAGCATACGTTTGCCTGAATTTCGTATAATTTCTGCAGATACGCTGCCTGCGCTGCCATCGGCCAAGGTATATCTTAATGAATCAGAAAATCAGAATAATCAAGTGATAGGCCACTTGGCCAGATATATTACTGACGAGTTTCGTTCAATCCATAAGGGACCCGTTCAGTTGAAATCCATCGGCTGAAAAGCGTGTGTGCCAAAAGGCCGGATAGCCCGTTATCCCGCTACTTTCTCCCCTGCGAGATATGTTTCATTCACCCTGATTTTTGAAATCCTATCCGGTTCGGCAGCCATCGGATCATCCGAAAGCAGGACGAAATCCGCCCGCTTACCCGGGGCAAGGCTGCCGGATTCGGCTTCTTTGCCTAAAACCCGGGCGGCATGGATGGTGTACATGGCAAGGGCCTGCGCTACCGAAACGGCTTCGTTTGGCTGGATAGCTTCGCCTGAGTTTGCGATACGGGTGACGGCACGCTGGATGGCAAGCAGAGGGCTGAATGAAGATACGGGCCAGTCTGAGCTGCCGGCAACACAGATGCCGGAGGCCATGAGCGTCTTCAGCGGCATGAGCATGAATCCCGGCAGGGGCGGGACGTTGTCGGACCCCAAAAAATCCAGGAACGCGGGCTGGGTGACCACGGCCATCCGTTGAGACACAAGCCGGGTGATGAGATCCGGTGTGAGGAAAAGGGCATGTTCGACCCTCGGGGGCGGAGAGGCGGGATGACCTTTGTCTGCTTTGCGCATCAAAGTGAGGGCCTGGTCCACGGCGGCGTTGCCGATGGCGTGGAAGGCCAGGGTGTGGCCGGAGGTGACGGCCTTTCGAACGCATTCCGTGCCGCGGGAATCCTCCACCATTTTGATACCGAAGCGGACGCCGCTGCCGTCGGGGTGGCCCGGGCTGCGCAGCAGCAGGCGGAAGGGGGCCAGGCTTCTGGATTCAATGGCACGGGCCGCAGTACCGATGCCGGATTTGACAGCCTGTGCCGGACTGAGGCGGACCGATGCGCGGTCTGCGCCGTCCAAAAAGATTTTAAGGGGGCCGATGGTCAGGCGGGGATCTTTCGGCGGCCGGGGCCGTTGTCCTGACCGGTCTTCGGGCAGGCCGAAAAAATTGGTGTCATCGCAGGGAAAGGCCGTGACCGGGATGGACAGGGTGCCGTCGGCAAAGGCGGATTCATAAAAATTAAGGGTAGGGCGGGAGACGGCGGGATCTCCCACCGCAGTGATCCCGGCCTTGAAAAGGTCTTCCTGGCAGGACCGCAGCCGTTTTTTTATCTGTGCCGCCTGGGTGATCAACATACTGTGTTTGACGGCGGTGGCCACCCGGCCCATGGCCATTTCCACCAGGCCGCCCGTGGGACGGCCGTTGTGGTCCCGTACGATTTCTCCGGCGTGGGGCTGGGGGGTAGCAGGGCCGATGCCAAGCCGTTTCAGGGCAACGGAGTTGACCACGCATTCGTGCATGGAGTAATGGAACAGGGCGGCAGGCCGGTCAGGGCAGGCCCGGTCAAGGTCGTCCCGGGTGGGCGGCATCTGGCCGGGAAGGGCAGCAGGATCGTAGCCCTGGCCGAAGATCCATTCATCACGGGGATGGCGGGCGGCCTGGGTGGCCAGGGCATCCACCATGGTTGGCATGTCCGGGGTGGCGGCCGGTGAGCAGTCCAGGGCGTCCCTGAACATGGCGCCGTCAAAGAAATGAATGTGGGGATCTATGAAACCGGGCAGAACCGTTGCCCCCCGGCCGTCGATTTCTTCCATGGGGCCGAATTCGCGAACCAGGGCCTGTTTTTCCCCGAGTCCGAGGATGGCTGATCCTTCCCAGGCCATGGCCTGGGCGTCCGGTTGCCGGGAATCCAAGGCCTGTGAATCCAAAATTCGTGGTTCCAAAATCTGTGGATCCATGGTGCGGATGGTGACGTTGGTAATGAGTTTCCGGTTCATAAGGCCCCGCTGTGCGCTGTTTTTTCTTTCCACCATTCAGTTTCTGATATCAGTCCAACCGTTTCCGGGTGATTATCTGCCTGTGCCTGCAGGGCGTCAAGGATTTAATGGCCGGCCCATGGTGTTCCTTGAAATGGGATGGCGGCGAATTTTCCCGGAGGCACTGCAGATGAGGCAATTGGACGGATTTGTGTACATGCGCACACAAAAGGAATCCCGGTGCTTGACAGATATGCCGGGAGCATGGACAATGGGGCCTGATTCTTCGGACGTGAACCTGCAAATGTTTGACTCAAGGAGGCCTGTATGTTGAAGAATGTCGTCAGTTTTATCGTTATCGCACTGCTTATGGGAACCGTCGCCATCGCTGTCGGAGAATTGTTCTTCAGATAAGACGGGGAGGGCGGCAAAAGTCGCGTTGAATGGTCTTGAACAGACATTCACGTATTGAAAAAAGAATGGTATTCTGATACCTGATAATTACACTTTACCAGGCGAATTAAATCTGTCCGCAGGCGGATTCCTGCGGGGTCCCGGGAGGGTATCCCGGGCCAGATCAGAGGGTTGGCTATCATGAATGAATCGGACGAGGCGCGTATTGAGCTTGAGCATGAGAACCGGCTCCTGAAGGATACGGTGATCGCACTGCGGGAGCGGCTGGAACAACTGGCCATGAGCAAGGAACAGGCCGTTCAGGATGCCGTGGCGGAACGCGACAAAGAAATCCAGCTGCTCAAGGAAACCATAGCGGCGCTCAGGGACGAGCTGGAAAAAAAGAATCAGGAAAATCAGCAGGCTGTGATGGACAATTCACTGGGGTACAGGGATGAGATCCACCAGCTCCAGGAGATGATCCAGGCCATGAGGCAGAAACTCGAAGAATACGCGTGGAAATAGGATGCACCGCCATGGAAAATTATGAGATGAAAAACACCGCCGGCGGTTCGCCGAAGAATAAAGAGAATCTGACAGAGGATGAACGGCAGCGGCTGAATCGGGCAGAGATGCTGCTGGCCATCTCCCGGGATATGGCAAAGCTGGAAAGTCTGGATGAAATCCTTCAGCACCTCATGGAGGTTACGGCCAAGGAGGTGGATGCCCAGCGGTGTACGATATTTCTCAACGATGCAGAAAGCAACGAACTATATGCCAGGGTGGCCATGGGCAGCTTCAAGCAGCGGATCAGGATGGTCAACACCAAGGGGATCGCCGGCTCGGTTTTCCACGAGGGACGTGGGGTGATTATCCACGACGCCTATTCAGACGAGCGGTTCAACCGCTCCATTGACGACCAGACCGGATTTAAGACGCATTCCATTCTCTGCGCCCCCATCCGTACGGGCAGGGGGACGGTGATCGGTGTCATCCAGGCATTGAACAAGATTCACGGCGAGTTTACCGACAGGGATATGCGCGTCATCGAGGCCATGTGCCTCCAGGCTGCGGTGACCCTTCAGGATGCCCAGGTCATTGAAAAGATGAAGCTTTCCAGGGAGAAAGAGATGGGCTTTCTGGATATGGTGGCGGATATTACCTCGGAGATCGAATTGGGGACCCTGCTTCGAAAGGTCATGGGAGAGGCCACCAAAATGCTTCATGCTGAGCGGTCCACCCTGTTTCTCAACGATAAAAAGACAAATGAACTCTGGTCCGAGGTGGGGGAGGGGATTGAAACCACACAGATCCGGTTCCCCAACCACATGGGCATCGCCGGTGCGGTGTTCACCACCGGAAAAACCATCAACATCCCTTACGCCTATGCCGACCTGCGTTTCAATCCCTCCTTTGACAAGCAGACCGGTTTTTTTACCCGGTCCATTCTCTGTGTTCCGGTGGTGAACAAGGACGGGAAGATCATCGGTGTCACCCAGGTACTCAACCGCAAGGGCGGAGCATTCACCGATGAGGATGAATCCCGCCTGCGGGCATTTACCGCCCAGATTTCCATTGCCCTGGAAAACGCCAATCTCTTCGCCGATGTCCAGAATATGAAAAATTACAACGAGAGTATGCTGGAAAGTATGTCCAACGGTGTGATTACCCTGGACGACGAGGGCACGATCATGACCTGCAACGCCGCCGGGTGTCGCATTTTCAAGATGGCGGACAAGGATATCATATTGAAAAAGGCGGAAGAGTTTTTCAACGGGGAAAACAGCTGGCTTATAGAGCAGTTGAAGAAAACCGGGGAAACCGGCAGCCAGATGATCACCATGGATGCGGAACTTAAATTTCCGGAACATGAGGTGTCGGCCAACGTCAACAGTCTTCCCCTGCGCAGCGGCGAGGGCAAGAGCCTGGGGACCATGATCGTCGTAGAGGATATCAGCACGGAAAAACGGATGAAGTCCACCATGTCCCGGTATATGGACCCCGGCCTGGCCGACCGGCTGCTCACCGGGGAAAATCAGGATATCCTGGGTGGCAGGAGCATGGAAGCCACCATCCTTTTTTCAGATATCCGGGGATTTACCTCTATCACCGAAACCCACGGGGCCCAGGAGACCGTCAGCCTCCTGAATGAATACTTCACCATCATGGTGGACTGCATCAAGCAGGAAAACGGGATGCTGGACAAGTTCATCGGCGATGCCATCATGGCGGGCTTCGGTATTCCCATTCCCGGTGAACACGATGAAGATGCGGCGGTCCGGGCCGCCATTTCCATGATTACGGAACTGGACAAGTGGAATGTGGAGCGGGAAGCCGTGGGCAAAATGCCCCTGGATATGGGCATCGGCCTGAATACCGATATGGTGGTATCCGGCAACATCGGTTCCCCCAAGCGCATGGACTTTACCGTCATCGGGGACGGTGTCAACCTGGCTGCCCGCCTGGAGTCGGCCTGCAAGCAGTATTACGCCCGGATTCTCATTTCAGGGTATACCTATGACAAACTGCGGGGCACCTACCGCATCCGGGATATTGACGATGTGATCGTCAAGGGCAAATCCACACCGGTACGGGTTTATGAGGTCCTGGACTACCATTCGGAAGAGAGTTTTCCCAACCTCATGGAAGTGGTAAACCATTTCAGGGACGGGCGGGAACACTACAGGAAGGGGAATTGGTCAAAGGCCATCTCCGCATTTTACAGGGCATTGGAGCTGAACCCCGGTGATAAGCTGTCCAAAATGTTTGTGGAGCGGTGCCAGTACCTGGCGGAGCACCAGCCCAAGGATGAGTGGAACGGGGTCTACACAATGAAAAGTAAATAATCCCGGTCTCTGATAAGGCGCCGGCTTCTCCATGACCCGGCCGGAACGCTTTGCTCTTTTCTGTGGGGAGGTTTATATGAAAGAACCAAATAACTCGCTGAATTCTTTCATGGTTTGTTGTGGGCACGCCGAATAGCATTCCTGGACGGCCCATGGCCGTTATTGCGGAGGAGTCAATCCGTATAGACGGCCACGCGGTTCCGGCCGCTCTGCTTGGCCTTGTAGAGCATGGCATCGGCCCGGGCAAGCAGGGATTCTCTTTGTGTGTCCGCTGCCGGTACCTCTTCGGCCACCCCTAAGGAAACGGTTGCCCGGATGGTACGGGCCTCAAAGCGCACCCGGTTGTCTGCCATCTGCCGCCGGAACCGCTCCGAAAGCTCCACCGCCCGTCCGTCACCGGCATCTTCAATGAGCACCACAAATTCTTCACCACCGTATCTGGCCACGATATCGGTCTGGCGTTTGAACACCTGGGTCAGGGTATGGGCCATGGTTCTGAGGAACTCGTCACCGGCCTGATGGCCATGGGCGTCATTCACCTGTTTGAAATAGTCAATATCGCAGATGATCAGGGAAAGCCGCTGACGGTTCCGCAATGCCCGCTGCCAGGCCAGCTTGAATGCCGTATCAAAAAACCTGCGGTTGTAAAGCCCGGTGAGCCCGTCCATGTTCGATAGTTTTTCAAGGTCCCGGGTTTTTTCTTTCAGCAGGGTCTCATTGTTCAGGGCAGTCCAGTACTCGGTGTTCTGGCGGCTGGACATAAAGGCCATATAGGTGGAAAACATCACCAGAAGACTGACAAGCGGAAAATTCTCCGTCACCGTGGCCAGGGCAAAAATACTCGGCCATAGGATAAACACATTGAACACCAGCGCAAGGCGCAAATCAGGGCTGAATGCCGAACATCCGCCCGAGCAGATGCCGATGGTGCATACCAGCATCATCAGTTTGACGTTTTCCTCTCCGGGCTGCACCATGACAATGGCAGACAATACCCCCCATATCAAACCGGTCACAACCACCCCCACCCAGAATAGGCAGGTATTCAGCCGGGTGGGCCGGGATATGAATTTTGATTCAATAAAAAGCTGGATCAGCCGAAGCACACAGATACCTGTGATCAGCCAGAGAAACCAATTGGACATCTGGGGATTACGGTAGTAATAGCCGTCAGGAAAAAGCACCACGCAAAGCGCTATGGTGTAAGTAAAAACCCCCGCCAGTGACCTCTTCTTCAAATCATCCAACACCCGCGGGGATATGTCCTGCTTCAGATTCGCCACGGTCACCCCTGTATTTAGGAAACAATCCGAAAAGCATAATACCGTAAAAGGCAGAATACAAGTAAAACCTGCGGCTGCCGTTTACGGTATATGCCTGATGTGTGGGGAATCAGGATTCGTCCATAAAGGGATATCTGAAATCTTCAGGGGGGACAAAGGTTTCTTTGATGGTTCTAGGGGATGTCCATCGCAGAAGGTTTAAGGGGCTGCCGGCCTTGTCGTTGGTCCCGCTTTTCCGGGAACCGCCGAATGGCTGCTGCCCCACCACGGCACCGGTGGGCTTATCGTTGATGTAAAAATTGCCGGCCGTATGGGTCAGGCGTGCCATCAGATGGTTGACCACACCGCGGTCCCTGGCAAAGATCGCACCGGTGAGGGCATAGGCGGAGGTGCTGTCCAAAAGGTCCAGGGTGGCCTCAAGATCATCATCAGGATAAACAAAAATGGTAAGCACCGGGCCGAAAATCTCCTCGGCCATGGTTTCGTAGTCCGGTTCCTTGGCCAGAATCACCGTGGGCTGGATGTAATACCCCCGGGATTTATCTCGCTCACCGCCGATGATCACCTCGGCATCTTCCGAGTTTTCGGCCCGTTCGATGTAGCCTGCGATAGTGTCGAAGGCCTTTTCATCGATCACGGCGTTCACGAAGTTGGAAAAATCCGTTACCGGTCCCATCTTGATTTCCTTGATCTGTTCGCCCAAGCGTTCTTCAAACGCAGGCCAGAGGGATTTAGGCAGGTAGAGACGGGAGCAGGCGGAACATTTTTGTCCCTGGTATTCAAATGCTCCCCGGACAGCCGCAGTGGCGGCCTGGGTCACATCAGCGGACGGATGGACAAAGATATAATCTTTGCCGCCGGTTTCTCCCACAATCCTGGGGTAGGATGTGTAGGTGTCGATATGTTCACCGGTTTTCTGCCACAGGGTCTGGAACACCCCGGTGGAGCCCGTAAAGTGAATCCCTGCAAGGTCCCTGTGGGAAAGCAGGATTCTGCCGATCTGGGAGCCGCGGCCCGGGATAAAGTTGATCACGCCGTCGGGCAGGCCGGCCTCCTTAAAGATCTCCATGATGAAATAACCGGACAGCACGGCGGTGGATGCGGGTTTCCATACCACGGTGTTGCCCATCATGGCAGGGGCGGAACTCAGATTGCCTGCGATGGCGGTGAAATTAAAGGGGCTCAGGGCAAAAATAAAGCCCTCCAGGGGACGGTATTCGGTGCGGTTCCAGATCCCGCGGCCGGACCGGGGCTGGCCCGTATAAATCTCCTCCATGAACTTGACGTTGAACCGGAGGAAATCCGCCAGTTCACAGGTACTGTCGATTTCCGCCTGGAAAGCGTTCTTGGACTGTCCCAGCATGGTTGCGGCGTTGATCTTTGCCGTATATTTCTGGGACATCAGATCGGCGGCTTTCAGGAAGATGGCCGCCCGCTCCTGCCAGTCCATGGCTTCCCAGAAAGGTTTTGCGGCCATTGCCGCATCAATGGCCGCATGGATCTCATCTTCTCCGGCCATGTGGAAGGTGCCCAGCGCTCTGCTGTGGTCGTGGGGGCAGACGATTTCCCGGACGTTGCCGGTACGGACCGCCTGTCCGTTAATGATCACCGGCACCTCCACTGAATCATTTAGCTGGCGGGTGAGTTCGGCCTTGAGGGCGGCCCGTTCCGGGCTGCCCGGCGCATAGTCTTTAACGGGCTCATTGTAGGGGGCGGGTAATGTATATACGCTGTTGGTCATTTTAATCCTCACTGATATTAAATTCAATTCCCTGGGCCAGGGGAAGCTCCCTGCCCCAGTTAATGGTGTTGGTCTGTCGTCTCATGTAAATCTTCCAGGCGTCTGAGCCGGACTCCCGGCCGCCGCCGGTTTCCTTTTCCCCGCCGAAGGCACCGCCGATCTCTGCCCCGGAGGTACCGATATTCACATTGGCAATGCCGCAGTCCGATCCCCTGTGGGAGAGAAAGCCTTCCTGGTAGTGTACGGAGCCTGTAAATATGGCAGAGGAAAGCCCCTGGGGCACCCCGTTGTGCAGGTCGATGGCCTGGTCGAAACTGTCATATTCGATGATATAAAGAATGGGGGCAAAGGTCTCTTCCTGAACGACAGGGTAGTGGTTTTCCGCAGCCACAACAGCCGGAATCACGTAACTGCCGCCTTCAAGGCCGTCCAACGTCGCCCTTCCCCCGCCGTACAGAATTTCTCCCCCCTGGGCCACCACGGCCTCAAGGGCCCGGTCCATGGCTTCTGCGGCCCCTTCATCGATAAGCGGCCCCATGAGGGTGGATTCATCCAGGGGATTGCCGATTTTCACCTGTTTGTAAGCGGCCACCAGACGTTTGACAAAGGTCTCTTTGACCGAAGACTGCACAATGATCCGCCGGGTGGAAGTACAGCGCTGGCCCGCCGTGCCCACGGCACCGAACAGGGTGGCCCGGATGGCCATGTCCATATCCGCATCCTCGGTGACGATGATGGCGTTGTTCCCCCCCAGTTCCAGCAGGCTTTTGCCCAAACGCCCCCCCACAACTTGCCCCACATGCTTGCCCATGGCCGTGCTGCCGGTGGCGGAGATCAAAGGGATGCGCGGGTCATGGAGCATGGGTTCTCCCACGTCTGTGCGGGAGCCGATCACCATGTTGAAGATACCGTCCGCCCCGAATTTATCCACCACCGGTGCGATGATGTTCTGGATGGCAATGGCGGTAAGCGGCGTTTTTGAGCTGGGCTTGAACATGTTGGCATCGCCGCAGACACCTGCGATCAGGGCATTCCAGGACCAGACCGCCGCAGGAAAGTTAAAGGCGGTGATGATCCCCACGATGCCAAGGGGATGCCACTGCTCATACATCCGGTGTTCCGGGCGTTCGGAATGCATGGTCAGGCCGTAAAGCTGGCGGCTCAGCCCCACGGAAAAATCAGCGATATCGATCATCTCCTGGACTTCCCCCTGGCCTTCGGCCAGAATTTTACCGGCTTCAAGGGAAATCAGGGCGCCCAGGGCATCTTTTTTTTCCCTGAGGGCATTGCCGATTTCCCGGACCATTTCCCCCCGTTTGGGGGCCGGTGTCATCCGGAAGGTGTTAAACGCCTCTTGGGCACGCTTCATAAGGGTTTCGTAATCTTCCCGGCGGGCCGTCCTGATCCTGGCCAGGGGCTGGCCGTTGACAGGTGAGTAGCTGACCAGTTCAGGGCCCTCTGTTTCGATCCATCCCGCACTGCTGCCGGAGGTGGCGCCGGGATTCGCCCCCGCGTCCATGGGGATTATTCCCAGGGTATGTAAAATATCATTTATGGTGCTTTGCGCCAGACCGTTTTTCATGGTTTAACCTCCTTTTGCAGGTGTTTGGATGATGGATACTTGTAATATAACCACAGAACTGCTAAAGTAAAATTCATAATATTTATCGAAATCATGAATTTGGATCATACTGATCATGGATCTCTATCACCTGAAAACCTTTTTTACCCTGGCAAAGGTGAAAAATTTCACCCGGGCGGCAGAACACCTCTTTGTCACCCAGTCTGCCGTCAGCCATGCCATCAAAAAACTGGAAGCTTCCGTGGACACCCCCCTGATCGTCCGGCAGGGCAAAGTGCTGGATCTGACCCCTGCCGGCTACGCCCTCTACCGCTCCTGCGAAAAGATTTTCTACGAGATCGAACGGGCGGACCAGGAGGTCTCCCGGTACAGGCATGAAGCCAGGGTCAGCATCCGGCTGGGCAGCCCCGTGGAATTCGGCACCACCATCCTGATCAATCACATCCGGGACTTTCTTGACACCCATCCGGACATCCATCTGGACTTTTACTTTTCCCACCACCTGGAAACGCCTTTAGCCAGGGATGAGGTGGATCTCGTCGTGGACTGCATCCCCCATGCCCTGCCGAATCTGGAAACCTTCCACCTCTTCCAGGAGCAATACGTTACCATTGCCTCTCCGGCATTTCTCAAGGAACACGGGATAGACACCTTAGAGGACCTTTCCGGGATCAACATCCTTTCCAACGACAAGCAGTTGGCCTGGTGGCGGCACTTCATCACCGCCATCCCTGAAAGCAAACAGGCCTGCTTGAAACAAGTGGTCCAGATCAACCATATCCGGGGCATTATCAACGGTGCCATTGCCGGCTTAGGCATAGGCTTCGTCCCCAAATACACCGTTATCCGTGAACTTGCAGAAAAGATATTGGTGGACCCTTTTCCGGGCATCCAGCCCGGAGCAGACCACTTCAACATCTTCATCAAAAAAGAAAAACTGGCCTTTGAAAAAAACAAGGCCCTGGTCGAATATCTCACCCGGCTCAAGCCCTCTGAATTCGGGGCGGAATAACGGCCATGACAGTCATTGGACGTGCATACAACACCGCCTAAAACCACTTAGGTGCGCGATCTGACCCTGTCACATAAAATTCATTGATCACTTTGATAAACCGTGTCAGAATAGCGCCTGGGTTATAGGCTGAAAGGGTATTGTTTTAGGGCTTAGAATGTCATGAATCGACTGCTTTTTGTGGATGATGAAGCGCATTACCTCAAAGGGGTGGAGCGGATGCTGCACCACCGGCGGGATGAATGGCGCCTCTGTTTTGCCCAAAGCGTGGATGAGGCGGTAACCCAGATCAACGCCCATGACATTGATGTAATCGTCACCGACGCCAACATGCCGGGCAAATCCGGGTTCGATCTTCTGGAAATCCTTCAGGAGGCAGACCATACCAGCCGCATCCCCGTGATTGTACTCACCGGAGACGCGGACACGGCCCTCAAGCGCCGGGCCCTGGAATACGGGGCCACAGATCTTTTGAACAAACCCATCAACCCCGAAGACCTGGTGGCCAGGCTCATTTCCGCCCTGCGCCTCAAATCCTATGAAGATAAAATGCGGCGGCAGAACACCACCCTGGAAGCCAAGGTAAAAAAACGGACCCGGGAACTGGAATTTCTCCACCACGATCTGGTGTGGCGGCTGGCCAAGGCCGGAGAGCTCAGGGATGAGGAGACCGGCGACCATGTCATGCGGGTCAGCCACATCAGCCGCCTGATCGCCCAGGCCCTTGGGCTGCCCGACAGGGAAATAGAACTGATATTTCTCACCGCGTCCCTCCACGACCTGGGCAAGATAGGTATCCCCGACGGTATCCTTCTCAAACAGGGCAGGCTCACCCCCGGGGAGATGGAAATCATGAAGCACCACTGCAAAATCGGGGCGGATATCCTCCTGATGAAACCCAGGGGAATGCAGGAATTCTACGCCCTGAAGACCCAGACACCACCGGAACTGAAGATGGGAGCAAAGGTCAGGGAATACGCCGCCACCATCGCCATGTCCCACCATGAACGCTGGGACGGCAACGGATATCCCTTGGGGCTGGCAGGCGATGCCATTCCCCTGCCCGGCCGCATCGTGGCCTACGCCGACGTCTACGACGCCCTTCGGTCTGAGCGCTCATACAAGCAGGCCTTTTCCCCGGAAGCCGCCTGGCAGGAACTTCAAGAATGTGCCGGCCCCCACCTGGACCCCAACATATTCAGAGCCATACGCCATCTGCGCCCGGCCTTCGAAGCCATCCGGGACACCTACAGCGAGTAAAAAAAGAACCATGATGAAATTTGAAGATATCAACCAGGAAATGCTGGGGGACCGCCGGATATACAAGGCGGTTAAATCCTATATCCAAGAAAAAAATCTAAACATTATTGTTTCAGGGGGAAAATGCATAAACCTTCGGCAGGACACCCTGGCGCCAGGGGAACTTGATACCCTGCTGGATGAATTTGCAGCCTGCGGTTTCTGCCGGGTGTCCTTCAACGGCGACAAACCTGCACCGCCGTTTCTGGCCGCAAAAACGGACAAGGCCACAGGCCGGGCACGGGTGGTTTTTCTTCTGGATCTTACCGAAGAGGCAAAAGACGGAAAGGCGAGCAAATTCTATTCAAAGATTCTGGGGGCCTTGACCACCCAGGTCTTTGCAGTATGCCCTGAAATGTATGAGCTTTGGTTTCCATTTGAACTTGAAGAAACGGTGGGGCGGGGGCTGACCCTCTCTGCCCGGGGAACGGACATGGCAATCGTAAAGGCTCAGCCCCCCAACTAGGTCAATTTATGTTCTCATTTGCCTTCATTTTTAACGCCCGGTAGTATTTGCGTTCATACCAGGCCCGGGTTTTGGGATCAAAGGTCGCTTCGCGTTCGTGAATGAGACGGGCGCCCCCGTCATCCCAGGCCCCGCAGGCCATCACCACGGTATCCCCGAGATTAAACTTTTGGTTACAGGCTTCACAGCCCTTTTCGTTGTGGGTGTTCAATATGTTCAGATCCACAACACAGGCCGTTTCGTTGTCCATGACAAAAGCGTCCATATTGTCCTCCTTCAGGGCCGGGATGTTTACATCAGGAAATCATGCACGCCCGGTGGCGCCGGCCGCTCTTTTTCGCCGCCCATTTATAGCACAGCGATCTTTCTTCCATGCTGGTGGTGTCATAGTCACAGGCGTAAAGCTCCTTGACCAGACGATCTTTTTCCTTAAGGCAGCATTCTTTTGCATTGATGTTGACTGATTTTACCATTATTCACCTCCTGCGGCAGTAAGAACGCCGCAAGTTTGGGGTCGTATCATACCGGCTGTTACACCGGGTTGTCACCCACAAGTATAAGCACAACAAGATAAACTTTCAAGACGTCAATCTTGTTAGGAGGTACAAACAATCAACATTTTACAATGAAATACGATCCCCGGGCTGAGGCACTACGGTACTCAGCCCTTTTTCATTCAGCCGCCGGGCAAGCGCCTCACTTTGAGAGGCTTCTCCGTGAACCACTGCCACCCGGTTCACCCGGAGGTTGGATTCGGTGATCACCCGCATGAGTTCATGGCGGTCGGCGTGGGCGCTGAACCCACCGATTTTCTCCACACTGGCGTGCAGGGGATAGGACTTGCCAAGGATTTTAACTTCCGGGGCGGCGTCTCCATCCTCACCCTTCAAGCTTCCTAACTCCTCCAGCCGCCGGCCCAGGGTATGCTGTGCCATGTAGCCCACCAGCAGGACGGTATTTTTGGGGTCGTGTATCTTATAGCGCAGATGATGGAGAATACGTCCGGCCTCACACATGCCCGAGGCGGAAATCACCACGTGGGGCGTGTTGTCCCGGGTAAGGTTCATGGACTCCTCCACGGTCTCCACGAACTTGATGCTGTCAAAGTAAAAGGGGTTCAGCCCCTTTTCCAGGAAGGCCGCATGGGTTTCCCGATCATAGACTTCCGGATGCTCTCCGAACACCGTTGTAATGTTGGACGCCAGGGGGCTGTCCACATAGATG
>CAJWHT010000007.1 GCA_913041495.1 uncultured Desulfobacteraceae bacterium | reverse complement strand
GCAACCGCCCCGTGGACCCGGCTGCCGTCACCTGCCGCAAAGATCTTTTCAAAGTTGGTACGGCCCCAGTCGTCGCTGGCCGGGTACCAGTACCGAAGCTTTTGGTCCCAGACCATCCGGCAGCCGGCCTGCCTGAAAATATGGGTGTTGGGAATCACCCCGAAGTGAAGCAGCAGCAGGTCTGCGTCAAGCACCAGGTTTTTCCCCTTTACGCTGGCTTCCACACCGCCCAGGGCATCGGTTCCCAGGGCTCTGATGTGGCGGACTCCCCGGTGGTGGGGAATACCCGCCTTGCGAAGTTCCATCAGCATGGCAGCGCCTTTGGACAATAGTTCCCATCCCATGAGGGCTTTGGGCAGCTTGGCCGCGGCATCCGCCCCGGGGATAAGATCCGTGGTTTCCAGGATGGCCGCAATCTCCACGCCCTTCTTCATCAGGATAGAGGCCTCTAAAAGCAGGAGTGGTCCGCTGCCGGCAAGAACGACTTTTCCGGCCGGGCAAAGCCCTGCTTCCTTGGCCAGATTGTTGGCTGCCCCCGCGCCCATGACCCCGGGAAGAGTCCAGCCCGCGATGGGCACCGGCCGTTCCATGGCCCCTGTGGCGGCGATAATATAGTTGGCAGAGATCTGTTTGGATGCCCCGTCCTTTGAGTAGCAGACCCGGCCGTCCGGTTCCACCTGCCATACCGAAGCGCCCGATTCATAAGCCACACCCGCCGCTCTGAAATCACGCACCAGGTCGAGACCGTCGCTGTAGTCCGTGCCGAAAAGGGTCAGCCTTTGGGCGCCGGCACCCTCAACATTTCTGTAAATCTGCCCGCCAGGCCGCGGCTGTTCGTCCAGTGCCAGGACGTCCAGTCCCATGCGGGTCAGGAGGGTGGCGGCACTCAGGCCGGCAGGGCCGGCGCCGATGACAATCACGTCGTAGTGGTGGCTCATGCCTTATCTCCTTTGACTCTCTCATACCCTTGGGAATTCAGCCGGCGGTTGATCACCATGCCCTCCTCGGGATCAGTCAGGCAGGCCTGGCGCTGTACGCCGTTGATCTCCATCATGCACTCGTAGCAGACGCCCATCAGGCAGTGGGGAGAGCAGGGCTTTTGGGATGAAGGGGATATCCGGGAGATCATCTCACCGATCCCCAGGAGTCCTGCGGCAACACTGACGTCCTTTGGCAGGGCGACGGCCGTTCCGTCCAGGATGACGAAAACGGTTTCGGTCCGGGTATCGTCTGATGTGAAACCGGGAGTGCTCCCCCCGGTTGTTGTGTATTCTTTACGCATGGAACCGTCCGTTGGAAAATTCTGAAATCTGGTTGTCTGTGGTTTCCCCCAGGATCCAGGGGGCGATGGAGCCGGTATGGAGCGGGGCCAGGGAGATCCCGCTGTGAAGGGCAAGAACGCTGATGTTCTCATGGTCCCCGATTTGACTATAAATGGGGCCGCCGTCCGGTGTCATGACCCGGATGGCCCCCCAGGCCCTAACCCAGTTGAGGTTTCCCAGCTCCGGAAAGATGCGGACCGCAGTGGCGGCCTGGGATTTCATGGCATCTGCGGAAACCCGGGTGTCCAGGGCCGTATTCTCCGTGGACAACCCGATCATGTAAGTGCCGTCCTGGGTCTGGCGAACGCTGAGCAGGGGGACATGGAGTTTGCGCCGGCACCGGGCCGTTACCATGAGCTGGCCGCGCTGGGGATAGATATGAAGGGTTTCACCCAGGGACGCAACAAGACGGGCAGAGCCGTGGCCGGCAGCAATAACCAGCTTTTTGCATTCATAGGTGTCGCTGCAGGTCTTTACCAGAATGGTGCCGTTTGCCTGGGGCAGGATCTGTCTTGCCCCCTGGGCCGCATGGTAGACGCCCCCCAGTTTCTGGAAAGCACACCGTACCGCACCGAGAAGCTTTAAGGGGTTTACATGCCCCTGTTCACTGGTGTACATGCCTCCCGATACCTCCTCTCCCAGGCTCATCTCCGGCATCAGCGCTGCGAATTGTTTGCGGTCAAGGATCTCCACGGGATAATCAATGTCCACGCTGCGGCAGCCTTCCCTGATGGTTCCAACGGATTTGGCAAAGCCGTCCAGCTCCGCCTGGCCAAAGGCATGGACAGCACCGCCGGTCCAGTCCAGTTCAACATCGTAACCGGTTTCCTCTTCAAGGCCTTTTGCAAAATCAGGCCAGGCCACGGCAGCCTTCCGGGACCACAGGGCATAACCCGGGTAACCGGCCCCTTTGCACATGAACCAGGTCAGGCCGAAGTTTCCCCGGGACAGCCGCTGGCTTTTAAGCTGCTCGTCCAGAAGCACCACCCGTCCCGCCCCCTTGCGAACCAGTCCCAGGGCTGTTGAAGATCCGGTAATACCAGCGCCGATGACCAAGATATCCGCTGTTCTCACAAACGCTCTCCTTGCCGGATGTCCGGCGGTTAATGTATCTATTTCCGAGACCTGGCGGTCTCCACTGCCCCTCTAAAAGCAAAGGGTATGCCACCCTCCTGGTTCCCCAGGGGCAAAAACTTCGCAACCCCCCGTATTCTTACGACATTGTAACTAAAGCATCGCATCATTTTACAATTTCATGTGATCCTATAGCAGATTTTCCTCAGGGGAATGTGACTCATTTTAATACATCCTCCAACCGTCCATACAAACCAAGCCCTGAATTGACGCGGAATCAACGGCAAATGACTCGATTTGAAACATGTCTGATTTTGAGACAAACCAATGCCATAGACATATACAGCAAACTGAATATGCCATTTCCCTTTATCTTCCGGCAGTTGAAATACACGCTCACCTTCTGTATACTCGGAACCGTTTACTAACAACCGATGGATAGAAGGATATCACCGGCTAAATATCATCGAAATTCCTGGGTATTTTAAAATATGTATGAAAAAGAGACACCTGCGATAGAAAGAGGACAAATGATCAGCCCCGGGGCCATGAAGGAGCAGATCGCACTCTCTTTCCGGCGTTCACGGGAATACGGGATTGATCCGATCCTGAGGAACAAGAACCAGGAAATCCTCTCCCCTGCGGAGCTTTCCCAGCGGCGGCACCGGAACGCGGAACTGCTGGATATTCTCCTGCCCCAGTTTGAGGAGTTTTACAATCTCCTGTCCCCCAACGATTTCATCATTGCCGCAGTGGATGCCGACGGATACATTCTGCATATCAGGGGAAAAGAAGAGCTGATCGAGGACTCGGCGTCACGGAACTGCGTTCCCGGCTACCGCTGGACCGAAAAGGATGTGGGCACCACGGCCATTTCCCTGGCGCTGAAACTCAAGATCCCCATTCAGCTTGTGGATGACGAGCATTTCTGCCGCCAGGCCCACGGCCTGACCAGCTCCACCGCACCGATTTTCGGAAAGGACAAGAAGCTCATCGGCATTATAGCTGTCTCCGGTTCTTCTGCCCACACCCACCCCCACACCCTTTACATGGTGACCACGGCCGCCCGTGCCGCCGAGCAGCAGCTCAGGGTATTGCGGCGGAACAAAGCCCTGGCCGCCAACCTGAATTTCCTTGACCGGATCATCTCTTACTCAAGAACGGCATTGATCATCATCAACAGTGAAAAACAGATCTGGCGGGTGAACCAAAAAGGTGCGGAGATCCTGAAAAATGACGATCTGGAAGGCAGGCCCTTGTCCGTACTAAAGGGACTGGACATCGACCTGGATGACGTGGCTGCCCACCCCGAATCCTGGATCAACAAAGAGGCCCGCCTGAAAGTCCGGAATCACAACATCAGTTTTATCCACACGGTGCAGCTGGTGGTGTCACGGGGGGGAGAACGGCTGGGCGCCGTTATCTCCTTCAACGAAGTCAGGGATATTTATAAACTGGCCGATACCATCGCCGGTACCCGGGCCCATTTCACCTTTGACAGCATCGTGGGATCATCACCTGCCTTTCTCGAAGCGGTGCAACTGGCCAAGGGCGCGGCCTCTTCGGACAGCACCGTCCTGCTCCAGGGGGAAACCGGCACGGGCAAGGAGTTGTTTGCCCAGGCCATCCACAACCGGAGCAGCAGGCACCAGAATCCCTTTATCCCCATCAACTGCGGCGCCATCCCCGCCAACCTCCTGGAAAGCGAGTTATTCGGCTATGTGGACGGCACCTTCACCGGTGCAGCCAAAGGGGGGAAGCCGGGAAAATTCGAACTGGCCAACACCGGCACCATTCTCCTGGATGAAATCGGGGATATGCCCCACCGGATGCAGGTTAAGCTGCTGCGGGTACTCCAGACCGGGGAGGTGTACCGCATCGGTGCCGACAAGCCCGTAAACGTTGACACCCGGATCATCGCCGCCACCCATGTCAACCTGCCCACAGCCATCCGGGAGGGCCGGTTCAGGCAAGACCTCTTCTACCGGCTCAACGTTTTCCCCATCCGCATCCCCCCGCTCAAGGACAGGGGACAAAAAGATATCCTCCGCCTTGCCGCTCTGTTTCTGTCTGAAAACACCCCGTCCCCGCCGCACTTGAGCCCCGAGGCCAGGGACCTCCTGGTGAGCTACCACTGGCCCGGGAACGTCAGGGAATTGGAAAACTGTATGCAAAGGGCCCTTCACCTTTGCGGCGGCGACGCCATTGACACCACCCACTTAGGGATTTCAAAGACCAAGACAGACAAGTCGTCTCCGGCCGGCGGTACCCTGGAAGAGGTGGTGAGAGAAACCATTGAGGCCACCTTGAAACAGACGAACAACAACCGAGCGCTTACCGCCAAACGGCTGGGCATTTCAAGGGCCACACTCTACCGGAAGCTGGACAGCTACAAAAATTTTGCGGCTTCCTGATTGGGGCAACCCGGCTATGATGCATTTTATCCGCTTTACAAGCATCCCGGATTGATCTTATAGTGCCCCTCAACTTATAGTGATCCTCAATAACCCGGTTGAACCCACCAAACAAAGAAGACACACACATGGATGATCCCCAAAAAGAAGAACACCTTAAAGACATCGTGGATTTGGATGAAAATACGTTATCGGTGAAGGAAATTGAACGGATCGCAGAGAATGAACCTCTATTGAAGAAATACGAACAGGCATACAAGGACCGGATCTACACGTTGATTCTCCTGTCCCTCACACATGAATCCTTTGAGAATACCAAGGCCAAAAATCTTTGGGAGAATATTCTTTCCCACATGAAATTGCTCAACCGAAAGCTTGGCAGAAATGTGGGGATTACCGTGGCCTGCCTGGACTATATGACCAATATCGTACCGGCTTTGGCAGAGCCCAAAATTATTGAAGAACAAAAAAGCGGGTTTGTCACAGACAACACCACCGTGGACCAGTTGACCGGACTCTACCTGAAAGAGGTGTTCACCGTGATCCTTAAAAAAGAAGTTGAGGAGTCCAACCGGGGCAAAACACCGGTTTCCCTTCTCATGATCGATATCGATGACTTCAAGGTCGTCAACGATACCCACGGCCACCAGGCAGGCGACTGCGTTCTGGAAAAATTGGGAAAAACCGTTTTGAAATCTATCCGGGATATGGATTTTGCTGCCAGATACGGGGGGGAGGAGCTTGCGGTCATCATGCCAGGGACCCCGTTAAAACAGGCTCATGACGTGGCCCGGCGCATCAGAAAAAATGTTGAAAAGATGCGGGCCAAAGATATTGCGGTCACGGTCAGCATCGGCGTCGCCCAGAGCGGAGACACCGTCAATACCGTGGAAGATCTCGTTGAAAAGGCAGACAAACGGCTTTATGAGGCCAAGGAACGCGGTAAGAACCGGGTGGTCTAAAAACCAGTTCCTTTACGCAGTGCACTCAGCCTCACAGGGCTTACCATTTTTTCCCTTTTTTCTTTCCTTTGCCCTTCCATTTTTTGGCCTGGCCCGGCGGGTATTTGGCCTCGACATCGGAATGATACACATAGGGCCTGTCTGCATCCATCTCAACGGTGACATAATCGCCGAGCCCGATTCGAATTTCGGCCGGAAGACTTGCCGATACCTGCCATTCTCCGTTTCTATAATAAAAGTAAACCCCGCGGCTTCGTTCGTAATAAACCCGGCTATCCGGATAATACCTGTAGCTGTGTTTTGCTCTGTAGCCATGGGCAGGCGCCCAGGGAGGGGGGCCGTTACCCCGTCTGTGTTCAATAGACCCCGGCGAATCCCCTGCCGTCAAACTCACCGATGTACACCCAGTCATCGCTCCCAGACAAAACAGGCTTATTGCACAAAAGGCAACCAGTTCTTTCCACTTGTTCATATTTCCTCCTGTTCCTATGTACGGCATCAAAATTCATGTAATATAATTAATATATGTTCGGCAAGACCGATTTCAATCTGCACTCAGCAAGGTTACGTTCTCAGCCCCATGCTCACCGATCCGGCTTTTGATCTGGGCCACAAATTATTCGGCCTGATGAACGAGTTATCCCGGATAAACAAGATATACGATCATCCCGCAAGACAGCCAGGCAAGTGCCAGGATGCTGATCACCCGGAGTATTTTTTCAGACAGGCCTGTCTTTGAATCTCCGTGATGATGGTCGTGATCCATATTTTTTTTCCGGCCCCGCCACAGCCATACCAGCACGGCACTGACCGCCATGAAAAGGATATTTAGAAAAAAGCCGTAGTTGAATTCAAAAAAGGCCCGTTCCGAAATTGACGTGCCCGGGGAATTCTCCGGCAGGAGGCCGAACATCAAAAAACCGTAGTGCATCAGCAACGCGGCTGCCACAAGGCAGGTCAGCAGCAGCGACATAATATAAAGCGCCATTTTCCAACCGTAATATTCCGCATTTATGCGGAGTACCGGCAGGACGACCAAATCGGAAAAAATAAACGCCATGACGCCTGCAAAACTCACCCCCCGGTCAAACAGCAGGGCTGCCAGCGGAATATTCCCCATTGAACCGATAAAGGTCAAAAATGCAGCCAGGGGACCCACCAGGGTCTGGGCAAGCAGGGACGGGAAGCCAAGTTCACCTGACGCCCCGCTGCCGGACCCTGTAAACAGGGCTTCAAAAAAAGCATCCGGAACAAATGCGGCGATAATACCTGCGACGGTAAATCCGATCAAGACATCTTTCCATACCATCTGCCACTCCATCACATATTGCATCCCGATCTGCTGCCAGCCATTGAGCGACAAGGCCTTTTCCTTCCAGTCCGTTTTCTCGCCCCCGGTATCTTCATGCTCGCGGTCAAACCGCTCCCGTACCGATTTGACCAGGCGGTCCGGCCGGGTAAGGCGTACATAGCCCCAGGCCAAAAATATTAATAGAAGCCCCCCCAGATATTCCCCCACAACAAACTGCCAGCTCAAGAAGATGGCGATGACAATTCCCAGCTCTATGACCAGGTTGGTGGATGAGAGCATGAAGGCCAATGACGGTACCAAACCGGCCCCTTTTTGAAACAAGGCACGGGTGGTGGACAATGCGGCAAAACTGCAGGAACTTGAAATGAAACCGAAAAACGTGCCCAGGGCAATGCTTTTGGGACCGGTGTCTCCCATAGCCGCCTTCATGCGTTTCTGTGTCACAAGAACCTGTATGAGACTGGAAATGATATACCCCAGGGCAAATGCCCACAGGGCCATCCAGAAAAAGCCAAGGCTTGTATGGGCGGATTCCCCCCATCGCCTTAAAAAAAGATCCATGCAGCCTCCCTTGATTGCATTCGGTTTATCAGTTTGAGATGAGCCATCGGCTTCGAAATGTCACTCTTGTTGCCGACTGGTTTTCCTGCAGGCTTTCTCATATGTATCTGATAGCCCCAAGTGGCAAAAGCCGGGAAATCCTGTATTTATACCGGTGAAATCCCCCATCCCAAACCGAAACGCAGGCCGTTAGGGTTGTGGACCCAAGGTTGGGGGGCAAGATTTAAACGGACAGCCCGTTGTACTTGGGCATGGACAAATCAAGAATCAGAAGATCTGGTGTGTCGTTCTCCAGGGACGCAAAGGCCGTCTTCAGCCTCGCTGACAATATCAAATTGATCAGTGCTTTCCAGCATCACCCGCAGCCCGTCTCTTAAAATGCAGTGTTCCTCTGCGATAACCACTATGATTTTACTCAAAATCCAGCCCCTTTCTTTTTCACTACAATTCATATAGAATTACTTTTCTATTTAATAATTATGCATTCAATATGAACCGAAGGAAGTCACCGAGAGATCGGACAATATGTAACGATTTCATAAACGCGTAATACCGTTCGATTAACCAATTAACGCCAATCAGAGTATCAGAGTTGAGTCAAAAAAAAGAAGTCGCATCTATTGGCAGCAGCACACCAGGAACGGCATCACAACGGAACCTGATACCGGATGAACCCGGATTAAAATAACAATACCACCCCTTATTGCCTTTCGGACCAACAGATTAAAATGCCCTTTATACTACCGTCAGCAACCATACTTTTATGCGTTCTTACCCTGCTCCCCCTGTGGCGGCATCCCCACTGGACTGTCCGGGGCCTGGATTTTCCACGTATACAACTGGCCGCCTTCGCCGCCTTTATACTCACTGCGCAATTGGCGATAACCGCATTCGGCAAGTCCGCGGACTTACGCGTTGTTCTGCCGGCTCTTTTATGCCTGGTGTGGCACCTGACCCGGATTGCGCCGTATTCCAAGTTCTGGCCCACAGAGGTCAAAGACTGCACAGGCCATGACAAGGCAAAGCGCCTGAGCATCCTCACCGCCAACGTGCTTACCCCGAACCGCGACAGTGCCAGGCTGATCCGTGTTGTCAGGAAGTACCGGCCCGATATCCTGGTGACCGTTGAATCCGACAACTGGTGGCAGGACCGCCTTGATACCCTGGCTCCGGAAATGCCCTACGCGATCAAACAGCCCCAGGACAATCTATACGGCATGCATGTCTATTCCCGGCGGCCCCTTGAAAACAGTCGGATTTCCTTTCTGGTCCAGGATGACGTGCCCTCCATTCACTGCCGGGTCACACTGGGCACGGGAGATGCCGTACAATTGCATATTCTCCATCCCGCCCCGCCAAGCCCAACGGAAAACCCCAAGGCATCCCAGCGGGATGCGGAACTGCAGATTGTGGCCCGGACCGTTGCCGAAAACGGCAGTCCGACAATTGTTGCAGGAGACCTCAACGATGTGGCCTGGTCGCGCACAACGAGGTCCTTCAGGAAAATAAGCGGTCTTCTGGATCCCCGGGTGGGCAGGGGAATGTTCAATACATTCCATGCCCGGTATCCTTTCATCCGCTGGCCTTTGGACCATGTTTTCCACAGCCCCCATTTTACACTTAGTTCCATCCGGCGCCTGCCGGATATCGGCTCGGACCATTTTCCCCTGTTCGTAGAACTTATGCAAGGCACCTCACAAAAAGCGCCCCAAAAAAAGGAATAGCAAAAGGGCCTGGGGCGCAAATACACATCCCTGCCGGCGCATATAGGGGATTCACCCCATTGTTCGCCCTCCATTTTTCCGGGTATCCTTTTTGAAAGATAAACCAGCAGAAGGAACCGGAACACAATGAAAACCTATGATGTGATCGTTATCGGATCGGGAACAGGGGGACAGACCGCAGCTTATGAACTGAAAAAGTCGGGGCTGGATGTTGCACTGGTCGAAAAAGCCCGGCGCCCCGGAGGCACCTGTGCCCTGACTGGCTGCCAACCGAAAAAATGGTTTTACGAAGTGGCGGAGGTGGTTGCCAAATCAAGGCACCTGGAAGACAGGGGGCTGTCCACGGCCGCCTGGGGAGACTGGCAAGGGGTCAGGGAACAGAAACGGCGGTTTACCGACAGTGTTCCCCAGTCCACGGTGAAGCGCCTGACCCAAAAGGGCATCGACTTCATCCGGGGAAACGCCGTATTCAAGGACGCCTATACCCTTGAAGCCAAAGATTCAAGGCTCAGAGCGGACGCCTTTGTGGTGGCCACCGGAGCGAAACCCGCTGACATGGACTTTGAAGGAAAAGAACACCTGGTTTCCAGCGCCGATTTTCTGGATCAAGGCGACCTGCCCGGCCGGATTACATTTGTGGGGGGCGGATTCATCTCCTTTGAATTCGCCCATTTTGCCGCCAGAATCGGCGGCAAAAACCGCCAAATCACCATACTCGAAACCCATGACCGGCCCTTGCGCATCTTTGATGCGGATATGGTGGCACTGCTGCAAAAAGCTTCGGCCGAAGAAGGCATCACGGTAAAGACTGAAACGGGTATATCCGGAATTGAAAAGCGTGATGCCGCCTTTGTCGTCCGGACGGCCAGCGGCGAGGCCTTTGAAACCGACCTTGTGGTCCACGGTGCCGGCAGATCGCCGGATACGGACGGACTGAACCTTGATGGCATCGGTGTCCGGAGCACCCCGAAGGGGATCCGGGTGAACGAACATATGCAAACCGATTTGCCCCACATTTTTGCCGTAGGAGACTGCGCAGACTCCCCTGCCCTGGCCAGGGTGGCAGATTATGAAGCCCGGGTGGCGGCAGAGAACATTATATCCCTTCGCGATAAAGACGGCGTATCCAGCCGCGTGGACTACAGGGCCGTCCCATTTGTGTTGTTTACCTATCCCCAGTGCGGCATGGCAGGCAAGACCGAAGCAGCCCTGGCATCCGAGGGAATACCGTATAAAAAACACACGGCCGAAGGGCTTGACTGGCCCACCTACCGCCGTGTGGGCCTGCGCCATGCCGGATTTAAAGTGCTGACCTCCGAAGACGGGCGTATTCTGGGGGCCCATGTGGTCTCCGACCATGCCGCGGGCATGATCCATACATTCAGCCGGGCCATGGCCGACGGCACTCAGGTTTCCCGGCTTTACCGGGACAGTATCATGGTTCCCTATCCGTCCCGGATAAGCGACCTGACCTATATGCTCGAACCGCTGACAGACGTAAAAACAACAGAGAATGAAAGGAAAGATTTCATGAAAAGCAAAGACGCCTATGAAGAAAAAATGGAAGAACAGCTGGAGAAATGGCGCGCCGGAATCGACGAATTAAAAAGAAAAGCGGATAAGGCCGAGTTGGAAGCCAGAATGGAATACCACAGGCAGATAGACAAGCTGCGGGCCATGCAGCGGAGTTCCGAAGAAAAGCTCAAAGAATTAAAGGCCTCGGGAGACGATGCCTGGGAAGATATGAAGGCGGGCATGGATATGGCCTGGGGAGCACTTGAACAAGCCGTCAAGTCGGCAGCTTCCCGGTTTAAATAAACGGTCCCGGCCACCGAGGACTATTTGTTCCTGACACTTAAAAAAAATCTTGGGAGCGGCCCATGACAGACGGCAACACAACGGCAACACAAGAAGAGAAAAGCCCGCCTGAAAACCCAAACGAAGCGGATTCCCAGCAGCAGTCCGGAATCGTGGCGGGAAAGGATGCCACAGGCGAAAGCGGCAAAGACATCCAGAAGCAGGCCGAAGCCCATGATTCGGATCAGCCCCGCAAATACGGCACATTTGCCGGAGTCTTCACCCCGACACTGCTGACGATACTGGGGGTAATCCTTTTCTTAAGAGAAGGATGGGTCATCGGCAACGCCGGATTAGGGGGCGCCTGGGTCATCATTGCGCTTTCTTTCTGTATTGCCGGGGCCACGGGTCTTTCCATGTCGTCTTTTGTCACCAATATCCGGGTGGGGCCGGGCGGGGCCTTTTCCATGATCTCCCAGTCGTTAGGTCTTGAGGTGGGTGGGGCCGTGGGCCTGCCGCTCTACCTGTCCCAGGCCCTGGCCGTGGTGATGTATATCTTCGGATTCCGGGCCGGCTGGCAATGGGCCAGCCAGGCCATGGGATTTCCGGACGTTCCGGCCATCGCCATTGACCTTACGGTGTTCGCGTTGATCACAGGAATTACCCTTATCAGCACCCGGCTGGCCTTCAGGGCCCAATACCTCATCCTGGCGACCATCATCCTGGCCTTGCTATCGGTTGCAGCCGCCGCTGTCACAATCCCCATGGACAAAACCGTTGTATGGTGGGGCAGCTATCCCGGCTCCCTTGAAAGCGATTTTTCCGGCACCCATTTCTGGGCGGTTTTCGCTGTTTTCTTTCCGGCATCCACAGGTATCATGGCCGGGGCAAATATGTCCGGGGAATTGAAAAACCCCCGTAAATCCATTCCTGTCGGCACCATGGCGGCCATCGGTCTCAGCTTCATCGTTTATATGGCCGTGGCATACTGGCTGGCCCGCTCGGTTTCCATGGATGAACTGACCCGCAACTATACAGTGATGATTGACAAGGCCTTCTACGGCCCGGTCGTCCTTGCCGGCCTTCTGGCCGCAACCTTTTCCTCGGCCCTGGCCTCCTTTGTGGGCGCACCGCGTATTCTCCAGGCCCTGGGCAGCCACAACATCGTTCCTGCCGGGGCCTTTTGCGCCCGGCGCTCCCGGAAAGGCGAACCGATCAATGCCATGATCGTCACCGCCGCCATTGTTCTGGCCGCTATCATGCTCAGGGAACTCAACGCCGTCGCCCCCCTGATCACCATGATATTCCTGCTGACATACGCCACCATCAACCTTGTGGTGAGCATTGAACAAAACCTTCGGCTGATCAGCTACCGCCCCCTGTTTGCCGTCAACCGGCTGATTCCCTTAACCGGCCTTTGCGGATGCCTTCTGGCCATGTTCATAATCAATCCGGTATTCGGCCTTGTGGCCATGGTGCTGGTGGTGGTGCTTTACTTTATCTTGATGCGGCGGCGGCTTACCTCCCCATATGGTGATGTCCGCAGCGGCCTTTTTTCCGCAGTTGCCGAATGGGGTGCAAAACAGGTCTCCCTTTCCCGGGGGAACAACCAGCGGGCATGGAAACCCAATATTCTGATGCCCACCCACGACCCCCGGCGGCTGCGGGGGGCGTTCAAACTGGTCAGCCACCTGGCATACCCCATGGGATCACTCAAGCTTATGGGCGTTGCGGCCTCCCGGAAATATTCCGACGTTTTGGTCAAACGCCTGGAAGATTCACGGCAGGCGTTTATCAACGAAGGGGTCTTCACCTCATCCACAGTGATCGAAGCAGACGATTTCCCTAATGCGGTCAAGGTTGGCCTTCAGGCCATGGGGGGCTCTTTTTTCAGGCCCAACCTGCTGTTCATGGACCTGCCCAAAGATCCGGCCACCCATGAGGCCATCGCGGACCTTGTGGATGAAGCCAAGCGCCAGCGGATGGGGGCGGCCGTTCTCGTGCTTCACGAGGATTCAGGCCTGGGCAGGCGGCAAAAGGTCAACCTCTGGCTGCCGGACCGGGGACCCAAGTGGGAGCTGGAAATGGAATTCGGCAACCTCGATCTGGCGATTCTTTTGGCCTACCGCATGCTGGACAGCTGGAGAAATGCAGAACTCACGGTCATCGGGGTGGTGGAAAACCCGAACCACAGGGAACGTGCGGGCAAGTTTCTGGATCGCCTGGTGGATCTTGCCAGGCTGCCGTCCCAGACCGCTGTCCATGTGGCGGACGGGGATTTCGGCAGGTTCGCCAGCAAGGCGCCCCGGGCGGACCTCAACGTATTTCCTTTGCCAAAAACCTTTGACGCAGGGTTCCTTTTCTCCATCAAAGATGCCACCGGCGCTTCCTGCCTGTTCACCCAGGATTCAGGGGATGAGAGTGCGCTGGCGTGAAGGCTGAACGATATATGCGAGAGGAACCGAGGTGGAGCCCCATTCAGTTCACGTTGACTGTCATGGTCTTACATGACGGCAGTTGGCCCGCCTGTTCTGCGCAAAAAACTCTTGCTGTGATCTGCCTTACTGAAACTGCCGAACAACCCCATCCTCGCCATTTTTAACCCTTCATATTATTCCATATTCTCCCTGGCGGTTTTCAGCGCAGTGTCCCTGTCTTTGGTGAACAGGTGCCATGTCATTTTTTCCGAGTGGATACCCGCGGCTTTTTTCTGCCCTTTGCAATAAAACCAGTGCCCGAACCGCACAACAGATGAAAACGGGTGGTTTTCCGCACAAAAATATCCACAGGGTTTATACTCTTCAAAAAAGACCATCTCATCCGGATCATCGTCATGGAGCATGCCCCGGGGCAGTTCGATGTGCGCCGTATCTTTCCCATTGGCCTGCTGGTCGTCCAGCCATTCCGAAATTTTCATTTTTACCTCCTGATATGACAGCAACGGTTTCCTGATAGCAAAGCCGCTGTGGGAAGACAAGCGGCCCTGGAGAAATACGGGCAGCCGACACCTTTATACAGGAAACCGGACAGCCGGAGTGTCGGAGGGCTGTTTTATGGGGTAGCGATGATGTCTTCTTCTGGAAGCAGCACGTTCAGTGACGCGGGTTGGATGGAAATATCCAGTGCGTCTGCGGTGTGGGGTTCCCCGTCCATGGCGTATTCAATGGAGGAATCACCCGTAATGAGAAGCCTTCGGGCATGCAGATGGCGAACCCGGTCCCCCCGGTATCCGATCTCCATTGCCGCCAGTCCCAGCTCAACCAGGCTGAATACCGGTCCTGTGCCGTCCGCATATTCGATCCAGGTAATATCCAAAAGCCCGTCCTGATGGTCCGGTGCCCCGCCACCCTGGGCCAGAAGAGTGGAAAAGGGAGCGGCATTGGCAACGATCAGGCTGGTGGTAACGATTTTCTCAGCCGGATTTTCGTCTGCACACAGATCCAGATGAATCGGCCGATTCCGGCCCACGGCCTGAAACAGTCCCTTGATATAGGCAAGCTGCCCCATATTGTCCTTTTCTTCCCGGTCGGCGTAGGCGATCATCTGCTGTTCAAATCCGATTCCTGTAATCAAAAGAAAAACCTTTCCGTTACAACGCCCGGTGTCAATCGATTTTCTCACACCTTTTACAATGATATCACAGGCCGTTGCCACCGGAGCCAGCTTGGACCGTATGCCCCAGAGGACGTGTGCCAAGGCATTTGTCGTCCCAAGGGGAATAATTCCCATGGCGACCTTTGTCCGGACAAGTACGCCCGCGGTGTTTGATACGGTGCCGTCGCCGCCGCAGGCAATCACCAGGTCGGCACCGGCGTCTACGGCATCGCGTGCAATTTCTTCTGCGTCCCTGTCTTTGCTGGTGGTATTGATCTCAAGCGTAAAATATGGGGTCAGGGCATCGACGATTTCCGTTCGGTACCGGTCCCACTTGCCACCGCCCGAGGCAGGATTGGCGATAATCCAGGCCTGTTGCCGAAGGATCAGGGCCGCGTCTTGATATAAGCGGTTCAGCAGTTTCAGTTGCCTGGGGTTCAGGCGGGCCGTGCCCCGGATACCGCTGATCTTTGAAAGCGCTGTCTCCACGTCCAGGTCCGGATCACGGCTAAGCAGATACGCCGCCATCACCAGTACGGACCGGCCGCGGCCCAGGGCGCAGTGGACCATCACGTTCTTGCCCGTCTTGACATGGCGGTGTATCCAGTTGACGGCCTGGATAAGCTGGGACTTTGAGGGTATTTTGTGATCGAGCACTGGGATATTCAAATAATGGATCGTTTCTCCTGCAATCGTCCAGTCCGGTGCACCGAATTCCGCCGTAACATCAAGTACCGCATCAATTTTACCAGCCTCGATCTTATCCATTTCCGAGACCAGAAGCCTGCGGGCCAAAAAAAGATGGTCATCAATTTTCTGCAGGGGGGGAGGATCATCTTTACCCAGGGCCCACATGTGATATCCCCTTATGATGAAAAATACCGGGATAAAAAGCCAGCGCACGTAAACCGGAATGCTTCCGTCACTGCGCTTCCTGAAAATCCAGCCGGCATTCATGAAATAGGCGGAGGTGACAAGCCAGAAAGAGACCGCTCCCCAGCCCAGCAACAGTTGCAAAACCAGGTGGGGCGCCCACACCGATCCTGCAGTAGCGGCCAGGGCGGCTGCCAGGTAAAGATATTGAATATAGTGTACGAACAGCCGTCTCATGTTTCCCTTTCTTTTCCCCCTAAGCGTCGGGCAACCTGTTTACTGTTTTCAGGAAGCGTTCATACCGGCCGGCAAGGTCCTTTGATCGTCATCCGCCTTAAGGGCATCAAAGCCGGCTACCGGGTATCACAAAAGGGGCAGGCTAAAACAGGATGACCCGGCGTTCGGTGGCATCTGCCGGGTCATCCCTAATACTATAATCTCAGCAGAAAAGTTCGGTGCACACCACAATAAGAAAGGTGCCGATGGTACCGTTAACCGCCTCAATGGCCAGCATATTCCTGGGATAATCGGTCTGGATCCACATATTCCAGAACCTGGGATACACCCTTATAGCGGTAAAGACCAGTCCCAAACCCAAGGCAGCCGTCATGCCGGACGTATCCGGCCTCAGCCAGAGATAGGCTGCAACCAGGATAATCACCTCCACCTGGGTGCCAAAGAACTGGGTAATGAGGTACCGGGGTTTGGAAGGCCAGCGCCGGACCCCGGTACCGTTTTGCTGGGCAGCCATGTAAATTTTATCCACAAAGGGATTGCCGTAAAGGGCGCCCATGACGGCAAAGTGGATGATGCCCACCGGGATGCTCCAGAGCAGTGCCTCAGCAATCATGGGCCTGCCTACTTTTTCACCAGGGATTCGAAGATGTGGTACTCCTCAATGTGGTAATGGGGCTCGGGGTAGATGGCAATGGGCTTTGAAAACTGGTTTTCCAGGGAGGCGATAAGATGTTTCTCGCTGCCGTGAAGAAGCTGGGCGATCTCGGGATGGACCTTCACCGTAAACTGGTTGCCCATCATGTCGCCGGCTTCGGACACCAGGTCCCTGTAAATCTTGTGGCAGATGGAGGTGCCGGAAAGCAGATGGCCGTTGCCGTTGCAGTAAAAGCAGGGCTCGCACAGGGTGCGGGTGAGGTTGCGGCGGGTGCGTTTCCGGGTCATCTGGACCAGGCCAAGTTCAGTTAAGGGCAGGATGTTGGTCTGGCTCTTGTCCCGTCTCATGGCCTCGTGAAGGCGGGTCATGACCTTTTCCTTGTGGGATTCCCTTCGCATGTCGATGAAGTCGATGATGATGATGCCGCCGATGTTCCGCAGACGGATCTGGTAGGCGATCTCCTTCACCGCTTCCAGGTTGGTTTTAAGGATGGTTTCATCAAAGTTGTGCTTGCCCACGTAGCGGCCGGTATTGACGTCAATGGCCACCAGGGCTTCGGTCTGTTCGATAACGATGTAGCCACCGGATTTCAGCCAGACTTTTTTCTTCAGGGCCCGGGCGATGTCCCCTTCGATGTTGTAGGCATCGAAAATGGGCTCCCTGTCGTTGTAGTATTCCACGGAAAGGTTGACGTCCGGCATGAGTTTGCGCAGAAAACTTTGGACATTGTCGTACTCGGACTTGGAATCGATGATCAGCTTGTCCGCCTCGTTGGCCAGAAGATCCCGGACCGCCCGGAATGTGACGTTGAGGTCCTTGTACACCAGGGCGGTGGCCGACAGCTTTTTGCTCCTGGTCTGGATGTCTTCCCAGGTTTTGTTGAGGAACTCCACCTCTTTTTTCAAAGTGGCCTCATCAATATCCCTGGCCTGGGTGCGGAAAATATAGCCGAAATCATTTTCCCGGATGTTCAGCAGCATATCCCGCAGGCGGGTGCGTTCGGCTTCATCGCTGATGCGTTTGGAAATGCCGATATGGTCAACGGTGGGCATCAGCACCATGTAGCGGCCGGCAAGGGAAATGTGGGTGGTGACCCGGGGGCCTTTGCTGGCAATGGCGGATTTGGCCACCTGCACCATGATCTCCTGGCCTTCGGTGAGCAGGTCTTCAATGGAGCATTCCGGGACGGGACGGGGGGTCCATGTGGTTTGCTCTTTTTCCCGTTCTTCCTCTTCCATTTCCTGCGTATCCCGGTCTTCGGCTTCGGTGTCGGCGGTGTCCGGATCCTGCTCGAATTTTCTGCAGAGCTTCAGGCTGGCCGTATCCAGGACATCATCCACGTAGAGGAAGGCGGCCTGGTCAAAACCGATGTCCACAAAGGCGGCCTGCATACCGGGCAGCACCCTTTGGACACGGCCTTTATAGATATTTCCGGCAATACTGGTTTCATCCCTGCGTTCGATAAAGACTTCCACAATGGTACCGTTTTCCAGAAGGGCAACCCGGGTCTCATGGGGGGCGGAATTGACAACGAGCTCTTTTAACATGGGTGTATCCTATGTCTTTAAATCAGGTTCTTAATTTTTTTATTCTTGCGGTCAGGATGCTGTCTTCATCCAGGGAAAATCCCTTGGCCAGTACCTCGGAAGGCCTGACCGTTCTTGTGTTATAGCGTGTAAGGGTCATACGAAGACAGCCCGGACCCGTCAGTTTGATCTCGGAGGCGGACTTTCGAATATCCGTCCTTCTGGTTTTACCTTTTTTGCTGATATCTTCAACAATAAATTCAGGCAGGGCCAAAAATTTATCAATGGCGGCCTGGTCCGGGCAGTTGGAAGCCAGCCGGATCTCATAGGTGACGGCGGCATCATCCTGGGTTTTGGATTTGAGATGAAGGTGGCAGTCCACCACGGACATCCCTTCCGGCAACTGGGCGTCCAGGGCATCCCGGATGTCCGCCGGGCGCAGGCCTTTTGTAAGGTAGATGAACATGCGTTCTTCCTCACTCTCCATGCCTAAGGGAAGTGCATTTTCAAAGGACATCTTCATCATGGGATTGAAGCCTTTGGAATACTTGACGGTGAGTCCGGCCCGTTTGACGGCCCGCTGGAAAATGGTGGCCATTTCCAGGTGGCCGAAAAACCTGGCGTCTCCTGTTTTGGTGAAGATGACATCGTATTTGATAAAGGCGTCATCGGGCAGCATGGCTGATGACACGGCCGGTTCCTGAGCCGATACGGCAGCCTTGTCCAGGCTGTGGAGCACCGGCTTGACTGCTTTGAAGTCGCAGATACCGCAGCCCGTGCAGTCCGCCTCCCGGCAGTCCGGTGTCTGGGACACGTCTTTGGCCCGCTGAAATTCTTTTTTCAGAAAACGGCCGGAAATCCCCGAATCAATGTGGTCCCAGGGCAGGGGCTCGTCTTCCGCTCTTTCCCGGGCCGTGTAAAATACCGGATCGATACCGGTGGCGGCAAAGGCCTCTTCCCAGACGGAATAGTCGAAATGGTCGCTCCAGCCGTCCAGGCGGCATCCCAGTTCGTACGCCTTTACCAGGAGGGCGGAAAGTTTGCGGTCCCCGCGGGCCCAGACCCCTTCCAACTGGCTCATCCTGGGGTCCTGCCATTTCAGCTTAACTTTGGGATGACGCAGGGTGGATTTGAGAAAATCCAGTTTTTCCCAGGTCTGTGCCAGGGTCATTTGGGCGTGGCGCTGGAACGGCGTGTGGGCCTTGGGAATAAAGCAGGTGGTGGAAACATTGACCATCTGGCGGCCTTTGGCATGGGCTGCGGCCAGGCGTGAGGAAAGTCCTGCGATGCCTTCCACATCTTCCATTTCCTCAAAGGGCAGGCCCATCATGAAGTAAAGCTTGATGTTCTTCCACCCCAGGGCCAGGGCATTTTCCACCGTGGCCTCGATGCTTTCCTCGGTGAGGTTTTTGTTGATGATATTGCGCAGCCGCTGGGTGCCGGCTTCCGGGGCGATGGTGAACCCGGTTTTCCGCACGGTTTTGATCAGTTCCATCAGCTCCGGGGTGAGTTTTTCCGCCCGGATGGAGGGAAGGGAGATGGCATTGCACTGGCCCTGGCTCAGCAGCAGCAGTTCTTTCATCAGGGCGGGCAGCTCGGAGTAATCCCCCGTGGACAGGGACAGCAAAGAGATGTCCGAATACCCCGTGGATTTCAGGGACTCCCGGGTGATGGCCATAAGATCTTCCAGGGAACGCTCCCTAACGGGACGGTAGATCATCCCGGCCTGGCAGAACCGGCAGCCCCGGGAACACCCCCGGGCAATTTCCAGGCGCAGCCGGTCGTGCACCGGTTTGGCATAGGGAACGATGGGATCCATGGGAAAATTGTCCATGGTCAGCTCCGGCAGGATAGCCCGTTTGACGCTGGTATAATCTTCGTACACCGGGGTCAGGGTCTGGATACCATTCTCATCCCAGGCCGGAGTGAAAAAGGCCGGCACATAAACCCCTTGGATTTTTGACAATTCCCGAAGCAGGGTGGATTTTTTACCGTCCCCGTCCCGTTTGAAGGCCAGCACGGCATCGGCCACCGCCACCACGGATTCTTCTCCGTCCCCGATGACAAAGGCATCGAAGAAATCGGCCAGGGGTTCGGGGTTGAAGGCGCAGGGGCCGCCGGCAATGATCAGGGGAAGGCTGTCGTCCCGGTCCTTGGCGTAAAAGGGAATCCCGGAAAGATCAAAGAGGGTCAGGATGTTTGTAAAGTTCAGCTCATACAGCAAACTCACCCCGATGACATCGAAGTCGGCCAAAGGCGTCCGGGTTTCCATGGACAGGCAGGGCACCCTTTTTTCCCGCATCAGGGCTTCCAGGTCAGGGGCCGGGGCAAAGAAACGCTCTGCGGCTATATCTTCGCGCTGGTTCAATATGGAGTAAAGGATCTGGAGGCCGAAGTGGGAGGTTCCGATCTCGTACAGGTCCGGAAAGGCCAGGGCAAAGGTGAGGTCCACGCTGCCGTGGACCTTCTTTACGGCGTTGATCTCGGTGCCGGCATATCGGGTCGGCGTCTGGACCCGGGCAAGGATTTCTTGATAAATTTTGTTATGCATGATACTGATTTTTATTTAAAATTACCCTTAAGGACTAAGATTTGGTTGTTATCAATCAAAATTAATAACTATATAATTTTTTTACGGAAATTACAATGGAAAGAACAAAGATCAAGGCACTTCTGGAACTGGGCACATCCCCCGGTCAGGTGCTTGTCAAGGGCTGGGTCAGAACCAAACGCGATTCCAAGGATTTTTCTTTCTTAGAGATCAACGACGGGTCCTGCCTGGCCAATATCCAGGTGATTGCCGGCAACGACCTGGCAAATTATGAAGATGTCCAGCGCCTGACCACAGGCTCTGCCGTGGGTATTACAGGGGAACTTGTTGAATCCCCGGGCAAAGGACAGAAATGGGAAATCCAGGCGGGCAGCGCCGAGGTCATCTCCATTGCCCCGGAAGATTATCCGCTGCAGAAAAAGAGGCATTCCGACGAGTTTTTAAGAAGTATTGCCCATCTGCGCCCCAGGACCAACAAATACGGTGCCGCCTTCAGAATCCGCTCCGAAATGGCCTATGCCATCCATAAATTTTACAGGGACAAGGGGTTTCGTTACCTGACCTCTCCGTTGATCACCGGCTCCGACTGCGAAGGCGCAGGGGAGATGTTCCGGGTCACAAGCCTTTCCCCGGCTCAGGTGGCCGAGGACGGGAAAATGGATTTTGGTAAAGACTTTTTCGGCCAGGAATCCAACCTCACCGTTTCCGGCCAGCTTTCCGCCGAGATGTTCGCCCTTTCTCTTGGGGATGTTTACACCTTCGGCCCCACCTTCCGGGCGGAAAACTCCAACACCAGCCGCCACGTGGCGGAATTCTGGATGCTGGAGCCGGAGATGGCCTTCTGCGATCTTGCAGGCAACATGGACCACGGGGAAGAACTGGTGAAGACCCTGGTGGGCCACGCCATGGAGCACTGCGAAGCCGACATGAACCTGTTCGGCAAATTCGTTGACAAAAGCCTGCCGGCCCTGTTGAAAACCCTGATGGATGAAGAGTTTGCCCGGCTGCCCTACACCGACGCCATTGAGATCCTGGAAAAATCAGGCAAAAAATTCGAGTTCCCCGTGGCCTACGGCATCGATCTTCAGTCCGAACACGAACGATTCCTGGCCGAGGAGTACTTTAAGAAGCCGGTATTCCTCATCAACTACCCACGGGAGATCAAGCCCTTTTACATGCGGATGAACGATGATGAAAAAACCGTGGCCGCCATGGACCTTTTGGTGCCCCGGATCGGCGAACTCATCGGCGGCAGCCAGAGAGAAGAGCGCCTGGACCGCCTGGAAGCCCGCATGGACGAGATGAACCTGCCCAAGGACGACTATTGGTGGTACCTGGATTCCAGGCGCTACGGCACGGCACCCCACTCAGGATTCGGTCTTGGCTTCGAACGCTTCTTGATGATGATCACCGGCATCACCAATATCAGGGACGTCATCCCGTTCCCCAGAACCCCGGGCAGCATCGACTTTTAAGATATGGGTAACTCCTATTACTTCCATCCCGGTGCGGCACAGATGATTCTTACCGCAGCCCGGGATGGCCAGTCTTCCGTTGATCTTTCCCTGGACCTGAACCTAACGGCCAGGACCTGGCAGCTCAGGGACAACACCCTGGTCCTGAATGAAGACGGCACAGCGATAGCACTGACCGATCTTGAATCTGTGGCCGCGTCCGGCAGCAGGGTATTTTGCTATGACGGCAGGACGCTTTCCCCAATTGAAGTCAGGGCCGCCGGCTACTACAAACTTGTGCCCACGGATTCCGCCCCCACCCTGGAAATCGACGGGGTGAAGATGCACCGCTCCAAGGATATTGATCCCCTGGAGGATGCCCGGCTTAAAACCGAGCTGGTCGTGCGGCAGGGCAACATTGTACTGGACACCTGCGGGGGCTTGGGATATTCTGCCCTTTTTGCCGTAAAGGCCGGAGCCGCCCGTGTGATCTCCACGGAAAAAAGCCGTGAGGTGATCCGGATCAGGGAACAGAATCCCTGGCTTTTTACGGGTGCCCGGGACTGGCAGACGGAAAGCGCCATGAAACGGATCAACCTGGAAAACGCCGATATCACCGAACGGATCACCACCTTGGAAGAGAACGCCTTTGACGCAGTGATCCACGATCCCCCCAGGTTCACCTCCGCCACGGGAGATCTTTACGGCAAGGCCTTTTACTCTGGACTTTTCCGTGTGATGCGGGAGGGGGGCCGGCTGTTCCACTATACGGGCAGCCCCAAAAAAATTACCAGACAGGACCGGTTTGTGAACAACGCCATGAAACGGCTGAAACAGGCCGGATTCCAGAAGGTAACCTTTAATGACAGACTCCAGGGAATTTACGGGGAAAAGCTACGCCCCCTGTTTCCTTAAATTAATAGGCAGCATGAGAATACGCCAAACAGCATGAGAGTACCTCATAATAATCAGGATTTTGGTTCGAGTTCGAGGCGCCACAAAATTTTAACCGGAGGAATACATGGAGCATTTCGAGGATTAAAATTTTGTGGCAACGCTGAAATCGGGCCAAAAGACTATTATTAGAGGTGGTCGAGAGGATAAACCAATGATAATAACCGTACTGGACTACGGTGCAGGCAATGTCCGCAGCCTGGTGAACGCCGTGGAAAAAATGGGCGGCACCGTTAAAATGGTGGAAAAACCCCAGGATATCCTGGATGCAGACAAACTGATCTTCCCCGGTGTGGGAAACTACGCCTCCATGCTGGACATTCTCCATCAGAGGGATTTTGTAACGCCCCTGAGAGAATACCTGCGTGCCGACCGGCCTTTCTTAGGCATCTGCGTAGGCATGCAAGCCCTGTTTGAAGGGTCTGAGGAAGAACTCATCCCCGGCGAAAGCATCGGCTTTTTCAAGGGACGGGTAGAACGGTTCAAAACAGATCTTTCCGTACCCCATATCGGGTGGAACGGGGTCAGCATCAAACAGGATTCCCCCCTGCTCGCCGGTGTGGAGCCGGACACCAAGTTCTACTTTGTCCACTCCTATCACATCGTGCCCGAGGACAAGGACATCATCCTGACCACCACCACCTACGATTACCCCTACGCCTCAGCCGTCCAGCAGGGCAACATCATGGGCACCCAGTTTCACCCGGAAAAAAGCGGACAGGCAGGCCTCCAGTTGCTGAAAAACTTTATTGAGGTAGATGATCTCAGGGCCAAAGGCCCCCTGGACACCCCGGCCCGCGGCCTGTCCAAACGCGTCATCGCCTGCCTGGACGTCCGGTCCAACGACAACGGAGACCTGGTGGTCACCAAGGGCGACCAGTACGATGTCCGGGAGGAGGGCAGCGTCCGTAACCTGGGCAAACCCGTTTCCCTGGCCGGCAAGTATTACGAACAGGGGGCGGATGAGATCACCTTCTTAAACATCACCGGGTTCCGGGATTTTCCCCTGGAGGATATGCCAATGCTCCAGGTGCTGGAAGAAACCTCCAAAAACGTTTTCGTCCCCCTGACCATCGGCGGGGGGATCCGGGAGTTCACGGACAGCAACGGCAAACACTATACCGCCCTGGATGTGGCCTCCCGCTACTTTCGGGCCGGTGCGGACAAAATCTCCATCGGTTCCGATGCCGTCTATGTGGCCGAAGACTATATCAAGACAGGGGAAAAGACCGGTAAATCTGCCATTGAACAGATTTCCCTGAAGTACGGGGCCCAGGCCGTGGTGATCTCCATCGATCCCCAGCGGGTATGGGTCACTGCCCCGGAAGACGCTCCCAAACACCACGTCATGGCATCCCCGGAAACCGGCCCTGAAGGCCAGCGCTACTGCTGGTACCAGTGTACGGTAAAGGGTGGCCGCGAGGCCCGGGACATTGACGCCGTGGCCCTGGCAAAAGCCTGCGAGGCCCTGGGGGCAGGAGAAATCCTGCTCAACTGCATCGACAAGGACGGCACCAACTCAGGCTTTGCCCTGGAACTCATCACAGCAGTGCGAGACGCTGTCACCATCCCGGTGATTGCCTCCTCCGGGGCCGGCTGCGAGGCCCATTTCTCTGAGGTGTTTGAAAAAACCGGTGCCGAAGCCGCCCTTGCCGCAGGGATCTTTCACAGGGAGGAAGTCCCCATCCAGGCAGTGAAACAGCACCTGGCGGACAAGGGAATCGAAGTGCGGCAGTAGCCCAAGCAATTCGTAAAATTAATCATAGGGTGCCGGAATGATCCGGCACCCTATTTTTTTGTGGTTTAATTTATTCCCTCACCGGCCGGATCGGTCAGCCCCAGCGTCAGCCTTTTGGCAGATATCCGGGCATCCATGGCCGCAGCCGCTTTTTCAAAATCCGGCTCCACCAGAAAGGAGGCGCCGAATACCTCCTCCAGCCCGTTCAAGGCCAGGTCCGTCACCAGCTTTGATCCTGTAATATGCGGCGGTGTCCCGATATGCACGGGAATGCCCGAGGCAACACAGTACAAACCGATGGCCACGGCTTTCTCCGAGTACCATTCCGGGGAAGATCCCCACACCGGCAGATCGGAGATATCCGTCCCTAACGCATCCGCAATCATTCCGCACAGATGAATCACCCGGGAGTTGTCCACACAGGAGCCGAAGTGGAGCACCGGCGGTATATTCAGGGATTCACAGACCTTGGCAAGGCCTTCCCCCGCCATCTTTGCCCCCTCAGGCACCAGGAGACCGGCTTTACCTGCCGCCGTAGTCACACAGCCTGTGGCCAGGACCAGGATATCCCGTTTGATCAATTCCTTTGCCAGCCCCACATTCTGGGAATCGTGCTGAAACTTGGGATTGTTGCAGCCCACAATGGCGGCAAATCCGCGGATGGCGCCGGACTTTACCGCATCCAGCAAAGGATCGAGGCTGCCCCCCAGCATCTCAAGCAGCGCCTCGTTGGAAAACCCGCAGACGATATCCACGGGTTCATCCGGAATCTCCACACGGCCTTCATCCCTTCCTGCAAAGGCGTCGATGGCCATGCCCACAATCTCCCGGGCCTGGGCTGCAGCAGTTTTAGGGCTAAAGGAGATATGGTCGGCACCGGTGAACCGCGCCTTGTCCGAGGTGGTGATAAACCGGGTATGGTAACAGGCCGCCGCCTGGACCATGCTCGGCATGATGCACTGGTAATCCACCACCACGGCTTCGACCGCTCCTGTGACAATGGCAAGTTCGGTCATCAGATGGTTCCCTGCCATGGGAATCCCCTGGCGGCTGAGAAGCTCGTTCCCGGTGCAGCACAGCCCGCCGATATTTATGCCGGAAGCCCCTGCGGACCTGGCGCGGGCAATCATATCCGGCGCTCCGGCGGCGGCCAGCACCATTTCCGACACCACGGGATTGTGGCCGTGCACCAGGATATTAACCTGGTCTTCTCGGATCACCCCGAGATTCACCCGGGATTTTGATGGTGCGGGTACCCCGAAAACAATATCCGATAATTCGGTGCCGATCATCGATCCGCCCCAACCGTCGGCAAGCGCTGTTCTTGCCGCATGCAGCAGGGTGCTTACCGCATCATTGTCACAGCCCATGTGGGTGCGGTGCATCATTTCGGCGATTTCCCGGTCAATTCCCCGGGGGACCACGTTGAATTTTTCCCAGATCTCCTGCCGTTTTTCAGGCACCCGGCTCACAAAGGCGAGCGCCTTTTTCCGGCTGCCGAAATCCGCAAAACAGATGTCTGCCAGATCTTTGGCAATCTCCTTGACAGACCGGCCGTCAACTTTAATGCCTGTTTCCCGGGCAATCCTGCGCAGTTTTTCCACACCCTTAATTTTATATTCCGGGGCATCTCCTTCAACAATGGCTTCCAGCACTTCGATAAGGTCCCTGCCGTGATCGGAATGGCCGGCAGAGCCCCCGGCAACAAACCGGCCGAAGTTCCGGGCCACAATGACATCCCCATCCGCCCCGCAGACGCCCCGCTGCATTTTCCCGTTTTTCTTGGGGCTGATTCTGCACGGCCCCATGTTGCAATTTTTGCAGGTCAGCCCCAGCTCGCAGAATTTGCAGGCCGGGGTCTGCTGTTCAAAACGGTCCCAGACCGTTTCCACCCCGTCTTTTCGTGCCTTGTCTATCATTTTTCTGGCATCTTTCCAGATGCTTAATCCCTCTGCCGGCTTGGGTTGATTGGCCATTGCGCCTCCTTATTGCTTCTCCCGATGTGTTCCTTGATCCGCATGCGGCAGCAGACAAACTGCCGGCGGATATCATTTTCTCAACAAAAAAATAGCGGACAGGGAGGATCGCGTCTGTCGGCCAGGCGACAAAGGGAAAAGAAAAATCAGTGGCTGCCGATACCGCCCACGGCTTCCAGGGCGGCAAGATCCGGAATAAGAAAGGTGGCCCGGTCCGGCCTGCTGATCAGTCCGGCCCGGGAAAGGTCGTTTAACAGGGTGGATACGGTCTGGCGGGTGGCCCCCACCAGCCGGGCGATCTGCTCCACGGACAGATCAAGCTGAACGAAAATACTGCCGTCATCAGAGGATTTGCCGTGCCGTCGGCCGGCGTTCACCAGAAGCGCCGCCAGGCGGGCATTGACATCCTTGAACGCAAGCCCGTCGATGATGGAAAAAGAGGTTTTGAGAACGTCTCCGAGCACCCGGACCATGGCTTTGGTCACTTCCGGGTCTCCCACCAGTTTCTGCCGGAAGGTATGAATGTCTGCCATCAATATCTCGATGTCTTCAAGGGCCTGGACAAAGGTGCCGGTGTGGGTGGAATAGATATCGCCTTTGGTGAGTATGCCCAGGCTGAACTCCTTGTCCTCGTACCCCAGGTACACCCGGACCCGTCCTCTGGCAATGATGAACACCCGGTTTTCCCCGACGTCCGGCTGGCAGACAAAGGCCCCTTTTTTATAGGACCGCTTTATCAAGGATGCGTGTAGCTCGGCAAATTCGGGGCGCTGCAGATGGTCAAGCAGATTCTCTTTTAAAAACTTCATGGTGGAGGCCTCCTGGTTTTCCGGCATATTCTTCATTATACCCGGGCATTTTGAAAAATACTGTCGGCTGGGCGACATCCCTAGTATATCATAAGCCGATTGCCCCGGGAATCACGGTGACCCCCACAAAAAACCAAACAAAGTTGCCAGACGCACGGCTATTTTCAGAAATGAATCGCCACTCCGTGACAACATTATTGCCAAACAACTCGCAACCACTTGTAATATTAAAACAAAAACAACATGGCACACCCCTTGCAATTCTACTTAACCAAGAGCGAGGACAAAAAAACACGCAAGACAAAACCAAACATAAAGGAGAAAGACAATGGCCGCATTAAGTTATGATTGCAGTGTAGAACAGGGATTCAACTTCGTAAAAGACGTACAGGACATCGTAGGACACATCACCTCTTTGAAAATAGGCGACACTGAATTGTCCGCGGACATCGGGGTAACCGATCCCACCGATATCTCCGGTGACAAGGTCAGTGTGGTGGGCGTCATGTCCGGCGTATTCTGGGAAGGGGGCTATGCCCACGGCATCACCTTCGACGCTAAGGTATCCAACACCAACCAGACCAACCTGGCCGGATTGACACTGAACACCCTGGACAGCACCGAAGTGACCTTTCAGTTCAACGTGTACAAGTACGACAATGCCAACAAGAAATACTACAAATGCTTCCACGCCAACGAAAGTGATCTTTCCGGCCTGGTGGAAACCTCCGGCGGCGACCTGGTCCTGACCATCGATACCCAGCCCTCCATGGAAGTCCGCAATCCCCTGAACTTCCACATGAACCTGAGCATCATGCCGGCGGAAAGTGAGCAGGATCTCCACGTGGCCGTATCTGACACGGACAAGTTCGTAAAAAAATGGGGCGTGCCCATAAGCTGATAAAAATGCCACCCGAGCCTCTAAACTCCCCGCAGGAAGCGAACACGACCAGTTGTTTCCTGCGGGGAACCTGCACGAAAGCCCTCTGTAACAGGGCATTCCGGAAATAAACCGGCCTGATAACTTGACATACGATGCCATTTCTGATGAGTATGCTGAACCGGGATGCGAATCAACACCTAACAGTCGGAGGCAACATGGCAGGGATCGGTTTTGGGAAAAAACTCTACATCTCATCCGTAGGCATTATTTTAATGACGATATTTATCGTCGCAGGGGTCAATTTCTACCAGACGAAAAAAAGCTTCCTGGCCAAGGGCATGACCGGAATCCAAAGCGTCTCGGAGGTCCTTGAAAACACCATCGACATCCAGTACGGCCTTCAAAAGTCAAAGCTTGACTCCGATCTTGGCATGCTCATCACAGAAGCAGAGAGCAGCGGCAACTTAATCCTGATGGAGGATAGAACCGTAGACATCCAGGGGGTGGACATTGATACCGGGGCCACCACCAAGATCACAATGCCCAAGTTACTCGCCGGCCTGAAGTTCCTCACTGCCGACTATGAAATCGTGGACAAGGTCGCGGCCATGAGCGACTCCGAGATCATGTTTTTCCAGCTTCGTGACAACCGCCTGGTCAAAGTGTCCACCAGCCTGAAAACCTCCGATGACAAACGGGCGATCGGTGCCTACTTCAATTCAGGCACCTCTCCCTTCAAGGCTGTAGCCGGGGGAGAAAAGCACCTGCTTCTGACAGGATCCGGGCATGACAAAACCCTGCAGGTCCTTTCCTCCTGTAAAGATGTTGACGGATCTGTTGCCGGCGCCTTCGGCATCGGCCGGAAGGTCCTGACCGATAATCTGAAAATCCTCGTGGAAAAAGCCACGGTGAACGGCAAAGGCTATGCCTTTATCAGTGACGGCGACGGGAAAATCCTGGTCCATCCGGACCCGGCCTACCGGGGAATTTCCGTCAGCGATATTTCCGGCGGGGATGCCGTACTGAAAACCGAAAAGGGATTTGTCTCCTACAACAGGGACGGCCGGTCCTACTACGGCTACACCACCTATTTTAAACCCTGGGATCTCCACTTTACCGTTGCGGTTTCCGAGGCGGAACTCATGGCCGGCATCAACGAACAGATCCTGAAATCCGCCGGCACCGGCGGGGTCATCGCCCTGGTTATGGGCCTGGCTGTTATTGCCTTTATGAACCGCCAGCTCATGACCAGCATGAACGGCATGGCCACCATGGCCAAGGAAGTGGCCCGGGGCAACTTCAACCACAGCTTTGATTACAAGGCAAAGGACGCCATCCGGGATACCGTTACCGCCATGAACGACATGGTGACCGAGCTGGCCCAGATGATCGGCGGCCTCAACTCAGGGGTGGATACCCTGAGTGAAGCGTCGGGAGAGCTGAACCGGATTTCCGATCTTATGAAAGAGGGTGCGGCTACCTCCGTTGAAAAGGTCAACAATGTGGCCTCTGCGGCCGAAGAGATGAGCGTCAACATGGACTCCGTGGCCGCAGCCATGGAAGAGGCCAGCACCAACGTGGAAACGGTATCCGACGGTACCGGCCGTATGCGGGAAGGCCTTGAGGCGGTGGTAAAGGATTCCGTGCGCACCCGCGACATTACCGGCAGGGCCGTTGAACAGGCCAGGGCAACCTCCGCCCGGGTTGAGCAACTGGGCAGGGCCGCCGAAGAAATCAACAAAGTCACCGATACCATCACCTCCATATCATCCCAGACCAACCTGCTGGCCCTGAACGCCACCATTGAGGCTGCCCGGGCCGGAGAGGCCGGCAAAGGCTTTGTGGTGGTGGCCAATGAAATCAAGGCCCTTGCCGGGCAGACCGCCGAGGCCACCGAAGACATCGGCCAGAATATCCGGGATATCCAAGACCAGATCCAGGGAGCGGTGGGAGAAATCCAGACCATTTCAGACTCTGTCCAGGAAATCAACGAATTCGTCTCCAAGGCTGCCGAAGCCATCGAAGCCCAGTCCGCCACCACAGGCGACATCGCGGAAAATATCAGCCAGGTCACCCAGGGAATTCAGGAGGTAACGGAAAATGTGGCCCAGAGTTCGGCGGTGTCCGGGGATGTGGCAAAGGAAATTACGGATGTGCTGGAAACCTCACGCCGGATTTCCGCGTTTTCCGGGGATGTCAAAAAGAAAGCCGAAACCTTAGGAGAGGTCATGAGCCGCCTGCGGGCCATGACGGAAAAGTTTCATATTTAAACCGGAGTAAAGTGGTGGCCTTATTGCCCTGCGATTGCGGTAAGGGCCACCTCAGCCACGGCGTTGATGTCAAGCACCCGGTCAATGGCCCCGGTTTTGAAAGCTTCCTTGGGCATACCGTAAACAACGGATGAGGCTTCGTCCTGGGCAATGGTGAAGCTGCCGGCTTCCTTCATGGATTTGATACCGGCAGCACCGTCCGCCCCCATTCCCGTCAGGACAACCCCAAGCGCATTGCGGCCGGCATATCTGGCCACCGAGGAAAACAGGGCATCCACGGCCGGCCGCTGGTGGTGGATCAAAGGCCCGTCCTTCACCCGGACAAAGTACCTGGCACCGCTGCGCCGCAGCATCATATGATAGTTGCCCGGCGCAATCAGGGCCTGGCCGTTGACCACCGAATCTCCGTCCTCCGCCTCCTTCACCCGGATCTTGCACAGGCTGTCCAGGCGGCTGGCAAAGCTTGCCGTAAACTGGGCCGGCATATGCTGCACCACCACAACACCGGGGGCGGATGCCGGAAAACGGGTCAAGACCTTCCGGATGGCCTCTGTGCCGCCGGTGGATGCACCGATGGCAATGATCTTATTGGTGGTGGCGGACAAAGCGCCGGATGCAATCGCAGGAAGGATACCGGGCTCAGGCTCTTTTTCCGGCAGGGCGGGCCTCACCCGGGCATGGGCCGCGTCCCGGATCTTTCTGGCCAGGTCCTGGCTCATCTCCCCGACGGAATAGGCGGCACCCGGGTTTGCAGATAACATCCAGGGCACCGGCGGAAAAGGCATCCATGGCCAGCCGGCTGCCCTTCTCCGTGAGCGAGGAGATGACGATCACAGGCAGGGGATAGTACTGCATGAGTTTTTTAAGGAATGTGATGCCGTCCATCCGGGGCATTTCAATATCCAGGGTGACCACATCCGGGTTGAGCCGGACTATCTTTCCCCTGGCAACATAGGGGTCGGGGGCGGTACCGATCACCCGTATACCGGGCTTGGCGTCAAGTTCTTTGGAGAGCACCTTCCGGACGACGGCGGAATCATCAACAATGAGCACCTTGATCGGATTCATTTTTAAAGACTCCGGATCAATTGTCGGAGTGATCGGAGTTAAGTCTGACATGGGCGGTGAACACCCCTTCGGTGGTTGCCAGCACCACCGTATCATCCACGGTACCCGGTTCCGGATGGGGGACAATTTCCGGGATGCCCAACCCCATATAGGCGGTGTTGTCCACCTTGGTCAGGGCGGAGCCTGCGATCATATTGAGGGCCTCTTTAAGGGTGCCGTCCACATGGGCCTGGGTGAGGGTGTCGATATCCTGGCCCAGCAGGTTCTCAGTCATGGTTCGCAAGAGCCCCTCGGGAATGCTTAAAAATATGGTACCGGAATACTCTCCGGAAAATGTGATGGCGGATGTTTTCTGTGCATCACCAATTTCTGCCGGTGGCGACTTCGGCTTTTCCAGCGTCATGAAAAACATGGTTTCCATAACTTCAAAAATCGAATTCGTCACCTGAGTCATCAATTCCGTCTTCATCACTTGGCTCTCCCAATAGTTCTATAAGCAGGTCCCTTATCTGTTCCGGGGAAAAAGGTTTTTTTACATAGCCTGCGGCCCCTTCGTCAATGATCTCCGTGACTTTTTCAAGGCTTCCCTCGGTGCTGACCACAATCACGGGAATTTTACGAAGCAAGGCGTTCGCTTTCATGGCACGGATCAACTCAAGCCCGTTCATCCGCGGCATATTAAAGTCCGTGATAACGATATCCACCGGATGCTGGCCCATCACCTCCAGCGCATGGTTGCCGTTTTCCGCTTCAAGGAATTCAGATGCCCCGTAACCTGCAGCTCTCAGTGTTTTTTTAAGCACCCCCCGCATGGGCAGGGAGTCGTCTACAACCATGATTGAAAACGTCATTTAATCACCTTTCCGTCAAGTACCTGTATCCGGTATCGTGGCACCGGATCAGACCACCTGTAAAAGCGCCTCCACTTCCTGCATTTTATAAGCAAATTCAGCAATCGTCCTGGAAATATCATCGGCTTCCATGCCGAGCTCTTCCATGGCGTATTCGTGAAACCTGTACGCCAGTCCGTCCGCCCCCACTCCCATGCCCATCATCATGCAGATACAGTCCGCCAGGTAGACGACCGCCGTGTCCTTGTCCTGAATCATGCTATCGTCGCTGAGGTGGTGGTTTCGAATAATTTTTACCATCCTGGGGGAAAACTTCCACATCTTTGCGATCATTCCCCCAAGTTCGGTGTGGTCCACACCGATGACCTTTTTCTCCGCCTCCATGAAGCTCACGTTCTGTTCGGCCACAAGGGACTGGATCTTTCCGAAGGCATCCTGCACGAACTTATCCAGCACCGTCTTACCGATATCCTTGAGCAACGCAGCCGTGAATATGGTGCTCCTGTGGGGAATGGCAAGCTGAGTCGCAATCTGTTTGGCGATAACGGCCGAAGAGACCGCGTATTTCCACATGGCCCCCGCATGGAGATCATATCCCTTCTGGGAGCCGGACAGGGCTTTGGCGGAGGATTTTAGCAGCACCATTTCCACAATCTGGTCCGTCCCCAGAAGATTGGCCGCATCCTTGATGGATTCTGCCGGCTGTTTCAGGCCGAAAAATGCGGAGTTGGTGGTCCTTATAACCGATGCGGTAATGGCCGGGTCGTATTGGATGATCCCGGCAATATCCTCCATACTCGATTTCGGATTTTCCACCGCAGCCAGAAGGGGATGAACCACAGCCGGAATCGGCTTTAAGTTCTTTATTTCCCGTATCAAAACCTGGATGGCGGTCATAGGATCCTCGCTTCGCGTGAGCCGGAGGTTTTAATGTAAATATGACCCGTGGCGATCTCCAACCGGACGGTCCGGTTGACATTACCGCCCACGACCTGTTTCTCTATTAAAACGTTATTCCGAAACAGCATTTTTTTCAAGGCCATATAATTGCGCTTGCCGATATTGAAAAACCCCTGCTGGTCAAGAATCTCGGCCCCGCCGGCCACAAACACCTTGATCCGGTTCTTTTTGGCCCCCAGGGAATAGGATTCTTTGAAAAGCCGCGGAATGCCGGTATCCGCAAACATATAAGGTTTGGCCCTGGCTTTTTCCTTGTCGATGGAAGAGTCGGGCAGCATGTAATGAAGAATTCCGCCGGCCCTGGCTATGGGATCATAGATGGCCAGGCCGATGCAGGACCCCAAAGAGTAGGTGACGATGGAATCACCCGCAAGGTTACTGGTTTTCATGTCTGCAACGCCAACAATATGTTTCATAACGCCTCAACGCTGTTCGAGTAAGGGCGAATCCATGCGCCGGGAAACCTATTTTATTCCCATGCGGATAACCTAAAATGTATCTGCATATCGTCGTGTCATTTGCCGGTTCTTTTTTTCCGGATGCGCGATGAAAGAGTTGCCACCCATCATATGTGAAAGCTTGTATCCAGTCAACCCTGAGGTTAACCCTGGGATTAACCGGGAAAGGCTGTTTTCAGCGGGGTGAGCCAAGGGTCGAATTTTCGCCACGCCTCTGGATCCCTACGCGCTTCAACACCGGATCTGTAGGCGTTACGGCAGGCATCTTCCCACGAAAGTCCGCAGAACCCTAAGGCTTTTTCTATTTCAGCATCCGGTTCGGCGGTGAGGGATTCGAAACTTACGTCCAGGATCTTTCCTGGAAACTGTGTATGCCAGAAGGCCATGAGCGCCTGGTATTCCCGGTAGTAATCCGCAATCCAGTCCTGGTCACAGGCAAAACGGAGGCCGGCCTGGGCAAAGTACTCTTTGTAAATACTGCCGCAGGTGGCCAGGGGATCACGGGTCATGTGAATCACCGAAGCATCCGGAAAGGCCGCCAGGATAAACCCGATCCACCTGAAATTCATGGGGTTGCTGTCCGTAATCACCGGCAGATCCGTTTTGAACATGTCCAGGTTGGATTTATAGCGCTGCCTAAGTGTTTTAATTTCATCCGCCAAATCCGCCTCGTCGTACCAGTCAGCATCCCTGTCAAGCAGTTCTGAGGGCATCAGGCCCATACACTTGTTCATGCTTTCCAGTTGACCTGCGGCATGCACACCGGAATGGGCGGCAAGGATATTATCCACAAGGCCGATGCCGGTGCAGGGCATTCCCAGGATAAAAACCGGGCGGGAAGAAGGCGAATCGCCAATGTCAAAAGACAGATGCGGCATGCGAAATCCGTCACGAATCAGGCGCAGCCCGTCCAATGCCTCATCCATATCATAGGAAATCACGTCCTTTTGGAGCAGGTTTCCGGCGTCCAGATAATCATGGCTCAGGGTGATGTCTCCGGCGTCTTCATAAACCCTTGACAGGGCAAAGTTCAGATGCATGCGGTCCGTATCGCCAAGGGCCGGATCATCCAGCAATCCCTGGGCAAAGGACACCAGGGTATCGTCCGGGGATATTGCCTGCAGCGTGGTCATAAACCGGATGGCCTCACCGAACCCTGCCGCCAGCTTCAGGGCCTGTTTACAGCTTTCCACGGCAGACGTCCTGAGGCCTGCCTTTTCCTGGGCAACACCCCGGGCGTAATAAATCAGGGGAAGATCTGCCTTGGCGGTCACTTTTGCCAAGGCCTTGTCATAGACGGCAATTCCATCCTTGAGAAGCCCCATATCCACCAGCACCTGGCCGTGGTTCAGGTAGGCATCCGGATAATCCGGCTTCAACTCAACCGCCTTCTCAAATTTTTCAAGGGCAATATCAATCTGCCCCAGATCATGGAGGGCAACGCCTAAGTTGTGCCAGGCTTCCGGATAGACAGGTCTTAAATCCACCGCCTTTTCATAGTTTTCCACCGCCTCTTCCAGCAGCCCCGAGGTTTTATAGGCGAACCCGAGGTTGAAATAGGCCTCGGCGTGGGACGGGTCTGACTCGATGGCTTTTTCAAAACTGTCCAGTGCCGCTTCCAGCATGTTCAGGCGGGACAGGGTCGTTCCCCTGTTGTTGTAGGCATTGGCATAGCCGGGTTTCAACGCGATGGCCCTGTCGTAATCTGCCACAGCGGCCTCCAGATCCCCAAGATCGTGGCAGACAGCCCCCCGGTTGCTGTAGGCCTCGGCATAGTCCCCTTTGAGTTCAATGGCCCGGGTATAACTTAGCCTGGCCGCTTCGTAGTCTCCCATGTCCCTGAGGGCAATCCCCCTGTTGTTATGGGCTTCGGGATCATCCGGATGTTTGGCAACGATATCATCGAACACCAGAAGGGCCTCTTCCGCTTTTCCCTGGCCGATGAGGGCAGCCCCTATGATGTTGCGCACCGCCTTGAGATCCGGCCGGGCCTTCAGCATTTCCTTTCCCTTTAGTACAGCGGCGGCCATCTGCCCTGCTTCATACAGCTTGATCAGGGCATTCAGGTCATTTTTCGTGCGGTCTGCGGCACCGGGATTCGCCTTCTGAAGTTTTTTCAGATTTTTCCTGGCAAACTTATGACCGGGGTACTGCTTTAAGATTGCGGTAAACAGTTCTATGGCCAGGGTGGCATTGCCCTGCTTCATGGCTTTTTTGGCTTTTGCTTCCACCTGTTTCAAGGACATGGGTCCGGATGTTGTCATGGGTACTCCTCAAAGGGTTGTCATAAAAAATCGCCGGCGGCACCAGTGTACAAGTCATACCACCGATGGGCCATGCGTGTAAACGGTGGGGGTACCGGAATGACTTAAAAAAACGGTTGACATCTCCTCTTTTTAAAAATAAATTGGCCATACGTCCGATCAATTTTTAAAGCAAAAAGGAAACCATGGGAAGAAAGAGCAAAGCAGACGAAAGGCGGATCCAGATCATCCAGGCCTTTTACCATAGTGTGGTGGAACAGGGGGCGGCCAACGCCTCCATCCGGAAAATCGCCACCCGGGCCGGGGTTCAGCCCTCCACCCTCCATCATTATTTCAGCAACAGAGAAGAGATCATTGAAGAGGCCGTGACCTGGTTCGCGGAGCAATGCTTTAAAGAGTTCCGGACCCGGATGGCGGCTGCAGGATCAGCAGCACCGGACACAGGGCTTGAGTTCATCTTTTCCAACGGGATGATCGGTGATGCACACACCGGTTTTTTTCTGGAGTGCTGCGTTGTGGCGCGCCAGAACCCGAAGGTTAGGCAGACCCTGGCGGAACTGTTCAACGGGTTCAGGGAGGCGATCACGACCCACCTGGAACTGATGCCGGGATTCAGCAGCCTTGCGCCGGAAAAAAAGCAGTTGCTTGCCGCCACCGTGGTGGCCATTCACGAAGGTATCGAACTCCAGTGGTTTGCCGACCCTGAGGCGGTGGATCTTACAAAAACCCTGGAGACCACCCGGAACATCATCCGCTTTTTCATCGACACGGCCGGCAACTTATCAGCCGGGTAAACCCAAGGGAGGAGACGCATGGACTGGCACAACAGGTACGGTATCTATAAAGAGATTTTCAGAAGCGCCCGGTTTCCCCTGGCCTTCGTGGACCTGGACCGGTTCGACCGGAACGTGGCCTATGTGGCGTCCACCCAGGCCGCCACCGGCAAAACCATCCGGGTGGCCTCCAAGAGCATCCGCTGCCTTGAGTTGTTAAAACGGGTATTTGACATCGGCGGCCCTGCATACAGAGGCGTTCTCGCCTTTACTGTGGAAGAAGCCGCTTTCCTTATCGACAACGGCCTGGATGATATCATCGTGGCCTATCCTTCCGTTCAGCCCGGCGATCTTGATTTATTCGTCGAAAAAACCCGGGCCGGTGCCAATATCTCCCTGATGGCCGACTCCCTTGACCACCTCAAACTCATTTCCGGGGCCGGGAACCGGGCCGGGGTCGTCCTCAAGGTCTGCCTGGATGTGGACATGTCCTTCCGCACCTTTGGGCAGCGGGTCCATTTGGGCGTCCGCCGAAGCCCCCTTTATACACCAGACCAGGTGGTTGAGCTGGCCGAAGCGGCCCGGGAACTGACCGGCATCAAGATCACCGGCATCATGGGGTACGAGGCACAGATCGCCTCGCTGAACGACGCCGTTCCCGGACAGGGGCTGAAAAATTTGTTTTTAAGAACCTTCAAGCGCAGGTCCGTCGGGGAGCTGACCCGGCGGAGAACCGATATCATCAAACGGCTGAAATCGCTGGGCCTGAACCTTGAGGTGGTCAACGGCGGCGGCAGCGGCAGCCTGAAATCCACGGGCAAAGATCCTTGCGTCACCGAGGTGACTGCCGGGTCTGCTTTTTATGCACCGGGGCTGTTCACCCATTTCCACGAGGTGAACTTCGAACCCGCCGCCTTTTTCGGCCTCCAGGTGGTACGAATCCCCAAGCCGGGCATGGTCACCTGCCTGGGAGGCGGCTACGTGGGCTCCGGGGAAGTGAACCCCAACCGCTTGCCCTGGCCTGTGATGCCGGAAGGATTGTCCTACCTGCCCATGGAGGGGGCCGGCGAGGTTCAGACCCCCATAGTGCTGCCGGAAAATCTGGTGTTGCCGGAAAACGCACCGGAACTGACCCTGGGAGATCCGGTATTCTTCCAGCATGCCAAGGCCGGGGAACTCTGTGAACGGTTCAACCAGATCACCCTGGTCCGGGACAATAATATTATCGGTACCGCCCCGACTTACCGGGGGCAGGGCAAGGCCTTTCTCTGACCATCAAGACAGACCCGAATACTATCACCCCAACACCCTAAGGAGGAGACGTGGAACCATTCCGGATTTTTGATTTTATCATCGTGGGGGCCGGCATCTCAGGCCCGTTCATTGCGGATGAACTCTGCCGGGCCGGCGCCGACTGCCTGCTGATCGAGGCGGGCAAGAAGTACACCCGGAAAACTTACCCCACCAACGGCCTGGACGGCAACTCCCAGCTCTACTGGTCCGGCGGCCTGGAACTTGGACATGACTGCAAGCTTGCCTTCCTTAGGCCCAAGGTGGTGGGAGGCGGCTCCATCGTCAACCAGGCCCTGGTGGATAGGTTCGATGCGGATGCCTGGAACTCCTGGCGCTCCCAGTCCGGGGTGGACTTTTTCAACGTTGAAGATATGGCCCCCTGGTACGACAAGGCGGAAGATGCCATTGAGATCCAGGAAATCCCGGCCAAATTCAGAAACAAGAACGCCGAAATCTTTGACCAGGGGTTCAAGAACATGAACTATCAGAATGCCCCCCTGCGCCGTGCCCAGTCCAACTGCCGCCTGGAAGAGGGCAACTGCTGTATTGAATGCCTCAACGGCTGCCGCCTGGGCTCCAAACAGTCAACGCCTGAAACCGTTCTCAAAACCGCTTTGGAAAACGGCCTGACCCTGGTTTCCGACACCGAGGTGATCCGGGTGGAAGATAATAAAGGCGACATCCGTGTCCTGGGCCTGGAAAAAGGCGGCGGCGAAGCAATCTTCAGGGGCCGCCACCTGGTGCTTGGGGGCGGTGCCATCGGGAACGCCCGGCTGCTGCTCAACTCCGGGTTCGGCAAGGAACTGCCCCACATCGGCAAAGGCTTTTACTGTCATCCCCAATTCATGAGCTTCGGGGTATACGATGAAAAGATCAACTCCCACACCGGCGCCTTCCAGGCCTTTAAATCCGACGACACGGGGTTCAGAAAAGAAGGCTTCAAGCTGGAAAACGTCTATGCCGGCCCTGAAGCCATCGCCCTTCTGGTGCCCGACTTCGGCCTGCCCCACCAGGAGGCCATGGAAAAACTCTCTCACTTCGCCTGCATCGAGGTCTGCACCCGGGATACCCATCCGGGCCGGATAAAGGTGAACCGGAAAGGAAAGGCCCTGATCCGCAAGGTCCAGAACGAGGAGGACCGCAGGCGTCAGGACAAGGGCACCCGGGTGATTGAAAACATTTTCAAGTCCACCAATGCCAGGGAAATCATCCACGGCCGCTTCGGCATCGGCCTCCACCTCATGGGCTGCTGCGCCATGGGAACGGACCCCGCCACCTCGGTGGTCAGCCCGGATTTCCACCTCCACGGCCATTCCCATATTTTTGCGGCGGATTCTTCGATATTCCCCAACGCCCCGGGCATCAACCCGTCCCTGACCATCATGGCCATGTCCAAACGGGCGGCGGACGCCATTCTCAAACAGACGAATTACGGCCAATAACGGCCATGGGCCACCCATGAATGTTATTCAGTGTATCCACAACAAACTATGAAAGATTTCAATTGGTTGTGTGGTTCTTTCATATAAACATTATATAAGGAATATCCCATGACATATTCAACCCTGCCCGTTTCAAAATATTTCTCACAGGCACAGCTCAGGGGCCTGATCAAAGCCGGGGACATCATGCTGCCCGGCACGGAAACCTCCCCCGCCTTTTCCGACACCGGCTGCATCGACCACATGGATAAAATGGCGGCCTACCTTTCCCCGGATGACCTCGGAGGCCTGCGGCTGCTGCTCTTCCTCTTCCGCTGGACGCCCCGATGGAAAATCCGCCTGATCTTTGCCCTGTGCAACCGCAGCGGCAGTTTCCCCGGGCCTTTGGGCGCTGCCCTTCGCATGCTGGAAATCGGGATCAAGGGGGCGGTATTTTCCCCCTATTATGCCAACCTCACCGCCCCGGGCTACACCGGCAAAAAGGTTCACGACGCCATTGACTGGCACCCCAAGCTGGTGCTCCGGGAGGATGAACTGCCGGAAAAGGCCATGTCCGTAAACCTGGAAGATCCGTCCAGCGAAGATATCACCGCCGTCTATGAAAAGGCCCGGGCCGCACAGTCCGAGATCCGGGACTGGCCCGTTAAAAAGCGGGTGGAATTCATCACCGCCCTCAAGGCCGTGATCCTGGAAAACCAGGAGTATATCCTGGACCGCCTCCAGGCAGATACCGGCAAATCCAGGTTCGATGCCATCACCGCTGAAATCTTCGGCACCCTGGACTTCCTGGATTACCTGGAGAAAAACGCGGTCAAGCATCTGGGAGACCGGAAGGTCCCCACCCCCCTGGCCCTGATGGGCAAATCCTCCAAGGTCTTTTTCGAGCCCCTGGGCACAGCGCTGCTCATCTCTCCCTGGAACTACCCCTTTTACCAGGCCATCGTTCCCATCACCCAGGCCTTTATCGCCGGCAACGCCGTGGTTTTCAAACCCTCTTCCGCCACCCCCCTCACGGGCCTGGTGGAGGAACTTTTGGCCAAGGCCAGCTTTAAGCCGGGCTGGGTCCAGGTAGTCTACGGCAGCGGCAGCAAAGTCGGGGATGCCCTGGTGGACGGCAAGCCGGACAAAATCTTCCTCATCGGCAGCCAGTCCGTGGGAAAACACATCATGAAAAAGGCGGCCGAGCACCTGATCCCGGTGGAACTGGAGCTGGGGGGCAAAGACCCCATGGTGGTGTTCGACGACGTCAATATTGACCGGGCCGTGGCCGGCGCCGTCTGGGGGGCCTTTACCACCACCGGCCAGTCCTGCACCTCGGTGGAACGCCTCTTTGTCCATGAAAATATCTATGAATCCTTTAAGGAGACCCTGATCCGGGAAACCCAAAAACTTGTCCAGAAACGGGACAACGACGGCAGCGCCGACATCGGCCCCATGTGCACCCGGGGCCAGGTAGAGGCAATCGCCGCCCAGGTGGCCGATGCCAAGGAAAAAGGTGCGGTCTTCCTGACCGGCGCAGACTGGGATGGCGACAGCGACCTTGTTCCCCCCATGATCGTGGAAGGCGTCACCCCGGATATGCTTATCGACCAGGAGGAGAACTTCGGGCCGCTTTTGCCCATCTATCCCTTCTCCAGTGAATCCCAGGCCATTAATCTCGCCAATGATCCGGAGTACGGCTTGTCCGCCTCGGTTTGGTCCAAGGATCTGAAACGGGCCGACAGGGTCGCCCGGGCCATTTATACGGGTAACGTCTCCATCAACAATGTCATGCTCACCGAGGGCAACCATGCCCTGCCCTTCGGCGGCGTTCAGAAGAGCGGCTTCGGCAGGTATAAAGGCGAATTCGGGTTTTATGCCTTTACCAATATCAAGGCGATCCTCGTGGATAAGGATTCAAAGAAGATGGAGGCCAACTGGTTCCCCTACACCCCGAAGAAGTATCAGATTTTTTCTGATCTGACCCGGGCGCTTTATTCCCCCAAAAGTATTGTGAATTTTGTGAAGTTTGCCATCAGCGGATTGAAGCTGGAGTCTTATGTGGGCAAGCTGGCTAAGAAGGGTCGCGATTAGGCGGCTGTGATAAAGGAACCCGGCAGGGAGCGGCGCGAGGGCAATGCCGTTTGGTTTCCCTGCCGGGTTGTGCCGTTTAAACCGGGGAGTTCACCGGTTTGGTATGCACGGATGGTAAGCTATGGGAGAGGGTAAAATGATGGGCCGTAAAATCTCCGGTCCAAATTAGTTCCAGGCGGTCTGCATGGCATCCCCGGGGGGCTGGATGCGGAACTGTGCCCGGCGGTTCAGGCTGTGGGCGGCCTCATCGCCTCCGTTGTGTAAGGGGCGTTCCTCACCGAAGCTGACCCAGGACACCCGGTTTCGCTCGATGCCGAGGGCTTCCAGATAGTTTTTTACCGCCAGGGCCCGGCGCTCCCCGAGGGCCAGGTTGTAAACCGTGGTGCCCCTCTGGTCGCAATGGCCTTCCACCATCACGGAGACGGCAGGGTTTTGTGCCAGCCAGGCCGCTTTTTCCCGAACCAGTTTTTTGGCGGTGTCATCCAGGTGGGCGCTGTCAAAGGAAAAGAGGATGTGGTGCCCGGTGAATGCCTGTTTTGCCGCTTCCCGCCTTTTCATTTCCGCTTGCTTTTCAGCGGCTTTTTTTAGGGCCAGGTGTTCTTGGATTTCCGAAGCTTGAATTCTGCTGCCATCGTCTGCCAGGGTCTCATCCGCCGGGGCTTTGGTTCCGTCTGCGGCGCCGGCCTCCTGCTGTGCAGGGCCGCCTGCATTTACCGGGATCTTTTGTTTGCCGCAGGCCGCAAGCGTTACAAGGCCTGCCAGGATGATCAGGGGCATTAGCTTAATTGTAAATTTCATTGCGCCTCCTTGATGGGTCTTTCATAGAGATTTTCGTTTATTTCCAGGGCAACGATATAGTAATCCTCATAGCCGATACGGCTGCCGTCTCGGACCGATTTGATCCGGGTGATCCGCTGTTCAGCCGGTATGGTTTTATCCCCGAAATGGTAGATCATGGGAATCAGGTCCCCGGGGGTGAGGGACCCCATGGCCTTTGATTCCTTATTTACCAGGGCGAACATGGGCTCTTCCGCCATGGTCCGCAGTTTAAACTGAAAGAATATACCCGGACTATCCAGACGGAACTCCGCGCTGGTATAGGCTGCCGTCTTCTCCTTAAGTTCCAAAATATAAGTTTCTCCTTTCTTCCGTCTGATATACGCAAATTTTTAACTGTAATTTCATCCCCTACATTGGCAACTTGTGTGCCAGAAAACTAACCGGCTGAATTTCAATATAATTCACAAAAAAGGCACGGTCATCTCCTCATTCAGGGTTACGAAAACAGCACCCCGGGTTACGAAATTTGCACCTTACCGGAACGAAGCCGGAAAACAGACGGGGATGCAAAAAAAGTAACCCTTGGGGGGATGTTTTCGTAACTTGCGCTTAAGAATTTCGAACCTGATAAAACCAAAACACCCTTTAAAAACAAACGATTACCACTCTGGCACAGGCGTTGCTATCATCAGGACAGGTAATTTGGCGACCCGTTGTACACCAAAAAATTAAGGAGATAAACCAATGAAACACATTATTACCACCGGAATCATTATCGCAGTTTTAGGAATGACAGCACTGGCCCTTGCCAGCGGAGACCAGAAACAGAAAACGACGGACAAAGCCTCGGCCAAAGTCATGGAAACCCCGGCTGCGGCCGAAGTGGCCCCCGGCCCCATCAAAGTCAGGGGGGTGATGGAAAAAACCGAAGAGGGACTGGCCCTCTTTGACGGAAAAGAAACCTATCAGCTATCCGGGTTCGGAAACGTTGAAGGAATGGATAAGGAAACCCTGGACAAGATGATCGGCAAGCTGGTGAGCATCAGCGGTGACCTGGAGAAAAATGAGGCAGGCGCCCGTATCTTCGTAAAAGAAGTCACCGTGGCAAACTAAGACGGATATTTGGTCGCCGCAGATACCCTGAGGGTAAAAAGCGGAAAGGCCCATCCAGGGCCTTTCCGCTTTTTTATCGGCGCACTCCTTCTCTAAATACCGTTTTTATATGCCTTGGGGTCAATATCGTATTTCTTTACCTTGTAGTGCATGGCCCGCTTGCTGATGTTCAAGAGATCTGCCGCAGCCTTTTGCACTCCCCGGGACTTTCTAAGGGCGCGGACAATGGTATCCCGCTCGCTGGCTTCCAGGGAAAAGGCATCATCGCCCTCACCCGAAGCGGTATCCGGCAGATCCGACACCATGGCGGCATTTTCCCGGAGCGTTTCGATTTGAAGATCCCAGGGCTGGATGGTGTTGTCCCGGCAGAGGACCGCGCCGGCCTCGATCACATTTTTCAGCTCCCGGATGTTCCCCGGCCAGGCATGGTCTGTCAACACCTTCATGGCGGCCGCGGAGATCCTCGGCCGTTCAAGGCCCTGATCTCCGGCGTACCTGTCCAGAAACAGGGCCGACAGGGCCGGGATATCCGCCAGCCGCTCCCTTAAGGGGGGAATGGTCAGGGTGATGCCCTTGATCCGGTAGTACAGGTCCTGGCGGAAGGTGCCGGCCTCAATGGCAGCGGGGAGATCGGCATTGGTCGCAGCCAGGACCCGGCAGTCCGCCGCCTGCGCCTTCACCGCCCCCACCTGGCGGATCTTACCATCCTCCAGAAACCGCAGCAGCCGGCACTGCATGTCGTGGGAGATATTCCCGATCTCGTCCAGGAACAGGGTGCCGGTATGGGCCGCCTGGATGAGCCCCTGCTTGTCCTTGACCGCGTGGGTGAAGGCCCCCTTGATATGGCCGAACAACTCACTTTCGAGGATACCTGCCGGGGTGGAGCCGCAGTCCACCACCACGTAAGGGTGATCCGCTCTCAGGCTTTTTTTGTGGATCAGGCCGGCAATCCGCTCCTTGCCCACACCGCTTTCCCCCAGAATCAGGACATTCACCGGGGTGGCCGCCACTTTGGCCACCATATCCTTAAGGTGCCGCATGCCGGGGCTGTTTCCCCAGTAATACGACCCGTCACCCAGAGGCTCGCTCTCATCATCGATTTTCCGGGCGGCCAGGACGGCGTTGATCTTCCGGATCAGCTCCCTGCCGTCAAAAGGCTTGGAAATATAGTCCACGGCCCCGTGCCTGATGGCATCCACAGCATCGGGAATGGTGCCGTAGGCCGTCAGGAAAATCACCGGCAGATCGGGCAGGTGCTGCCGGATCTCGGCAAAGAGTTCCATCCCGCTTTTTTTGGGCATCTTCATATCAGAAACCAGCAGATCCACGGGTTTCTCCTTCAGAATACGGGCAGCCGCCTCCGCATCCCCGGCCTTTTCCACTAAAAAATCCGATGCGGTCAGCCTGGCGTATAACACCTCAAGAATGCTGGGATCGTCATCTACGATAAGTATTCTGGGCACCCTTGTCATTGAACCCGCCTCTTTTCCTGGCGTTCCTGGTCAATGCGTTCAAGCACGGTAATCTGATGCTGGAGGGTGTCTATCAAATGCTGCATCTTCGCCCTTTCCTTTTTCCATTTTTTTTCCTTTGCCTGCCCTGCGGACAGTTTTTTCCGGTCGGCCTTCCGCGCCTGACAGGTTAACGCCATCCCCCGGCTCAGTCCCCTGGCCAGAAGGACCGGATCCGCTTTGGGAAAGCTTTTTTGGCTGCGTTTTGAGGCTTCGGAATCGCCCCCGAGGCCGGTACCCAGATCATTGACCGAATCACTGATTACTTGCAAAAAAGATTCCACGGCGGTCTGGAAACCTTCGGTATCCTCAGCCTGGACCATGTCCGCACAGGCCAGTCCGTACCGGGCGGACCGGCGGATTTCCGGCAGGGATGCCGCGGCAGAAAGCCGGCCGAAGGTTTTTCTGGCCGATGATAAGTTGCCGGCTAAAAATGCCGCCTGCGCCGATTCAAAAGCCGCTCTGTCCGAGGTGACGGCAGCCGGCTCCAACGAAATAAAATCACGAAGGGCGCAGCCGGAAAGCATCGCCCCCAGGACGGCCATCATCACAGCCGTCAGTGCAAGTTTCAGGAAATCACAGGGTGTTCGCATTATATCTCGCTTTGGCAGCCGCACCGTCATTTTTCCACCGGCAGGGTAAAGAAAAAGGTGCAGCCGCCATCTTTGTTGTTTTTCAGGTTGATTTCTCCGCCGTGGGCACGGACGATCTGCCTGGCTATGCTTAGTCCCAGGCCCACCCCGTCCAAATGCTTTCGCACGCTTTCATCCCGGTAATATTTTTTAAAAATAAGCGCCTGTTTCTCCTCGGGGATTCCCGGGCCCCGATCTGAGATACTGAATCTCACCCGATCCTTTTCATCGCTCATTCGGATATCCACCCGGCTGTTCTCCGGAGAAAACTTCAGGGCATTTCCGATGAGGTTAACCAACACCTGGCGGATCTCCTTTGCCTCTCCCATGACCCGGGGAAGCCCACGGGCCGGATGCCTGTGGATCTCAATTTGCTTTGCGGCAGCCGGTGCCGCAAGGCCCTGCACCGTATCCTTTACCAATTGTTCCGGATCCAGGGGAACGGGGTCGGCCTTCTCCGCCCCGGCCGCAAGAACGGAGGTGTCCAGCAGGTGGTTGAGCAGGTAAGTGATCCGAAGGGTCTCATCCCCGGCAATCTTCAAAAACTTCTTCTGCCTGTCATTCACCGGCCCCAGCACCTCTTCGCCAATCATGTTGACGGACTCCCGGATGGACGACAAAGGGGTGCGGATCTCGTGGCTCAGGGTAGCGATGAAATCGGACCGCAGTCCTTCATCGGCCTTAAGCTGGCGGTTCATCCGGTTAAAGGCCGCTGCCAGTTCTCCGAACTCATCCCCGGAGGTCACCGGCAGCACATGGGCGTAATTGTCGTTGGACACCTGGTTCAGCCCCTTTTTAAGACGGTGCAGGGGGGAGAGCACGGACCTGGAAATAAAAATGACGCCCAGGGCCCCCACCAGGATGGAAATACCGAACCCGATGATCCCGTTCCGCATGACCTGCCGGCTCTGGGCATTCATCCGGATCAGGGCGGCCTCCACCGCTTCCCGATTGGTCCGGCCCGCCTCTTTCAGGGCATCCATCCACAGTGCAAGCCGTTCATCGCTGGCCCAGGCACCGTCCGGGATGGCTGTGGGTTCTCCGGCCTTAAACCCGGCAAGATCTTTATAATCATCCCGGATCTTCAGCCAGGCGGCGGCTTCCCCTTCGGCATTTGCGCTGCTGCCGCCGCTGCGGCTCAGATGGATGATACGGTTCAAATCCTTATTATAGGCAGTTCTCGCGGTCTCAAAGTAGTCAAAATAGGTCTCTTTTTTCAGCAGCCTGAATTTTTTAAAATTGGCATCCATATCGATCAGGCTGTCCTTGAGATTTTTAGACAATGCCCCGATCTCCGTATTCACACTGACAATCCTGTCTGAGGTCCTGGACATGTCCCGCACCTTTATAAACAGATCTGCCACCGTGCTGAAGAAAATCAGAATAAAAAGGAAAAAGAAGACGGATAATTTTTTTGCAATGCCGAGGGTCATGGGATGGCTGCCGGCAGTCCGGCCTTAAACATCAGTATGTACCCTGATTCGAGGGCAGGCTGACTTTCAGGCCCGGGTCCTTGTATTGGTGGAGGACATCCTTGATTTTCATGGCCTTTTCCAGAAACCTACTCCGGCCGATGAGAAAGATCCGCTTGTGGTCCCGTTTGGAATGGGTGATCTTCACCAGGTTCATGGCCGTCATGATCTCGATGGTCTCCTGAATCTCTTCCCGGCCCCTGGCCGTCAGTTTCACCAGAGTATCGATACATTCATCGTAAAGAAGATTGTTCTGCTGGTGAACCTGCATCAGGTGGAATACCCGGGCGGCGGATTCAAAGATGTCCGGTGTGGCCAGGGATGCCTTGGCGGTGAGTTCATCCAGCCGTGATGCAATGGCAATCAGACATTTTGAAATCACCGGCGGTGCCGCCTTCATATGCTTGGCAAAAATTTTCTTTGGAATCCGGATCACCTGGCTGTCTTTGACGGCTGTTGCCGTTGCCGTCCGCCTGTGGCCTTTCAGTATCAGAGCCATCTCCCCGAAAATGGCCTGCTCGCCCAACTGGGTCAGTACCAGCTTCTCCCCGTTGTCCATCACCGAAATTTCCACACAGCCGGCCTTCAAAAGAAAAGCGTCTTCCCCTACGTCTCCTTCCGTGAAAATGGCATCCCCTTCCCGGAAGTTCTGCGCAGAAAATCCCTTTGCCGTCTTGGGCGGGGGCGGGGTGTCTTGGGTGGTTTCTTCCAGATAAGTGATAAGGGGGGTGGTTTTTCCCATGGGCTGCTGCCTTTCCGGCCAATGGATGTTTCGGCCACATCTGGTTAGCGTTCTTTCAACTATCAGAAAAACAACGGATAAAATCAAGGAAAAAAATCCTAACGGCGAGGGGCACCGTTCCTGATCATCATCTGCTCCAAAGCCTCAAAGGACTGTGATCCGGCCAGCCGTTGCCCGTTCATGATGTAGGTCGGGGCTACCATGACCGCCAATTTTTCGGACTTTTCCCAGTCTGCCTCCACCTCCTCGCCGAATGTCTGTGCGTCAATGACTTTAACGGCGTCATCTCCGGGGAGCCCGGCCTCCTGAGCAATGTCAGCCAGCACAGTGAGATCGGCAATATCCAGCCCCTTGCCGAAATAAGCCGTATATACCGCCTCCCGGAAGGCATCACAATGCCCTAAGGTTTCGGCCCATTTCCCAAGTTCCTGGGCAGGCCTGCTGTCGGAAATCATGGTCCGTTTGGCCAGGGGCAGCCCCAACGCTGCGGCTTTGCCCTCCAGCACCCCCATCTTCTCGGCCATCAAAGGCTCATTATACCCGAAGAGTTCAATGATGGGCATCCCTCCCTCCGGAATATCCGGGTGCAGGGGAAAGGCCCGCCAGCGTATTTCTATCTCATATTGCTTTACAAGGTCAGCTATCACAGGTTTGTCAAAATAACACCAGGTGCAGTTAAAGTCTGAATATATCTCCAGTTCGGGGCGCATTTTCGTATCCTTATCCCTTAAAACCCGTTGATGGTAAATCCCCCGTCCACGGCAACACACTGCCCGGTCACGTAAGAGGCACTATCCATACACAGAAAAGCCACCACGGAGGCCACTTCCCCGGGCTCTGCGATCCTGCCCATGGGTGTTCTGGCCAGGATCTCAGCGGTATAGGCCTTATCTTTGAGGACCTGCTCGGCCAGGGGGGTCCGGGTGTACCAGGGGGCCACGGCATTCACCCGGATATTGTCGCCGGCCCATTCCACGGCCAGGTTTCGGGTGAGCTGGAGGCCGGCCGCCTTGGTCATGCCGTAGGGCGTGCCCGTCCGCAGATGGGTCAGGCCGGCCACGGACAGCATATTCACCACCGCACCGCTTCCGGACCGGCTCAGCAGGGGAAAAGCCTGCCGGCACATGCCGAAGGCGGAGTGGAGATTGGTCCCCATAACGGCATGGTATTCTTCGTCCGTATATTCCACCGCCTTTTTCCTGATATTGGTGCCGACGTTGTTCACCAGGATGTCGAGCCGGTCCCACTTTTTGCCGAGGGCTTCAAAGAGCCTGTTGCGGCTGTCTTTATCCGCCACGTCCGCTGCAAGGCCGTCTGCCTCATATCCTTCCTTTTTCCAGGCATCCACCTTTTCCCGGATTAACGCCTGGTTTCTGGCCACAATAAAAACAGCGGCTCCCAGTTCCAAAAATTCTTTGGCCACGGAGAGGCCGATGCCTTTGGTTCCGCCGGTGACAAGGGCGGTTTTGCCTTTGAGACTCCACTTGTTTGACATGGTAATATCCTTAACTATATGAAAAAGATCCTGCGCCTGGCACCACCTATCAACATTTTCTAGCGATGTAAAGAAGCAAACCGTTTCCATCCCTGGCTTTTTATTGACAGATAAAGCAACAGGTGTATCATAAGAAAAAATTAACATATTAGATAGTTCGGGAGCATCCGGTGGAAAAGAAAACATACGTTATTGCCTGTGCGGTCCTTGCCGTTGATATGAAAACCCATGCCCGGGAGGCCGGGATGGATCTTGAGTACAAATTCCTGGAAGCGGGGCTTCACAATAACCCCAAACGGTTGAAAGAAAAACTACAGAAAGCCATTGATGAAATTTCAGACCGGGGAGACGGGGAGCGAATCATCATCGGTTACGGTGTCTGCGGCAAGGGAACCATCGGTGTGCGGTCCAGGGGCATCCCCCTGGTCATTCCAAAGGTACATGACTGCATCGCCCTCTTTTTAGGGGGAGACCGGGAGTATAAGCAGCAGTTCAAAAAATTTCCGGGCACCTATTATCTGTCCGCCGGCTGGTGCGAGGAAAATGCCGAGCCCATGTCCCATCGGCAGCAGCGGGCCTGGTTCGGCTCTGAAAAAATCCAATTCGACGATCTTGTCAAAAGCCATGGCAAAGAAACCGCAGACACCACATTTGCCTTTCTGAACTCCTGGCAGAAAAACTACCAGCGGGCCGCCTTTATCGAAACCGGGTCAAAGCAGTCCCCGAAATATGAGGCCCATGCCAGGGAAATGGCTAAGACCTACGGATGGGAATATGCCAAGATCAAGGGCAGTCTTGACCTGATCGCCCGGATGATGACCGTCACCGCCTCAACGGATGAAGTCCTTGTGGTGCCCCCGAAACATGTCATCGCCTTTGACGCCATCCATGCCACCCTGTCCGCCAATCCCCTGTGGGGAGACCGGGAGAATAAGGGGACCACCGAAAACCTGGTGGTGATCCAGGGGGATACCGCCGAAGACAGCAGCTATATCAAAATCGGACTGGGGATCGACGCCGGCGGCACCTACACCGATGCCGTCATCTACAGCCTTGAGGACAACACTACCTTCTGCAAGGCCAAATCCCTGACCACCAAGTGGGACTTTACCATCGGTATCGGAAAGGCCCTGAAGAAACTCGACCAGGAACTGCTCAAGCAGGTTGAACTGGTGGCGCTGTCCACCACCCTGGCCACCAACGCCATTGTGGAAAACGAGGGGCAGACCGTGGGCATGATCCTGATGCCGCCGCTTGGCCTGAGTGAAAACATTGCCTACGAACCCAAGGCCGTAATCCGGGGGGAACTGGATATTTCGGGAAAAGAACGGGTGGCACCGGATGAGGAAGAAGTGGTCAACACCGTCCGGAAAATGATTAAAAACCATCATGTCACCGCCTTTGCGGTGTCCGGATATGCCGGGGCGGTCAACCCGGCCCATGAACTGGCCGTAAAGGAGATCATCCGGAAGGAAACCGGGATGTTCGTGAGCTGCGGCCATGAGTTGTCCGACAGCCTGAACTTCCAGACCCGGGCCGTCACCGCCATGCTCAACGCCCGGATCATCCCAAGGCTGGCCAGCCTCCTTCTGGACCTGGAAAAAGTCATGGCTGGCCTGACCATTGAGGCACCCGTCGTTGTGGTCAAGGGAGACGGCACCCTCATGGGGGCGGAAATGGCCAAGGAACGGCCCGTGGAAACCATCCTCTCCGGCCCCTCTGCCAGTGTGGCCGGGGCCCGCCACCTTACCGGCATCGAAAACGCCCTGGTGGTGGATATGGGCGGGACCACCACGGATACGGCCGGGCTTCTGGACAACCAGGTAAGCCTGAACGAAAGCGGCTCCAAGGTCGGTGGCCACAGGACCCATGTCAAGGCCCTGGATATCCGGACAGAAGGCTTAGGGGGCGACAGCCAGATCCTCTTCGAGAAGGGGGAATTTCTCATCGGCCCCCGCCGGGTGGCCCCCGTGTCCTGGCTGGGGGCCCAGCACCCGTCAGCGGCCCGGACCATCGAATACATGAACCACAACCTCAACCGCTACTCGACTTCCACGAAAAAGATGCAGATCCTGGTTCATACCGGGGCAAAAAAGGAACTGGTCCTGACGCCCCTGGAGGAACAGATCATCGGACTGCTCAAGGAAAGGCCCATGTCCATTGACGAGCTGGCCGTCCATGCCGACGTGCTTTCCGAGCACAGCCTGCCCCTGGCCCGGCTGGAGGAAAACTTCATGATCCAGCGCTGCGGCCTGACCCCTACGGATCTTCTCCATATCCAGGGCGATTTTGAAAAATGGGATACGGACTTTGCCCGGGGCTATGCCGCCCTGCTGGCCTATCTGTCCGGAAGACAGCCCACCGAAATGGTCACCGAACTCCTGCAAAAGGCCACCCGGATGCTCACCATGGAACTGCTCAAACGGCAGTTGGATGACGAAACCGACCCCGAATCCTTAAATACCTGCCCGGTATGCCGCACCCTGATTGACAACCTCATGGCAGGCGGTTCCGATGGCTACCGGGTGCGCATCGACCTGAAACGGCCGGTCATCGGTATCGGCGCCCCCATCCGGTATTTCCTGTCCGAAGCGGTAAAACCCCTGGGGGCCGAGGCCGTGCTGCCCGAAGATGCGGATGTGGCCAATGCCATCGGCGCCATCACTTCCCGGGTGATGGTAAAAAAACAACTGCGCATCATCCCCGGTGAAGGGGGATTCATCATCGAAGGTATCCGGGGCAACCTGCGAATCAAAAAATTCGATGACGCCGATGAAATCGCCAGGGCCGAACTCACCCGGATGATACGGGAACTGGCGATGAAAGCCGGCACATCCTGTAATACCGTCACCCTGGAAATCAAGGATCAGATACCCAAAACCGCGTCCGGAGATCCGGTTTTTGTGGGCAGAATTATAAAAGGCAGCCTGTCCGGCCGACCGGATGTCGTGTTAAAGAAACCGGCATAAACGGCGAGGCGAACCTGTTTGCTTGATGGGAAAATTTTGCCGGGCAGGCCAAAGCATGTCGAGCGGCCCGCCCGGTTCGTCTTTTGAATCCTTCGCTTTTTTTGATCAGTGGGAGGTAGAGTAGTCCCGCTGTTCCCTCAGGCTGGTGAAAGCGTCGTCCTTACAGACTTTGATCAGCCCCGGCATTACCGTATTCCTGCCGTTGATCTTGGCCTTGTAGAGCATGGTGTCCGCATCCTCGATCAGACGGGAAATATCGGCATTGGGGGTCAGTTCCGCCACACCGAAGCTGGCCGTAACCCGGATATTTCCGTCGTTCCAGGGGATTCTCAGGGAAGCAATCTTGGCCCTGAGGCGGTCTGCCAGCTCCATGGCCTTGACCTTGTCGGTTTCCGGCAGAATGGCAAAGAACTCCTCACCACCGTATCTGGCCAGGACATCCCCCCGCCGCATGTTGTCTTTGATCAGCCGTGCCACTTCCCTTAAGACCTGGTCACCGCCCAGATGTCCGTAGGTATCGTTCACGTTTTTGAAATGGTCCAGATCAAACATGAATGCAGACAGGTTGTGCCCGTGCCGTGAGGCGGATGCCACATGCCGCTGGAGCTGGGATTCGAACTCCCGGCGGTTGTAACAGCCGGTCAGGGGATCAATAACGGCCGCGTCTTTCAGGTTCTCGATTTTAATCTGTTTGGACAGGGCGGCCGCACATCCCTGGAGGATGAGGCGTACCACCTGGTCGTGGAACTTTGTGATTCCCTTTTCAGGCATCATGTAAAGGCGGGCGTAGCAGTTATCTTCCTTGAGATCATAGTGAACCAGAGTCTCCAGGCTGAATTTTTCCTGATGTTCACCCGGGTCGAAGTTGTGGTTAAGATAGTTCAGATCCGCAGCACTCCGGATGTTAAAGTCCTTTAATATAATGGCTTCAATGGATGATTTATACATCCGGGGGTCCAGCCAGACATCAACACCCGCTTCCTTGCGGACCACAAATGCAAAGAGCCGGTAGCCCAGGATATCTTTCAGGCAGTCCGACACTTCATTGATGATCTCCGTGGAAGAAGATTTCTTGTTCAGGGCAACGATGTGATGTGTCAGCTTTGACTGGGCAGCCGCCTTTTGAACCGTAGAGCTGAATACCAGGCTGAAAAATGCCGACATGCTGTCACTGATTTTGCTGATCGTCTGTTTCATGGACCTTCCTCTTTCAATGGGTACACGGTAAAATTTCCGTTGGAAAGAGATAGAAGCAATTGATGTGCCAGATGCCACAAAATCGCATTACAAGCTATAATATCAGGCAATTGGCATTTTCAGGGTTATTTAAAACCCAAGATATATGGAAATAATTGCAAGGAAAACTGACGGCCGGCTGTCAGAGCCCTGACAGCCGGGTGGGGGAAGAGACAGTTCGTTGAATCTAAAGGTTGCCCTTGAGGCCGATCTCTTGGGCCACAGGCTGCATACCCATGATGGTCTCCGTGATCAACTGGGTCAGGTCCATATCCAGAAACGCTGCGCCCCGGGTGATCACATCACGGTCCACCGCCGCGGCAAAGCGCTTGTCCTTGAACTTCTTCTTCACCGACTTGGCCTTGATGTCCAGAATACTTTTGGAGGGACGGACCAGGGCAGCAGAAGCCACCAGACCGGTGAGTTCATCCACGGCGTAAAGGGTTTTCTCCATAAGGCTTTCAGGTTTTACATCCGAACAGATACCCCAGCCGTGGCTGACCACGGCCCGGATATAGGCGTCCGGCCAGTTGTGCGCTTCAAACAGCGCCACGCATTTTTTGCAGTGCTCATCCGGATACATCTCATAATCCAGGTCATGGACCAGGCCGATGATACGCCAGGTTTCCTCATCCTCCCCGAACAGCCGGGCAAAATGGCCCATGACGGATTCAACGGACAGGGCATGGCGGATCAGGCCCTCTTTTGTGTTATATTTTTTTAAAAGTTCAAGGGCATCTTCCCGGGTGGGGGTGTAGGAATTCATGGGGGATCCTTAATTTCATTGCATTTTCATTGGTTTCAGGTACAATCCACATAACCTGTAACCCTGTATAAGTCAACTTGATAAGTCATGGCAGATCCCGTCCCCCCCAAAATCCGTCCGGAAGACACCTCAATGATCTCTGCCAGGCAGAAACGGTTTTACGACAGAATGGTGATCCTGGCATGGGTGTGGGCCGGACTGATTCTGTCGGGCGGCATTCTCCACCTGATAATACCCGGTGCCTGGGCCCACCACCTCTTTTATACCATGGCAGGACTCAATGCCCTTTTTCTTATTGTTCTTTTTATCTTTTTGCGGCAGATCAAAACCTCTGCCGGCAACATCGGCCACCTGATCCATCAGACCCGGGATATTTTCTGGACCCTCGATAGCAGACTGCAAATCTCAAGCCTCTACGGCAGTGTCCAAGAGATAACCGGCAGGACTCCTCGGGCACTTCGCCATAAACGCTTCATTGAACTTTTGCCCGAAGACAAAGGTGCTGAAGTTGAAACCCTGCTGCGCCAAAACAGTCCTTTTTCCATTGAGTCCGGACTGCTCAGAACGGACGGCACCGTCCTGCCTGTGGAAATTTCAGGTTCCCCGGTGCCGGACCAGGATGCCCACCAGGGAATTATCAGGGACCTGTCGGAAAAAAGGCGGCGTGAGATACAGGAAAAAAAGCTGAAAGAAAAGCTGGACCGGTCTGAGAAATTGAAAAACCTGGGGCTTTTGGCCGGCAGTGTGGCCCACGACCTGAACAATATCCTGTCCGGCATCGCCACCTACCCCGAAGTACTGCTGATGGACGACACCCTGGATCCCAAGGTCCGGCAGGGGCTATCCATTATCCAGGCCTCGGGAAGAAAGGCTTCATCCGTTGTCAGCGATCTTTTGACCATCTCCAGGGGTGCCCGGGCAGACAAGCAGATCATCAACATCAATACCGTGGTGCAGCGGTACATGGCGGCGGCAGAATTCGAGAAAATCCGCCAGACATACGCCCAGGTAAAGATTGAGGTGGACACCGAACCCGAACTTCTGAACATCAGCGGGTCCTATCTTCACATTGAAAAAGCGGTGATGAATCTCATGCTCAACGCCGTGGAAGAAACTGCAGATAAAGAAAACGGCCGGGTGGTTCTGGCCACGGGGAATCACTATGTGGACAATACCCCGGAAGCCGCCCAATGCCCCAGGGACCTGTCTTCCGGTGAATATGTGCTCCTGTCGGTCACCGACAACGGAGACGGTATTCCGGAGGACTGCCTGGACAAAATCTTCGATCCTTTCTACACCCAGAAAGAGATGGGAAAAAGCGGCACCGGCTTAGGGCTGACCGTGGTTCTCAACGCGGTCCAGGACCACAAGGGGAAGATATTTGTGGAATCCGGCCCCGGCGGCACCCGGTTCGAGCTTTTCTTTCCTGCGGTCCGGGAAGAGCTGCCCCTGGCAGAAGTCCCCCCCTCCCTGGACGAGATCAGGGGAAACGGCGAAGTCCTCCTGGTGGTGGATGATCTGCCCACCCAGAGGAAAATCGCCGCCACCATCCTGCGGACGCTGGGATACACCGTATTCACTGTGGGCAGCGGCACCGATGCCCTGGAATTTGTCCGGCAGACCCCGGCCGACCTGCTTGTCCTGGACATGGTGATGGCACCTGATATTTCCGGCCTTGAAACCTACCGCCTGATTAAAGAGGTCTATCCGGGACAGAAGGCCATTATTGCCAGTGGACATTCAGAATCAGAAGATGTATTAAAAACCCAAGCATTGGGTGCGGGCGGCTTTGTCAAAAAGCCGTATACCGTTATGGATATGGGAATTGCGGTAAAAGAGGAGTTGGAAAAATAGTGGAAATTTTAAAGACAAAAGCTAAGATGCAGGCCTGGTCCGCCGCCAGAAAAAGGCAAGGAAAAACCATCTGCTTTGTGCCCACCATGGGGTATCTCCATGCCGGGCATGTCTCCCTTCTGGAAAAGGGCAAACCCCTGTGCGACGAACTGGTGCTGAGCATCTTCGTCAACCCCACCCAGTTCGGCCCCAACGAAGACCTGGACGCCTACCCCCGTGATATTGACAACGATCTTGCACTTGCAGAGGCCGCCGGCACCACGGCCGTATTCCTGCCGGACAACACCGAGATGTACGGAGAAAACTACCAGACCCGGGTGGCCCTGGACCACCTGCCCCACCACCTTTGCGGCAAATCCAGGCCGGTTCATTTCGGCGGGGTGGCCACGGTGGTCACCAAGTTGTTCAACATCGTCATGCCCGATGTGGCCGTTTTCGGAAAAAAAGACTTTCAGCAACTCCGGGTGATCCGCCAACTGACAGAAGATCTGGATTTCAACATCCGCATCGTGGGGGGGGACATTGTCCGGGAGCCGGACGGCCTGGCCATGAGTTCCAGAAACGCCTACCTGACACCGGAACAGCGGAAATCAGCACTCTGCCTGTCCCAGGCCATCGACATCGCCAAAACGCAAATTGCCGGCGGCGCAACGGATGTCATTGCCATCCGGGATAAAATGACCGACCATATCAACGGGTTTGACCATACGGCCATCGACTATATTGAATTCTGTGATCCGGTGACCCTGGACGAGGTTGAAACCATCGGCGGCCAGGTGGTGCTGGCCCTGGCGGTGAAGGTGGGCAAATCCCGTCTCATTGACAACGCCCTTATTGATCCACCACAATAATCACCCGGCATTCCTTCAGGAACTTGTGGCGCTCCGTCACCTTCTCCAGGGTTTTGGCGTCCGAAATACTCACCACAATGGCGCCCGTGTTGGAGTCGGCCTTGCGCAGGGCCTTGAACACCATGGGGTTGGAACCGATCCTGCGGGAGGACAGGGCCGCCGACATATCGCAGACATAGGCGGCCACCCCGTACTGCACCGCATATTCCCTGCTGATGAACAGGGATGAGTACACGGCACGGCCCTCCTCGCTTACGATGGTGGGATACAGGATGGGATCCAGCGTCAGCCCCCTGGCGTCAATGACCAGACCGGTATAGGGCAGCCGGGTTTCCATCGACTTTGACACACCGGCCTTTCCCATTGATTTTGATTTCTGCTCCGCGATCTTCGGAATCTGCCGGATATGATCCGGCAGCACCAACTGGAGAAACCCCCCGAAAATCTTTGTCTCCACCCGGACTTCCACATCCAGGGCAGAGGTGTACAACTGCCGGACAATCACGGCATCCTGGGCGGTTTTTTCAATTCCCGCCAGGGTCACATCATGGGCCGAGGCATATTCCCCCACCGTAAGATCCGGCGTGATCCGCAGTTGCTTTAGCATGGCGATGATGTTTCTTGCGGCATGGGCCCTGGCAGATCCGGGCATGGCCATGGGCACCCCTTCACTGTTGGTTTCAGGTGCGGCCTTGCCGGTAACGATCACCTGGCCGGTACTCCAGTTGACCGCCCCGTTTTCATATTGCTTCACACACTGGGGGCTTTCTGCCGATGCCGCCGCAGGCATCAAAAGCGCAGCCAGGGCAATCACAAGAAAACAAGTTTTAAGGAAAGATAAATGTGTCATGCCCACCAATGCCCAAGGGGTTTCAGGTCAGTTTACGCATAATTGATTTAAAATAGTGGCAGGGGGGTGCAAAGTCAAGTATGGGAGGGCGGCAGCAACAGGCCGTCCCCCCCCTGCGGCGGCCCCGGGTTTACCACCGTTTTACGGATCAAAGGGCGCTGTGTACCAAGTTTCTCTAAACGGTCGGCCTGACCGGGTGAATACGGACTGTTAAATGATCGTTATCAATCGCTGTTGGCGAATCTTCCTGCGTCACCGGGGAAAGACACAGCATCACAGTTTTGAAATCCACTAAACCTTTTAACGGCATTTTCAAATGCCGGCATGATCAATTCCTCATCAAAATCATGGGGTTCCCAATGGAGAGCCTTGATCTCCAAACGCCCTTTTTTCCGGTGTGCTTTGCAATCCATCCGCCCCACAAATTCATCTCTAAAAAGCAACGGCAGGCAGAAATAACCATACCGGCGTTTGGCTGCCGGCAGATAACATTCCAGCCGATAGTCGTATTGAAACAATGCCTTCAGCCGGTCTCGCTGAATGACGCTGTTGTCAAAGGGGGATAGTATCGCAAAACGATTGCCCACCCGCGGGAGACGTTGTTCCAGTGCCCCTGTTTCAATGAGCATTACCTCGCCGCTGGCCAGCCGTATTTGTTCCAATCGTCTCTGTGCCAGCATTTCGTCCACCAGGTCTTTAACAGCGGCGCGCAGTCCGGCATTCCTTCGCTGGTAGGTCAGTCCTTTCAATGAAACCACACCATGACAGCGCATCTGCCGGTGAACAATATGTCTTGAAAATTCATCCATACAAGGCATCTGTGTATTGACCGAAGGCGGCAGTACCCGTTCGGTCAGATCATATGTTTTTTCAAAACCGTTGCGGTCGCAGACCATCAGCTCCCCTTCCATATACAGCTGTTCCAGGGCCTTCTTGGACGGTTTCCAGTCCCACCAGCCGGCCCGTTTCGGGCCACCGGTTTCCAGATCCCGGGATCGGATCGGGCCTTCTGCTTGAATGCGTGACAGCAACGCATTCATAAGCGTCTTATCACGATCTTTATACCAATGGGTCTGCCCGCTTTTTAGGGCGTGCTTGTAGGGCAATGAAAATCGAAAGTCCGCCATGGGCAGAAATGCAGCGGCGTGTGTCCAGTATTCGAAGATCTCCTTTCGGCGCAGCATTTGATTGATCATCTCCGGCCGGAAACCAGGTACCCTGGTATGAAGCACATGATGGTGCGCCCGTTCCACCACAGATATGGTATCGATCTGCACATAGCCCAGATGCAGAATCGCCTTGAGGGCTCCGGAAAGCCCCCGGCCAAATGGCTGGGCATGCAGCAACCCTTGGGCGGCAAGGGCGATGCGGCGCAGTCGTTTCAGATCTTTTGGGCGTTTAATTTCAATCATTGCAATATAAAAAGACGAGAATCAGCGGCTTGTCCGTCAGTACTTATGTGTTTGGAAATTTAAAATCACGGGTCAAACGTAAATACGACGCCTTATTGCCCTTCTTTTTTCCAGGAAATTCAGGGTGCCATGCCATTATTCTTTGTTCTCTAATTGTTGTATGCTGTGATCGACAACCAGCAGTTCCATTTGCTGAATTGCAATCATGTTCAGCCTCTTAAGCCGGTCTTTCTGAGGCATGCCTTCATTGATGAAAAGAGCGTTGAGATTTTCCAGGTTTGACAGGCATACCAACTGGGAAATATTGGCATAATCCCGGATATTTCCCTTTTTTCCCGGATTTTCATCCCGCCATTGTTTTGCGGTCATGCCGAACAGGGCCACATTCAACACATCAGCTTCCGAAGCATACACAAAATTGATCTGTTTTTTTGACAATTCGGGCGGAATAAGTTTGTTTTTAATGGCATTGGTATGAATCCGGTAATTGATTTTTGTAAGGTTACGTTTAATATCCCACCCGAGTTGTTTTCGCTCATCATCTTTCAGGCGCTGGAATTCCTTGATCAGATAGAGCTTAAATTCAACGGAGATCCATGAAGCAAACTCAAATGCAATATCCTTATGGGCAAAGGTACCGCCGTAACGTCCGGTTTTTGAAATGATACCGATAGCTCCTGTTGTATTTATCCACCTTTTCGGGGTCAAAGAAAAACTGTTAAGCCCAGCCTGTTTTCTAATCCCATCGAATTCGATGGAATTAAAATCCGGATTGTTCAGCTGCTCCCAGATCCCTAAAAACTCAATACTGTTGCGATTGCGCATCCAATTCTGGATGATATAATCGCCTCGTTCGGTATCCCTGTGCCGTGCAATATCAGTCAGTGAAATAAAATCTTCATCCCTGTACTGGAACAATTTTACCGGATGGGACAACACATCCATTTTTTTGGTTTTGCTCATGGACTCACCTTAATGATTTTCGTGCTATCGGTTCCTAAAGAAAGATGGACGGGAAAATAGTGCCCTTAGCCTCTGATAAAAATGAATTTATGAAACCCCATATCTTCAAAGCCATATAATAAACCGGGTCCGATGAGCTTGAGCATCCTGATATCGAACCGCATATCATGAAAAATCGAAAGATAACCAGAGGGGTTATCATCTGCCTTGTGCATACCAGCATGAATAAAGCGTGTAAAGAAAATTCAAGAAAAAATGCACTGATAAAAGCTTTCTCCACAACCATGCATTGCCAGTACAACACTTAACTCTTCTTTATCTGAAGGTCAGAAAACAAAAATATTGGATTATAGTATGCCCACTTCAGCAAACCAAGAGGGCCAGGCGGCCGGTGCCGTGGAGGCCCGGAGTGGCGTAAATTTGCGGGACGTCAGGACCGAAAGAACCGTGAATTTCCGCTATCCCGGCGATCAGGACGATCGCCGGGATTTTAACGGAGGGTCCCGCGGGGCCGGCCGCCGGGCAGATGAGCCCCTCGTTTCACTTTCCCTCCCGGCTGGGAAAGACGGTTTTTCCTTGACAGGAAACTTCAGGCATGTATTCATATTTTGCTTATATATAGGACATGAACTGTTGAATTTTGAAAAACTGATAGGTAAAATTGATGAAAATGAAAGAAAACCTGGCGTTGATAGGAATGCCTGCCGTGGGGAAAAGTACGGTGGGGGTGCTGCTGGCAAAAAAGATGGGCTTTGCCTTCCAGGATACGGATATCCTGATCCAGACCAAAGAGCGGAAAAGCCTGGCCCAGATCATTGAAGCCAAGGGGCTGCAGGGATTTTTGGATGTGGAGGCAAAGCATCTTCACAGCCTGGCCTGCTCCCATCAGGTGATTGCCACGGGGGGGTCCGTGATTTACAGGGAAGAGGCCATGAAGCACCTGTCCGGTATCGCCACCATCGTAT
>CAJWHT010000006.1 GCA_913041495.1 uncultured Desulfobacteraceae bacterium | reverse complement strand
GTTGGCCAGGTTCAGTATCATTTTCAGGTTGTCGATCAGGGTGAAACAGGCCTCCTGGTCCCGTAATCCAAAGGTGAGCATGGTGCCGAAGCCTTTTTCCCCGAACTGGGCTTTGGCAATGTCATGGCTGGGATGATCTTCAAATCCCGGATAATTCACCCAGTTCACCTTGGGGTGATTCCGCAGGAATTTTGCAACGGCCATGGCGTTGGCCATGTGTTTTTCCATACGCACCCCGAGGGTGGACAGGCCGATGGCGGTCAGAAAAGAGTGGAAGGGGGCCGGTGTGGTACCGAAGTTGACCTGGTACTCCTTCCACATCCGGGTGATGAAGGCCTGGAACGGGTCTTCACCGTAAAAGGGGGAAAAATCGCTGAACTTTTCGGTTTCCCAGTTGAAACGGCCGCCATCCACCACAACACCCCCCAGGGCGGCACCGTGGCCGCTGAAGTATTTGGTGGTGGAATGCATGACGATATCCGCACCCAGCTCCAGGGGGCGGCAGAGCCAGGGAGAGGCCAGGGTGTTGTCCATGAGCAGGGGGATGCCGTTTTCATGGGCAATATCGGCGATCCGCCGGATATCAGGCACTTCCATACCCGGGTTGGTGATGGTTTCCATATACACGAACCGGGTTTTTTCAGTGATGGCGGCCGCAACCTCTTCAGGTTTCAGGGGATGGGCGAATCTCACCGTTATCCCGTACTTTTTAAATATATTGGTAAACAGCCCGAAGGTGGACATGAATAGGGCGGAACTGGCCACAAATTCATCGCCGGCCCGCAGCAGGGTCAGGCAGGCGTTGTTGATGGCGGCCATTCCCGAGGAGGTGACCACGGCTGTCTTTCCGGATTCCAGATCGGCCAGCTTCTTTTCAAGGTGCCGGTTGGTGGGATTGGACAGGCGCATATAAATATGATCCTGGGTCTGTCCGGCAAAGGTCCGGCTCAGGGAGTCCGCCGTATCGTGGATGTGTGCGGCAGTCTGGTATATGGGGGGCAGGGTGGCCCCTTCCCATGATTCGGCTGTTGTCCCGTCTGCCGCCATTCCATTGTGGATGGCCCGGGTATCGAAATGGTAAGGATTCGGTGATTCCGGCGTTTGCTTCATCTGTTGGCCCTTGTCTAAGGCATTGTTTTGGCTCATGATACCCTCTGTTTTTCAAACAAACTTCAAATATCACATTGTGGTGTTTGTTTGTCAATAAACAATTGTGTATTCCAATCAAAAACAAAGAATTTAGCAGAGATTCCGCCGAATCCAAAGTCATTTTTAGACAAATGACAAATTAGGGCGGGTTGGGGGTTTACAAGCTATAGGGTGCCCATGTATTCTGTGCAGGTCCTCAATTTACGAATTGCCCTGATATCCTGCAAAGGAGGCCGCTTGAAACTATCCATACGCTGGGCAGTTATTCTGGGGTGCATCCTTTTGATCTGGGGCACCCAAATGTTTATCATGCCGTTTTCCATCGTGTCTTCCAAGCGGGTCATGCTGGGGCATACCCGGGACATCATGGAAAACATCATCGATCTTACCCTTGAAGAAACCCGGAATTATTTCGGTGTGGCCCGGGGGGCCGCCCATCTCACGGAACGCCTGATCAGATCGGATATTGTCAGCACGGACGCAAACAGGATTGAAAAGCTGGAACGGTATTTTTACGATCAGCTGGAGATCTACGCCCAATTTGCAGGCATATACTTTGCCACCCCGTCCGGGCACTTTTTCTATGTCAACCGTGAGACCGATCCTGAAAAGGGGGCGTTCCGTTATAAACAGATTGAATACGACGGCACGGGGCGAAAGATCACCCGGTTGATCTGGCGGGACAGGAACAAGGATGTCCTGGCCGAGAAAACAGATTTTAAAGACTCCTACGATCCCAGAAAACGCCCCTGGTACATTAAAGCCACCAGGGAAAAGAGCATCATCTGGACGGATCCTTACATCTTTTTTTCCTCCCAGAAACCCGGCATCACCAGTGCGGGCCCCCTTTATGACAGTGAGGGCAAGCTGCAGGGCGTTGTGGGGGTGGACATTGAGCTTGACGTGCTTTCAGCGTTTGTGGGCAAGCTGCGGGTGGGAAAAACAGGCCTTTCTTTCATCATCAACCAGAATGAGGATGTCATCGCATTTCCTGATGTGACCCGTCTAAGGTACAGGGAGCAGGCGGATAAAAATTCCGTACGCCTTCCCAAACTGGATGAACTGGAGAATGCGGTCTGCGCCCTGGCCTATGGTGCCGTAAAAGACCGCCTTAAGGAGGGGAGTTCATCAGATCCGAGCACCCGTGCCTTTGCCTCGTTCAAGGCGGGTGAGAAAACCTACTACACCATGTTCACACGGGTGCAGGCGGATAAGATTTCCTGGATGGTGGGGGTGTACATTCCTGAGGAAGATTACCTGGGGGCCATCCTGGCCAACCAGCGCCGGACACTTCTGTTGACCCTGGCGGCGTCGGTACTGGCCACGATATTCGGTCTTTACGTGGCCGCAAAGATTATCCGCCCCATCTCGGCATTGGACAGGCAGGCCCGTAGAATACGGAAGAACGACTGGTCCAGCCGTCCCAGGATTATTTCAGTATTCAAGGAGATTCAGCGCACCGCAAACAGCTTTTACGAAATGAAAAATGCGGTGATGGCCTCTGAGAGGGAACTTAAGGAAAAGGAGGCCATTCACAGGGCCATAACGGAAACGGCCAACGAAGCCATCGTAATGGTGGACGGCAACGGGCGGGTGGCGTTCTGGAATTCGGCTGCCGGGGATATGTTCGGATTTGGTGCCCGGGAAGCCGTGGGCAGCCATATCAGGGAACTTGCCCCTTTCCAGCGCCAGTTTGACGATGCCGATGTCACCCTGTATACCCTGTTCAAGGATACCTGTCCTTTTGTCCCCCTGAAAACCGTTGAACTCATGATCCGGACCCGGAGCGGTAAGGAGGTGCCGGCGGAAGTCTCCATGGTGGAGATCTCTCTTGAGGACAGGCAGTACGCCATTGCTGTCATCCGGGACATTTCCGTGCGCCGCCGCAGCGAAAAAGAAAAACTGGCCATCTGGCAGCAGCTTCAGCAGGCCCAGAAGATCGAAGCCATCGGCACGCTTGCCGGCGGTATCGCCCATGACTTCAACAATATCCTGTCCGGCATTATTGGCCATGCCGAGTTGCTCCAGACCGAATTGGATGGGAACGAGGCGGCCGATATTCACGCCGAAGGCATCATTTCCGCAGGGGAACGGGCAAGGGATTTGGTGCGGCAGATTCTGGCATTCAGCTTCCAGGAAAATCATAAACTGGCCCTGGTCAGCCTGCCCGGGATCATTGAGGAAGCCTGCAACCTCATGGCGTCGTCCCTGCCCAAGTCCATTTCAATCGTCCGGGAAATCGATTCCTCCTGCCCGCCGGTGTCCGCGGATTCCACCCAGATCCACCAGGTGGCCCTGAACCTCATGACCAACGCCTTTCACGCCATGGAAGACAGCGGGGGAACCCTGACGGTTCGTCTGGGACACAGGGAAATTGTGGCAGATGGTCTTTTAGAAAAGATGGACCTTACACCGGGGCACTACGTTAGCTACGCGGTGACGGACACCGGTGTGGGGATTTCTCCGGATGCCATGGACAGGATATTCGACCCCTACTTCACCACAAAACCGGAAGGGAAGGGGACCGGTTTAGGACTTGCCGTGATCAAGGGGATTGTCCAGAATCACGGCGGGGGGATTCATGTGGAGAGCCGTCCCGGCCAGGGAAGCTGCTTTGAGGTGCTGATCCCCGCGGCTGAAAACGGATCACAGCCCAAGACTGGGTCCTCGGGCCCTGCCAGGGTGAGAAAGGGAAGTGAGAGCATTCTTCTGGTGGATGATCAGAAATCCGTCATCAATGTGGAACGCCAGATACTCGAACTCCTGGGCTACCGGGTGACCAGCCGGCTGTCCGCGACAGAGGCGGTGGAAACCTTTGCCGCCTCCCCCGATCGTTTCGATCTTGTGGTGACGGATATGAATATGCCGGAAATGACAGGGGATGTGCTGGCTGGTAAGCTTTTTGATATCCGGCCGAATCTGCCGATGATTCTGCTCACCGGATACAGCGAATCCATCGGCAGGGAAAAGGCTTTGGCGCTGGGATTCAGAGACCTGCTGATGAAGCCTGTCAGACTCAGAGAGTTGTCCGCTGCGATCCGAAGCGCGCTGGAGTATCATAAAATGCTGAAATAAAGTCCCGGGCAAAGGTTTGGTTTCGGGCACCGTATTTGTCCGGTATGTGTATAACCCAGGGCAAACCACTTGGTGAAAGGGCTCTAAAGATTATCGCCTACTCATATTCGGGGTTCAATTACAATTTCTTGACTTTCCCATTATCCCTTCGTATGAATGGGGTCGTTTGTAAAAACTAAATCTGATTCATTGTCTGGAGGAGAGGATGGGGATACTTAAAACACTTCGCGGAAAACTGATGACAGGATTTCTTGTTATTGCCTCGATAACGGCGGTGGTAAGCCTGATCAGCTACAGGGGAATGAAAAATCTGGAGATGAAGTTCAATACCGTGATTGAGTCGGCTCCCCTCATTGATGCGGCCACCAACATGAAGTTGGTCCTCAGCCAGGATATTATGGTGGTGATGAAGCTTATGGCCGCCTTGGATACGGAGCAGCTGGATACGATCTGGAAAGATCATGAGGCAAATATAAAGGCCTTTAACTTCTACAGGAATGCCATTCTATCCGGGGCGGTTCATGATTCAAAAACCATTTTCCCAGCAAAAGACGAGGATTTGCGCAATATCGTCCAGGCCTCGGGAACGGACTATGAAAAGAATATCCTGCCCAACTTTGAAATTGCCTATGACCAGATGAAAAAACAATTGTCGGCGGAACCCTACGACTATGATCTGCTGGATACCATAGACGACATCACCATTGAAAAGGGCAACCTGCTCAATGCCCGGCTTGACGAGGTGGTTGATATCACCCAGAAGTTGATTTCTGCGGCAGAGGCAGAGGTTAAATCGGAAAAAGACAAAGCCGGCACCCTGATCTGGACGGCAACCCTGGCAGGCCTTGCCGTGGCAGCTGGCTTAGGAATTATCGTTTCCGGAAAGATTGCCGGACCCATCAAGCGGGCGGATGCTTTCATTCATGCCGTGGCCAAGGGCGATCTCACCCATTCCCTTAAGATTGCCCAGAAAGACGAGATCGGGGTGATGGTGGGAGCCATCAATGAGATGGTGGGAGAACTGGCCCAGATGTTCCGCAGAATCGCATCGGGGGTGGCCACATTGAACAAGACATCCACCGGGCTTTCCAAGGTGGCGGGAGACCTTGAGTCCGGTGCCGGGGAAATGTCGGAACGCTCCGGGGCTGTATCCGGTGCGGCCCGGGATATGAGTGAACGGCTGAACGCTGTGGCCCAAGGGTCAGAGCAATCCTCTGCCAATCTGGACATGGTTTCTGCGGCCATGGAACAGATGAACGCCACGGTGAATGAAATTGCTAAGAGTACGGGGGAGGCCAAGTCCATCACGGCTGATGCTGTTTCCACGGCCAGGCATGCATCGGCCAAAGTGGATGAACTGGGGGCCGATGCCAGGGAGATCGGTGAGGTGACGGCCGTGATTTCGGAAATTTCCGGTCAGACCAACCTGCTGGCGCTGAATGCCACCATAGAGGCTGCCAGGGCCGGTGAGGCCGGAAAGGGATTTGCCGTGGTGGCCAATGAAATCAAGGACCTGGCGGAGCAGACCGCCCGGGCCGCTGAAGACATCAGCCGGCGCATCTCAAAAGTGCAGCAATCCTCCGGCGGAACCGTGGAGGAGATCGGCCAGATTTCCTCGGTGGTTTCCGAGGTGGACGGCCTTGTCTCCTCCATTGCCACGGCCATAGAAGAGCAGTCCATCACATCAGGAGAAATGTCAAAAAATATCTCCCAGGCGGCCGTCGGTATCCGGGAAACCCATGAGAATATTTCCGCCTCAGCCGAAGCTGCCCTGGGAATTGCAGAGGACATTGCCGGTGTGGATGCCAACGCCCGGGCTGTCAATGAAAGCGCAGCACAGGTCAGCGACAGTGTCGGCCATCTCAACGACTTCGGTCAAAGCCTTCAGGAGATGGTGCGTAAATTCAAGGTATAAGGCTGATAAACTGCCGACAGTGCCCTTTTATTTACCCGTGAACTTGGGTGCCCGTTTTTCCATGAATGCGGTAACCGCCTCCATAAGATCGTTGGACGGAATGATATTGGCACTGATGGAGGCCACATAGTTCAACCCGTCGTCTATGCCTTTGCCGACGCCGTAGTTCAGGACATCCTTTGAGGCCTGAACCGCCAGGGGGGAGTTGGCTGCGATCTCTTCGGCCAGGGCCTGGGCGCCTTCAAACAGCGCCTCTTTGGTATCGAAAACATCATTAACCAAAAGAATTTCCCTGGCCCGTTGAGCAGATATTGTTTTTGCGGAATAAGCCAGTTCCCTGGCATGTCCCTGCCCCACGATCAAGGGGATTCTCTGGAGCACCCCGACGTCGGCCACAAACCCCACGGCGGACTCTTTGAGGCAAAAGCCGGCATCAGCAGAACACAGCCGGATATCACAGGCGGTTGCCATGTCGAGGCCGGCGCCGATACAATGGCCGTGGATGGCTGCAATAACGGGTTTTTTGCACCATTCAATGCAGGAAATGCCGTCCTGGAGCTTTTTGACTTTGGGCAGAAGCTTCCATTTTACGGCGCCCTTCTGCTCTTGTTCCATGAGTTCGGGCAGCTCGGGCATCATGCCCACAAGATCGATGCCGGCAGAGAAACAGGGGCCTTCCCCGGCAATGACAACGGCCCGGATTTCCTCATCGTTGTTGAGGTCTTCGAATATCTGTAGGGGCTCTTCCCAGGCCGGTGGGTTCATTGCATTCTTCTTATCCGGGCGGTTCAGGTATACCCAGGCAACGTGTCCCTTCTTTTCAACGCGGTAGAATTCAAGTTCAGCCATAATGCGTTCCTTAATTTATTTATAAGCAAGTGTTAATAAATTGTCCGGCGGAAGTCTACCAGGTTCCGGATGGAACATCAATGCCGGAATTTCGATTTGATCGAGCGTCTAGATGGGGTTAAATCAAGGGTGTGCGGATTTTTTTAGCAGTTCCCCCATCAGGCGGGAGTGGGCGGCATTGTCAAGGGTCCCCTCTTTGTCAAGTTTTTCCCAGGCCCGGCTGCCCTGGTATCTATGGCATCCGATACACAATCCTGTCCGGCTGATCCGTTGTTGCTCCTCCCGATTAAAGGCGCGGCTCAGGGGCCAGTGGGTGCCCACCGTGGCAAGTTGGGTGCCGTCCGGCGCCGATACCGCGGACCAGTCAAAGGGCATTGCCGGTATGCCGGGGATCTGAACCCTGACGGTTTTGGGCAGAGGCGTAAGGGTGTCCGGGGAGTGAAGATCAACAACCAGGTCCCGGGTGCCGGTGGTTTTAAACTGTCCGCCGTTGATGCCGAGCCCAAGGGTTTTGGGGGTGTTGTGGCAACTCTCGCAGGACCTTGCCTTGGGGCTTGCCGTATGGGGTTGGACCGGTGCCATATCCATGGCCAAAGGGATGTGTGATTGCCCGGCTGCCGATGCTTCCACAGGGTTTTCCGGCACCATGTTGTGCGCCCTTGGGGTTCCGTTGCTGCCGATGAGGGTATACACCACCTGGCACCCCGGGATGAGAGGGGATACCCGTCCTTCCCCGTTGATGCCGAGAACGGGGGTTTCCCATCGCATATACCCGTTCATCTCACGGATATCCCCTGGGGTTTTTGCATCGACTTCCCTTACCGGATGATCATTCGAGGATTCTGCCAATTCCTTTTCCCGGTTTGAGACCGCCACCCAGTCAGTGCCGGTCGCCTTGGGGTCTGTATAGTCCAGGCTGACGTGGCAGCCGTAACATTGGGGGGCCCATGATCCGTGGCAGGCATAGCACTCCATGCGCTCCATATGCCGGCTGACCCCTGCCATGGCTACGGTTGCCGCTGTATTCGCAGGTGTCTCTTCGGTCTTCCAGACAGCAGACTGGTTTTTTAACACCGGTACCCGGTAATCCCTGCCGGTGGCGGAATGGACGATGATCCCGTTGCCGATTTTCACTACATTGCCCAGCGGATTGCCCCGTGCAGACAGGATGTAGCCGTCCCCTGGGGCATAGTCAAACCCGAACTGCTGGCTTGACATGAGCCGGGTATCTGCCGTTCCCCTGGCTGTGACGGAAGGCTTTCGGCCGAACTCATCCCCGTGGCCCAGGGGAAGATCCCAGGGGTAGGCGGTGGGGGTGCCGTGGCAGTCCGTACATTCAATTTCCACCTGGGCCAGGGTGGTGCCCTGGAAGTTCCCGTCCCCGTGGACGTCAAGACTGGTATGGCAGTCCTGGCAGAGCAGGCCGCCCTCCGGGTTTCCGTCCCGGCTTTGCCGCCGGTGGTGGAGGTCTTCGGAAACCTGTGTATAGGTTTTTCCGTGGAGTTTCGGCTGGGGGGCGCCTTTATCGTCAAACGGGCCGGCGAAGGGGGATTCCATGAGGCCTGAAAAGGATACCCCGATCCGCTTGCCCCTGTTATGGCAGGTGTTGCAGGTGGCAACCGGAATGCCCCCGGTTTTCCGGTTACCGGCGATCCGGTGCCTCAGGATATGCCCGGGTTCATCTTTGGGAATGCTTTTGTCCTTTCCCTGGTAAAGACCTTCGTTGCCGTAGGGCATGTGGCAGGCTGAACATCCTTTCCCCCTAAAGTCTCCCCTTGCATTCCGCCCCCTTACCCCGATGTGGCAGCGCTGGCATTCCCGGCGCTGATAAACCAGGGCGGCCAGGGATGGATTTGCTTCAACTTCCTCAATTGACGGAGAAGGAAGCCGGTTGAGGTGATCCGGAAACTGATCCGGAAAGCCCTTTTTCATCTCTGTCATATAGGTCTCATAGGCAAGGCTCATCCCGGAGGGAACAGGGCCGTCATCATCGCCCATCTCATGATTTCCCAGGTGCACCCTGTATCCCTGTTCGGTTCCCCAGGTATTCAGGTTCCCCTGGATTTTTCCCGCCTCGGTATTCATCAGGGATTTTTGTGCGCGTTCCACATAACCTGCGTGGCAGATCCCGCAGGTGTTCTTCGCAATCCAGATATCGCCGGGATCAGGGTAAAAGTTCTTGGGACCGGGGGCGCTTTGGAGGCTTTCCGGGATGCCTTGATGGGCCTTTTCTTTTTTCCGGGTGCTGGGATTGCCCCCGTGACAGACCACGCAGCCGTCCATATCCCCGTGCCGCAGACCGTTTTGCTGGATCAGGGCCATCATGGGAAGCTTACCGGGAACAATATCCATAATTCCTGCGTGGCAGTCTTTTGTGGTGCAGCCGGAACCGCGGGACGCACCGCAGATTGAAGGATTCATAAGGAATAAGCCAAGTAGAAAAGCAAAAGGGATGAGCACAATGGAATTTAAGGTGCGCTTGATCATCATTTCTCCTGGGTGTTGCCGGGAACCTGGGGTGGAAAATAATATTCAGCCTGCCCGCTTGAGGCCTGCAAGTCAATGAAAAACAGATGGTCTTTCTGCTTTTTTGTGTTCATTCCACCAACAGCCGGGATAGTGTGATATACTGTATTGTTTATAACTGGAATCGAGCCGGATTGAACCAAAGAGGGAGCGGAAAGTGCCGGATAATATAGTGTTGATAGGATTTATGGGGGTGGGAAAAGGACGCACGGCAAGAACGCTTGCCGAATTGACCGATCGGTTTGCCATAGATACTGACGATATGATTGAGTCCATGGTGAAAATGAAGATCAGAAAGATTTTCGCCAAACATGGAGAATCCGCTTTCCGGCAGTTGGAGCAGCGTACCGCCGACTGGCTTGAAGCTTCTGTGTCCGGTACCGTGGTTTCCACCGGCGGGGGCTTTTTCATGGTGAACAATATCCAAAGAACCGGACGTGTCATCTATCTTCACTCCACGGTGGAGAGCATCATTTCCGCCATAAAGAACCATCCGAAAGCAGAAAAAAAGATAAAAAAGCGTCCCTTGCTCCAGGATCTGGACAAGGCAAAAGAACTGTATGAAAAGCGTTTGCCCCTCTACCGGCAGGCCGCTGACCATGAAGTTGTAGTTGAAGGAAGAAAAATCCGGGAGGTGGCCGAACAGATCATTGATCTTTCCGGTCTATAGAGAGAACGCCGATATGATAGATTTACTTGCAACCCCTCTGGACCAGCTGGTCCGCATTCTGGAAGATGATTATGGCAAAGGGTTGTTCCATGCCGAAGCCATATACAGGGAAGTGTTCAAAAAGGGAAATTCTAATGTTTTTTTAGCTCCCGAATTTCAGGCCTCCCCAAAGCTGTCCCAAGCGCTTACAGGCACGCTGAGATTTGATCCGGGGCAGGTGGAAAAGAGGTTTCAAGAAGATGAATTGACCAAATTTATCACCCGTTTATCCGACGGGCTAAAAATCGAATCGGTAATTATCCCCATGACCCGGCACAATACCCTCTGTGTCTCCAGCCAGGTGGGCTGCCGGATGGGATGCGCCTTCTGTGAAACCGCCAAACTGGGGTTTAAAAGAAACCTGACCCCATCGGAGATTACGGGACAGCTCCACAACGCCCGCCATGTGCTGGGGGCTGATATCAAGAACGTGGTGTTCATGGGGATGGGAGAGCCCTTTGATAATTTCGATGCCGTAATGACGGCAATAGAGGTGATGAACGCACAAAAAGGGTTTGATGTTGCCCTGCGCCACATCACGGTGTCAACGGCCGGCCTGACCACCGGTATCGACCGCCTGGCCGCGATGAATATGACGGGCATCCGTCTTGCCGTCTCCGTAAATGCGCCGGAGGATGGTATCCGTTCCCGGCTGATGCCTGTGAACAACCGCTGGGATATGGCGGCGCTTAAAAAAAGCCTTGCGGACTACCCCCTTGGCAAACGGGGCGTCTTTTTATTCGAATACATCCTGATCAAAGGTGTGAACGATTCCCTTGCACATGCCCGGCAACTGGCCGAATTCATCCACCCCCTGCCGGTGCGCCTCAATCTCATTCCTTACAACCCCATCCAGTCCTTTGCCCATGAAAGTCCATGTGACGAGGATATGCATGCATTTGCCGACTGGTTGACCAGGGACGGTGTCTTTGTTATCAAACGATGGAGCAAGGGGCGGTCTGTCTGTGCCGGCTGCGGTCAGTTAGGAAAGGATGTGACATAATTCTGAGTGTTGACCTTTTCTTGACAGGACTTAAGATTTATGCAAGACATGCCGAAATTATTTAGAATTAAGACGGAACCCCGGATATGAATTATACAGAAGACACCCCCAGGGCTGGCGAGTATTTAAGATTGACCCTGGCCCTGCTTGCCAAGCATAATCTTTCAGCCAACCCCGTGAATTATACGGTCTGGTACGAGTATGTCTCCGGTAAGAATATCAAGCTGAAAAATGCTGTGGACCGTCTTATCCGGGAAAGCCTTCCTTTGACCAACAAAAAAATCGAGACGGTTTACCAGGCCTTTGTCACGGATGGTGACCGGATTGTCATTTCCAGACTGCTTACCAAAGTCAACCTCATGCTCCGGGAAATTACCCGCCATGTGGCGGAAACCGAAGGGGATCTGGCAGGGCATGGCCAGGCCCTGGATGAACTGGCCGGACAGCTCAAGGAGGTGGATGATTTTGAAGGGGTAAAAGATATCATCGACCAGATGATGGATACCACCAAGGCCATTATCCGGTCGGGTTCCGAACTCCAGAATAAAATGGAGGTCTCTTCCAAGGATCTCTCCCAGCTTCACCGTGAACTGGAAATCTCCCAGCAGGAAGCCAGAACAGATTCCCTGACAGGCCTGGCCAACCGGCGGGGGCTTGAAAAGCGCATGGAACTGGAGCGGATCCGCGCCCGTCAGAACAATGCGGCCTTTTCGGTGATTCTCATGGATATCGACTATTTCAAAAAGGTGAACGATACCCACGGTCACCTGGTGGGGGACAGCCTGCTTAAAGGTGTTGCCCGCATTCTCATGAACCAGGTCCGGAAAAATGATATGGTGGCCAGGTTCGGGGGAGAAGAATTTCTGGTGCTCCTGCCTGAGACCGATATGGACGGGGCCTATGCGGTGGCGGAAAAAATTCGGCGCGCCCTGGCCAAAAAAGAGTGGTCCATCAGGGAATCCGGCAAACGCATCGGCAGGGTCACCGCCTCCATGGGCATTGCCCTTTACGACATGAAAGAAACCGACGCAGGTGTTATTGAAAGGGCGGACAGAGCGCTTTACCAGGCCAAACACAAAGGGCGGAACCAGGTGGTTGTTCAGCCGGCTCTGGCCAATTAGACCCCACGCTTGCGTATTCCACATCCCACCCGCCTAATTTTCCGCTTTTTTTAAAGCCCTTTCCATCCAAATTTTTGCTTCCCACATCATCGTTCGCATTCATTTATACGGTGTTTATACTTATTTACAGGGGAAATGAACAATGATATGACCAATGGAATCACCCATTACTGGAGGTATGTATGGACGCCGCTCGGATTTTTGTGGTTGAGGATGAGTTTATCATCGCCGAGGACATTCAGGAAAGTCTAACGGATATGGGATATTCCGTATGCGGTCTGGCCTCCTTTGGGGAAGATGCCGTTGAAAAAGTCGGAAAGAAACGACCGGACCTGGTACTCATGGATATCTTTCTGAAAGGCGATATGGACGGGATCTCCACAGCGGATAGGGTCCGATCTCTCTTTAATATTCCCGTGGTATACTTGACGGCCTACGCCAATGACGCAATCCTTGAACGGGCCAAAGTCACGGGACCCTTCGGCTACCTGATCAAGCCCTTTACGGACAGAGAGCTTCGGGCTGCCATTGAAATGGCGATTTTCAAACACAATATGGAGCAGGAAAAAGAGAAAAACATCGGTGAGCTAAAAGAGGCGCTGGCCAATGTGAAACAGTTGAGCGGCCTGCTTCCCATCTGTGCAAGCTGCAAGAAAATCAGGGATGATGCCGGGTATTGGAATCAGATAGAAAGCTATATTGCAGAACATACGGATGCCCTTTTCTCCCACAGCATCTGTCCTACCTGCGCCGAAGAGCTTTATGGAAAGGACAAGTGGTTCAAAAATCATAAATCCTCCTGACCGCAGGGCGCAAAGCAATCAAAGATGCCCCGGGAGCACCCCCAATGAAGGTTTCACCGAATCAAATTAAAGAGGGAATGATATTCGCCAGTGATGTGTTTGACATCAATTACCGGCTGTTGATCCCCCAGGGGGAGACGGTTCAGCCCCATCACATACGGATTCTGAAAATATGGGGGGTCCAGGAGGTGGATATCCTGGGGGCCGAGGAATCCCTTCCCGATAAAACATCCGGAATCTCTCAGGACACCATAGAAGAAGCCAGGGAAACGGTTGGCCAGATCTTTCGGTTTGTGGATATTAACCATCCCGCAATAAAGGAAATATGCAGGCTTTCCATCAGGTACCGGTCAAAGGAAGGCCATTTCCGCCATCTGATCAAAAGACAGGGAGACCCTGTGGAGGCCAGGCGCTTCAACAGCCAGATCCCCATGAAAATCCGGGCCAACAACCTGAAACTGCCCGAAACGCCGTTGATCATATCCGAACTCAGGGAGATGATCGACAACCCCTACGCCTCGGCATCGGATATTGCCAGGGTGGTGAATAAAAGCACCAGCCTGTCCGCCCTCCTGCTCAGGATCGTCAACTCCGCTTTTTATAATTTTCCAGAAAAGATTGACAGCATATCCTGGGCCGTCACCCTGATCGGCACAAAGGAAATCGTTAACCTGGCCTTTGGGATCAGTGTCATGGAGGTCTTTACCGACATTCCCAAGGAGATCATAGATGTCCAGTCGTTTATCCGGCACAGTCTTTTCTGCGGCATCCTTTCCAGGATTCTGGGTGCCAATAAAAACCTGGTACACACAGAGCAGCTCTTTGTGGCAGGACTGCTTCACGACATCGGCCGGCTGGTAATCTACAAGTATTATCCAAAAGAGTCCATGGCATTGCTGGCCCTGGCGGATCAACAGGGCAGACCCCTTTACCGCATAGAGAAGGAAATGGGGGGCATCCGGCACACCCATGTGGGCTACTACCTTATGAAAAAATGGCACCTGCCCCATGAACTGGTGGACAATATTTTTCACCACCATTGCCCTAGCCAGGGGATCAATCCCCTGAAACCGGGTATTATCCACATGGCCGATATCATCACCACGGGGCTGGGTATCGGGAACAGCGGGGAACGTTTCGTCCCCTCATTTGACAAGGTGGCCTGGGATACGCTTTGTGTTTCCCCGGGCCTGTTTGACACGGCAGTCAAGCAGGCGTTGCATCAGTTGAAGTTTCTTGGGATTTTCAATCAGGGGTGACCTTCGGATGAATGAAAACACCATATCAGAGAACCAGGCCGCCCGGATAGAGTATCTGGAGGAGAACAAGCGGTTCACCCGGAACGCCATGGAAATTGCCCTTTCCCTGGGGGATTTTCAAAAACAGATCCATAAACAGGCCACCCAGGAGCAGGTGTTTGAAGAGATCCAGAATCGGATCTGCAAATTGATTCCCTTTGATATCACCGCCTTTTATCTGGTGGACCAGGAGACGGCGGATCTGGTCCTTTCCCGCTGTGCCCCCCGGGATCAGACCGGATTTGTGGAGGACCAGGTGGCATTTTTGATCGACAAGGGGTTCATGGCCTGGGCCATCCGGGAACCCCGCGGGGTATCCATGCATTCCGAAGACCACAAATACACGATTTTCCTCCATGTCATCGCCACCTATTCCAGGATCAGGGGTATGTTTGTGGGTATCTTTTCACAGCCCCAAAAAAAGATTCAGGATATTTCTTATGATCTTACCTCCATCGTTTTGCGGAATGCCGCAAACGCCCTGGAGAGCATCGAGTATTACAGCCTTCTGGATAAACAGGGATTATTGCTGAAAAAGGCCCACGATGATCTGGAAATGCGTGTCCGGGAGAGAACGGCCGCACTTACCGAAGCCAATCTCAAGCTCCAAAAAGAGGTGGAGGAGCGCAAGGCGGCGGAGAAGAGCAAGGAGATCCTGTTAAAGGAGATTCATCACCGGGTGAAAAACAACATGCAGATCATCCTGAGCCTGCTGAAGATGCAGGCACGCCAGAACCTGTCGGCGAAGGGCCGTGATGAAAGCCTGGGTAAATCATTCAAGGACAGCCAGGACCGGATTTTTTCCATGGCCCTGGTGCACGAGCAGCTTTACCAGTCCAAAAACCTGTCGTCCATCGATTTTAAGGGATATGTCAAGAAGCTGGTCAGAAATCTGCGCACCACGTTTGACCGGTCCAATCCGAACATGGACATCCGTATCGATATCCGGGATGTGTTCATTGATATCGACCTTGCGATTCCATGCGGTTTGATCATCAATGAACTGGTGTCCAACGCATTTAAGTATGCCTTTCCCGGGGAGGCCCCCGGGACGCTGCGGATTGCCATGCATACGGAAGATGATATGGTTTTTTTAGATATTGAAGACAACGGCACAGGCCTGCCCGGGGATGTGGACCCTGCCACAACACCGACCCTGGGCATCAAGCTGGTTCAAAACCTGGTATCCCACCAGTTGGCCGGGGAACTTACCATCAGCCGGGATAAAGGCACAGCTTTTAATATCCGGTTCAGCAGACCCCCCAAAGCACTTTCTTAAAACAAAAATATTGGGATCATCGCCTGGAAGAGGCGGCCATCAACAGGCCGAACCCCACGAACAATGAGCCGCTGGCCCGGTTCATCCATTTTCGCCGTGAGGGCTGGGCCAGCCAGTTTTTGGCCTGGTGTGCCAGGAGGGCGTAGGACATGAGAAAGAAGAATGAAAAGCCCATCAAGGTGAGGATCAGCGCGGAAAATTGGGGGACGAGGGCGCGGTCGATGCGGATGAACTGCGGGAAAAGCGCCGTCAGAAATACAATGGCCTTGGGATTGGAGACCGCTACGATAAAGGCCTGGAAAAAGATCCGGCTGCCCGGTTCTCCTGCCCGTCCTTTTTGAAAGTCTTGAGGCATCACGCCCGGCCGGCCAAAAATCTGGACCAGGCCCAGGTAAATAAGATAGGCGGCGCCTGCGTATCTTACCAGGGCAAACAGGGTTTCGGAGGCTTCGAGAATGGCACCCAGGCCGGTAACGGCGACAAGGCCGAGCACAAAGAGTCCGGTGATGTTTCCAAGGGCGGAGAAAACGGCCTTTCTCCAGCCGTAGAGCCCGGACTTGTTCATGATGAAAAATACCGCCGGCCCCGGCGTCGCCGTGGCCACAAATACAAGCGACAGGTAGAGTAACCAGGTGTGGGCGGTCATATCAATACCCCCTTGCTTTGTTGACAGGGTTTAAAAGTGGTTTTCCGCTCCTGAGCCTTTCCAGGTTTTCCAGGATTTGGGGGGCAACGGATTCCGGGTCGGTCTGGCTGGACACATGGGGGGTTACCCGGATCCTTGGGTGCGCCCAGAACGGATGATTCCCGGGCAGGGGTTCGGCTTCAAACACATCCAGACAGGCCCCTGACAAAAGCCCTTTGTCAATGGCCGGAATCAGGTCTTCCTCCTTCAGATGCCCGCCCCTGCCGACATTGATGAGATATGCCCCTGAAGGCAGATGGGCGAATTGGGTCAGGTTCAGGATATGCCGGGTGGCAGGCGTCAGGGGCAGCAGGCAGATTAAAATACGGCTTCGGCCTAGAAATTCGGGCAGTTGGTCTTGGCCGTGAAAGGCCGTGACACCGGGCAGGCCGCCGTTCATATTCCGCCAGCCGGACACAGGGAAGCCTTCCCGGATCAACCGCAGCGCCGCCGCCGTTCCCAGCTGTCCAAGCCCCATGATGCCCACAGGGCATTCCTTTTTTTCCATGGGCGTCTGCGGTTGCCATCGCTTTGCCCATTGATTGGCCTGGTAGACGTCGAACCGCCGGAAATGGGACAGTACTGCCAGCAGTATGTATTCGGTCATATCTCGGATCAGATGAGCATCCACAAGGCGAACCACAGGCACCCCCCTGGGCAGATCCGGATCCGAGACCAGGTGGTCAACCCCCGCGCCCATGGAGGAAATACACTTAAGATTCGGATAGTCGTTAAGTACCCCCGGCGGATGGGCCCAGGTCAGGGCCATTTCAATGTCTGCCTTTGGACCGTCGTCCGGCCACACCCTCAGATCCAGATCCCTGATACCTAAGTTTCGGGCCTGGTCATTTAGCACCGATATCCACGGGGCAAGGTCCCGGTTGGGACTGATGATGGTTACTGCCATGGCAACTCCCTGACGGACTTAGACGGTCAGCAGTTTTTCGTTTGATTTGAGAATCTCTGTAAGCGGTGCGCCCCAGTATTTTACCTCAACGCCTAAGGCCTCAACCTCGGCAGTTACACCGAGCTGATCCGTACAGGCTTTGCAGGCCGTCACATGAACCCCTTTTTCCAGGGCGTCCCGGATCATGGCCCGGATCTCCTGGTCTTCGGCAGCCAGTTTTGCCGTGGCGCCCCAGACGATGAGGGTGACATACTCCCACCAGCCGTGGATCAGGCTGTTCACCGTATACATGAACACCATTTTTTCCGCCGTCAGTTTGTCCGCATTGGTCCAGAGAAGATACAGGTGATTTTTTTCGCTCATTCGGCCTCCCTTCGGGTTATCGGTCCGACGCTTCGCTGCTTCGCTGCTGCGCTGCTGACGGCGTCCCGGTGTTATCTTGTGGTTTTGGTCAGGTCGATACTCAGGGCGTAGGCCCCGCCTTCCAGCTTGGCTGTGACAGGGTATACGCCTTTTTCAAATACCTTGAGCATGGCCCGGTTGGACGAAAGTACATCGGCTGTCATCTTGACGTTCCCCCGTTCCTTGGCCAGCCTTGCCAGCATCTGGTAGAGGAAGGTGGCGATGCCGTATCCCTGATAGTTTTCATCAACGACAAAGGCGATATCCACCACGGGTTTGTCCGGGTATCTGGCGATCCTTGCTTCAGCGATCAGGGTCTGGTTCTCCGGGTCTCCCACCAGGCCCACCACGGAAATCACGTCCCGGTAGTCCACATTTACATAGGCCTGCATCTTGGCGTGGGGCATGGATTTTATGGGGCTGAAGTACCGGTAGTAGATCGCCTTGTCCGAGAACCTGTAAAAGAGCCTGCGCATCTGTTCCTCATCCGAGGGCTTGATGGCCCGGAACCGTACCTGGAGATCGTTTTTAAATGTATGGCGGGTTTCGATCTCCTTGGGGTAAAAGTGGGCGGAATCTTCTATGAACATCTGGTCGGGATAGAGGAGATTTTCCATCTTGCCACCGTCCACGAGTCCTGGCCGGTCTTCGGGGTGGGCGATTTCGATAAGGGCCTGGGCCCGTTCCCGAAGTGTCCGCCCCCTCAAATGGGCCACCCCGAATTCGGTGACCACCAGGTCTACGGATTCGGGCAGGCTGAGCAGCTCCGGGCTTTCGTCCAGGAAAAGCCGTATGTTGGCCACCCCGTCCCGGTTTCGGCTGGGCAGGGCCACAATGGTATACCCGCCCTGGGAGATTTCCGCCCCGTTGAGAATATCGGCGATCTGTCCGGGGCCTGCGGAAACAGCGGAGGAACTTTCGTGGAGGGCCACCCTGCCCGACAAATCCACCCGGCGGGCGGGCAGGACCATGACAAACCTGCGGTTGCGCCCGATCTCCATGGGGTTGAATACCTTTTCAAGGGCCTGGAATTCCACCATGGGATTTTTGTTCAGCCATTCCATCAACTGTTTGGAGCCCAGGGCATAGGTGGTCAGGGAACGTCCCCTGAACATGCCCTTCTGGCGGTTGGTGACGGCGCCGCTTTCCACAAGTTCCATCAGGGCATCGGTAAAGAAGGGGGTGTGAATGCCCAGTTCCCTTTTTTTGGATAAGTATTTCGGCAATGCCTCGAAAATGGGGCCGTAGGTAAAGGCCAGGCAGGTGCCGTCCTCAATGACGGAAGCGGCATTCTCAGCTATTTTGTCGAACACCGGTTCCACGGGATACCTGGGAAAGTATAATGGCGGAGCCGTGGATTCCACCAGCATATCGAACTCGTCGATGTGGACAAAGGTGTCACCCAGGGTGAAAGGGATATCCTCGTTGATTTCCCCCACCGCAATATCGGCATGTTTCATGGCCCGCCGGGAGATATCCACGCCCAGGCCCAGGCTGCAATACCCCGTTTCGTTGGGGGGGGAAATCTGGATAAATGCCGCATCAACGGGGACCAGTCCCTCTTTCAGCAGGGCGGGAACCGAGGAGAATCTGGACGGGATCATGTCCACGCGGCCGGCAGTGATAGCCTGGGCAGACACCCAGCCAGAGAAAAAGGTTCTCAGCCGGTACCGCCGGGTTTCAAGTGCCTTGTACGAGATCGCATCTCCAAAGCTCAAAAGCTGGATCAGTGTCAGATCCTCCAGGCGGTGGCCTTCAGCGCTCATCAGGGCGTTGACCAGGGTTCTGGGTTCAGCCGATCCGGTCCCGATGAAGATGTGCATGCCCGGTTCTATTTTTTTTAATACCTCGTCCGTGGAAACGGTGAGTTTTTTCCAGGACGGCGCTTTTTTCTTAAACATGGGGTCCTAACCTTTACCCGCAAAAAAGACAAGGCCCCCGGAAGATGATTTCCAGGGGCCTGTCCGGTTTTATTTGTTTTTCAGCGTTTCGATATTATCTCTGGCAAATTCGATGGAGGGGTCAATTTTCAGGGCCATCTCATAGTATTGGATGGCAAGCTTGGGCTCGCCCAACTCCCTGTAGCAGGAACCGATATTGGCGTAGTTGATGGCCAGGGACGGGTCCACTTCAAGGGCCTTTTCAAAGTTTTCAATGGCGGGCTCAAAGGATTTGCTCATGAAGTGACAGGCGCCGGCGGTGTTGAACATATCCGGCCGCTGGGGATCAATGGCAAGTCCCTTGTGGCAGGTGTCAATGGCCCTGTCGTACTGCTCCAGGTCCTTGAGGCAGGCCGCCATATGAGAGTAAATATCCGGCAGGTTCAGCGGGGCAGGGTTCCTTTCCAGGGCGGTTTCAAATTCCTTGAGTGCCTCTTCCTGGTCGTAGATGGCTGCCAGCATCAGGCCTTTGTAGAAACTGGTGTAGTATTGGCCGGGCAGGGCCTCTTCCAGGTTGTCCAGGCGGACCAGTGCCTGGAGGGGATCAAAGTTTTCGGTAATCAGGCGGGCTGAGAACATGCCGACGCTGGCCGCCGCCGCTCTTTCCCTGAAGTGGGCACCGGGCATGATGGTATAGAACGCCGGGATTTGAAGACCTTGGTGCATGGTGTTGATCACAAGCAGCTCAAAGCCCCGCTCTTCAAGGGTCTTCACCAGATTTTCCACCTCTGTGCGGATGTTGTCCGAAGACAGATCTGGCAGATCCTTGGCATCCACCATGGTTTTGGGATGGGTGATAAAGGCCGCATCTTTGATATCGGTGAACTTGGGCAGACCGGATGCCACGTAGTTGGAGCCGGAGTTGAAATCCCCTGCCAACTGGGCCACTTCGGTGAGGGCGCGGCTCATGGCTTTTTCCGGGTCCGGGGAGGTGCCTGCGGTCCAGACGATTTCACTGAGATCCGGAAAGGTCGCCGGATCCCAGGCCATAACACCGATGGTGGGAATCCCGGTATCCAGGGAGAAATCCGTGGCAAATACCTCTATGCCCTGTGCCTTGTATTTGCCCAGCATCTCTTTTACCAGGGGATCGGTAAAGGATTCCAGGCGGATGCCCGGGACATCCAGGCAGCCGTGGCTGACAAGGGAGGAGGTGTGGCGTTCCACAAGCTCGCAGATACCCTGGCTCAGGGCCTCTTCCTGGCAATTTCCTGCACTGGGGCCGTTGAACTCGTTGATCATGTAAAACCAGTTAAAGGGGATATTCACCACTTTTTTCCGGGTGAGGTTATACCCCTTGGTCCACTGCAGGGGCAGACGGTCAAATACGGGCTTTACCTTCAGGGCATCTTCTTCGTTGTCGTGAACGGATTTGATGATCTGGCCGTAATCAAAGGCCTCGTCCCCCAGTTCCGCAGGGGTGGCAAAAAAGAAGTTTTCTTCCTTGTTTACAAAGGAGAAAAAGGAGAAACGTTCCGCAAGTTCCATCACCGCACTGGCTTCGGATTGTTCCGGTGTCCCGCCTTTTCCCATCTGTTTGTTGGTACCGGTGACCTTCTTGGCATCCACCCCGCATTCTGAAAAGAATACCGGGATGTCCAGCCTTCCGTTGTCGATCCTCCGGGTCCGGCTCAAAATGTCCAGGTCCAGTCCGGCTGTCTTCTCCTTGAACCGCCGGACGGTTTCTTCGGGAGACATGATTTTATCCTGATCGTAGGTATAGCCTTTTTTGGCGTCTTGTAATTTTATTTCATAACCCATGGCTTTGCTGCTGCCTTTCTAAATTTAGGGATACTCTAAGGTTGATATACTTTATTTTTCCAGAAGTTCGATGGAATCTCCGGTCTTTATGGTGCCGCCCACAAGGATTTTTGCAAACACCCCTTCTTTGGGCATGATGCAGTCTCCTGTCCGGTAAAAAATGGCGCACTTCTTATGGCATTCCTTGCCGATCTGTGTAATCTCCACCAGGGCGTCATCCCCCAGCCTGACCTGCTGGCCGATGGGAAGTGATTTCCAGTCCACTCCCGTGGTGGCAATGTTTTCGGCAAAATCTCCGAAGTTGAGCTTAAAATCATCGGTTTCAGCCTTCCGGATGCTTTCCGCCGCCAGAAAGCTGAGCTGCCGGTGCCAGTCACCGGCATGGGCGTCACCTTCTATACCATGATTTTCAATGAGTTGCACACGGTCCACGCAGGTTTTGGTGGTCCCTTTTTTTTTGCTAACAGCAATGGATACGATTTTCATTGTCCTGTCCCGGTTCTTTTTTTGTCCAAGTGTCCTGTTTTATAGGTCTAAGCGCGTTAATATATCACAATGTGGTATGTGAGTACAGAACAATCCACCGTGCTTTTCGGGATAACACATCACCTCATATGCTGTGTCACTTTATAATTCAGGGCTTCAAAGGAGTCGGACAGTGCGTCCTCAAGTGTTGTATTTGTGGCAATATCACCGAGGTCTATTCCAAGCTGCACAATGGTTTCTGCAACAGCCGGGGAAATGCCGGAAATGATGCAGCGACACCCCATGAGTTTGGTGGCCTTTGTAATTTTGATCAGATGGTTGGCCACAGCGGTATCCACGGCTGCCACCCCTTGAATATCCATGATGATAATCCTGGCAGACGTTTCCTTGATTTTGGTTAGTATGGTATTCATCATCTGATGGGCCCTTGCGGAATCAACGACACCCACGACCGGCAGTACAATGATCCGGTCCCACAGTTTGATGGCGGGAGTGGATATTTCCCGGATCGTGCGGCTTTGTTCCTGAATTCTTTTATGATCACGGATGCGTTGGGTGATGTCCGTGGCGTATTTAACCACCTTGAACGGCTTGCCGTTGAGATCGAGGATGGGATTGTAGGTGGCCTGAATCCATACATCCCTGCCGTTTTTGCCGATACGCCTGAACTCCGCAGCGTTGTACTCCCCATTGTTGAGAGATACCCAGAACGCCTTGTAATCCGGGCTGTCCCGGTCTTCGGGGGCGATAAACATACTGTGGTGCTTTCCCTGTATTTCTTCAAGGCGGTAGCCCATTGCGCTCAGAAACTTATCATTGGCACTGATGATGGTGCCATCCATGTTAAAAGCAATCACCGCCTGTGACTTGCCAATGGCTTCGACCTGGCCTGAATAATCAACAAAAAGCAACTCCCTTTCTTCGGCGGTCAGTTTTTCTTTTGACATGATCAATTATTCTCCTTTTGTGAAAAAAATGAACAGCACCGGACCTTCTGCGCCAAGTTATTTTTAAAAAACTAATTATTGTGGAAACCAAGATTTGCAGTTCTTTGAAATTATATTAGACTCCAAATTAATGTCAACCGGCTTCATAAGGCGTTTTTCTGAGTAGGCGTGTCGCAAAGGATGTGGCAATAGGCAGACAGAGCATCGGGCCTTTTTAGCGGGGCTGCCCTGTAAGGGAAACCGGAAACCGGCACGTCACAAAAAGGGTTAAGCCCCTAAAATAGTTAGAAAACCATGGCGTAGATCTGACCGTGATCTTTCCAAATCTGGGTATCGCAGCCTTTGATGCTGGTTAAAAAGCGGCTGCCATCCGTCATCTCAAAGGCCAGATGATCGGTGTTCATAATGAACAAGGAACCTGTTTTACCTTCTTTTTCCACAACAAAATAAGCCGCCCTGCAGTCTCCTAATACACACAGACGGCCCCCTAAAAGAACACAGCCCAGGGCGTTAAAATCCGGAAGCAGGACTTTAAAGCCCAGTTCCCGGGTGATCCGGGCCAGTGCATTTTCAGTTTCCCGGGCATTGAAGGTCATATGGCGGTTCCCCTGCAGATGGTCGGATACGGCCTGGTGGCTGATCTGATTCAGATCGTTGAACAAAGGGGGCGGGGGGGAAAAATACTGGGTAAACGTAAAAACCAGGATGAGTATTCCGGCTAAAATCGAAGTGGAAGCCAGGGCAATCCCGGTTTTCTTTAGATAAACGGGAAGAAATTGGTTTTTTGATTCATGGTCGAGAGAAACATCCACCAGGTCAGAAAGCCCCTGGGGCATCTCTTCTAAGGTAAATGCCCGGGCAATCTCAAGTTCAAGGTCTGAATCCTTTTTGAAAAGTTGCTCACACTCATGGCAACCCGCCATATGGCTGACCGCATCCCGGGGAAGGACGCAGTCATGGATATCCCTGGCAGTCAGCCAATGATGGAAATTTTTACAATCCATCACTCTATTTGATTGTCTTTTTAAGTTCTCTGAAATCAATGTCCAAAACGTTTTCCCTTGAGTTATTCTGGCATTTGATCAACCCGCTTTTCAATCCTTCCCTGGCGCGGGTGAGCCTGGACATCACCGTTCCGATGGGAATTTCCAGCGTTTTTGCAATGTCCTTGTAAAGCATCTCATCCATATAGTAGAGCATCAGCACCTCCCTGTACTTCACGGGGAGTTTGTCAATGGCCTCCTTGAGCAGCTTGTTGCTTGAGTCCTTTGCCAGCATTTCTTCGGCATCCTTCTGCCGGATATGCTGTTTGAGGAACTCTATATAATCAGCCTCCTGAAGCCGCTGCCTGGCCTTTTCCTTGTGACAGCTTTTCAGGAAGTTGTTGCGCAGAATTCTCAGCAGCCAGGGCTTGCACCTGTCGGGATCCTTGAGCTGATGGAACTTGTTGTAAGCCATCAGGTAGGTTTCCTGGACAATATCCTCGGCATCAAACACGTTGCCGGTGTACTTCAGGGCAACATTGTACAGAAGTTTCATGTGGGGATAGGTCAGTTGCTTGAACTTCTGTTTTGAACCTTCTTTTTTTATTCTCATGGACTCATTTCCCGGCTTTGCCTCCTAAATTCTAAGGTAATCAGGATCGAAGCCTTTGCAAACAGCACAGTGCAAATAGTAAAATACGGCTGCCGGGAACGCGTTTGCCTATGTTCAATAAAAAAATGTTCTGTAAAATTGGGTCCGGTAAAGTCTTTTTGGGTATAATCTGGCCCTGTATTCTCTGTTGACTTTATTTTAAGAGGGGAAAACGGCCGGTTTTATTCCATGGCTACGTGCTGGGGGTAGGGCTCCAGGTGAACCATCACATCGATAATCCGGTCATTTTTGCGGATAAGCACATCTTTGACCTTTTCCGAGATATCATGTCCCTTTGCAACGGTGAGTGCCCCGTCCACCTCCAGGTGGAGATCCATGTAAAAGGATCCGGCAAGCTTGCGGGTCCGTATCTTGTGGACACCTAAGACTCCAGGAGTGTTGGTGATGGTCTGTTTCACCGTTTCAATATCCCTTCTGGACATGGAGGTGTCGAGCAGTTCCCCGATGCTGGAGATAAGGATATCCAGCCCCACTTTAATAATAAATACGGAAACGATGATGGCGCCCACCTGGTCCAGGAAGGCAAGGCCGGGATTGATGAGGGAGGCCGTGACCGCAACGAGTACGGGCAGGGATGACAGGGCATCGGTCCTGTGATGCCAGGCATTGGCCTTGACGGAGGAGGAGTGGGTTTCCACCCCTACCCGGTATGTGATTTTGAAAAGCACTTCCTTGACCACAAGGGACAGCAGGGGGGCTGTAAAGGTGATCCAGGAAATGGCGGGCTGTTGATCCTGCACCATAAGGGCGATGATGGCATTATAGCCGATGCCAGCGGCCACACCGATCAATATCAGGCCGATACCGATGGTGACGAAGGATTCTATCTTCTGGTGGCCGAAGGGATGGCATTCGTCGGCCGGGGCGGACCAGTATTTAACCCCGAAGAGGATGACGACATCCGAAGAGGTATCTGAAAAACTGTGCAGGGCATCGGCCACAACCGCCTGGCTGTTGCCGGCAAGGCCGATAACAAGTTTCACAACGGAAAGAATCACATTGGCAAAAAGCCCTGCCAGGGTGACCTTCCGTATCCTGGATTCATTGGTTTGCCTCTTTTTATCCTCGGTCATGGGATCTCCGATGGTCTGGGCTGATTCGATTAATTCCGGTCTGCCAGCAGGGGAATGAACTTCAGGTTGGCCCTTGGAAACGGATAATTATCGATCTCTTTTATCCGGATCCACTTATGGTCGATGGGGCCCTTCAGCCTGACCCTGCCTGAGGTATAATTGCAATAATAGACGTCCATTTCAATTTTAAAATGGGTATAGGCATGGTTTACCCGGGTAATAAAGCTTGAAAGTTTGGCATCAATCCCTGTTTCTTCCTTTATTTCACGAATGCATGCGGCCTCCGGTGTTTCTCCCTTTTCAACCTTTCCGCCGGGAAACTCCCAGAGGCCGCCCAGAAGACCGTCAAGCTTTCGCCGGGTGATCAATACCCGGTCTGCCTTGCGCACTACACCGATGGCGATGTGGTGGGTGGGTACTTTGGCGCGGCTGATGCGGACCGGGAAAAGATCGATGCTGCCCTCCCGGTGTGCCAGGCAGTGGCCGGACAACGGACAGCCCTGACAGTCCGGGTTTTTCGGTGTACAGATCAGGGCTCCCAGTTCCATGACCGCCTGGTTGAAGCTGCCCGGGTCTTCCCTGAAAAGCAGGGTTTCAGCCGTTTTTTTATATGCGTTATGGGCGCTGGCGTGATTCACCGGTGTCTCCATCAGAAAAAGGCGGGAGAGTACCCGTTTCACATTCCCGTCCACCACGGCATGGTCCCGGCCGAATGCAATGCTCTGCACGGCTGAGGCAATATAATCCCCCACACCGGGCAGTGACAGGAAGGTGTTGAAATCATCCGGCAGGATGCCCCCCATTTCTCCTGTGACAATTCCGGCAGCCCGATGAAGATTCCGTGCCCGGGCATAGTAGCCCAGGCCTTCCCAGGATTTGAGAATCGTCTCCAGCGGGGCTTTTGCCAGGTCCTCCACATGAGGATACTTTTCCATGAATCTCAGGTAGTAGGGGATAACGGTTTTCACCTGGGTCTGCTGCAACATCACTTCGGAAACCCATACCCCGTATGGGGAGACCTTTTCCCGCCAGGGCAGGGTGCGTTTATTTTCCTGATACCAGTCCATCAGCAACCGCTGAATTCGGGTTATGTCCTTTGGGCTCAATCTCTTTCCTTTGTTTTGGGGAATAGTTTCGGCCGGAACCGTTTTATCCGCTGCCTGAACTCGGCCAGTGCCGATGCCGGGGCTTGTCTTTTATACCGGAGACTCACGTAGAGATCCATGATCTTTGAGATTTCCGGCGCCAGATCGGGGCGTTTGGCCATACTCCCTTTCAGGAAGGCCACATGCCCCTGGCCCGCCTCCGGGACAAGGTTCGCCCCGGATAATTTTTTCCTGAGTGTTTCATAGGCGTCAGCCACCGGGTCCTGCTGCGGCTTTTTTCTGCGGAACTGCCAGGCCAGAACGGCTGAAAAGATACACAGGCCGGTAATGGTCAGCAGGATGAGGGCGGCGGTGGTGGCCCTGTTCCCCTTGAAAAGGCCCAGGGTATTGAGCCAGGCCTGCTGGTCAAAATAGGAGTAGCCGGTGAACCAGGACTCCCACCGAAGGTTCACGGCGTCCAGGGCAAACCTTGTCTTTGTGATAAATGAAATGCCGGAGACATCTCCTGTCAATGCCCGGGGGGAGGAGCCGTCCGGGTTGACGGTCAGTCGTTCAGGCGCAACCGTCCCGGTGGGATCCACCCTGATCCATCCCCGGGTGTCGTCAAAGTATTCGGTCCAGGCATGGGCATAAGACTGCCGGACGATGAGATCCCCGCCGTAGGGGTTAAATTCCCCGCCCAGGTATCCCCCCACCACCCTGGCAGGTACGCCCGCGGCATTCATCATGAACGCAAAGGCCGAGGCGTAGTGTTCGCAGTACCCTCTGCGGCTGTTAAAGATGAAATCATCAATGGGATGGGGACCTGACCGGCCCGGGCTCAGGGAGTATACAAAATTGTTTTCCTTGAAAAATGAGAGCAGGGCCGCAGCCTTTTCGGAAGGTGTTGCCGTTTTTGCCGTGATTTCCCGGGAAAGGCTCCGTGTTTTGGGGTTAAGGTGCTTAAACCTGTCAATGGTGGATCGAAGCTTATATGCCGCGTTCCGTTCGTCTTTTCCGATCCTGGGGGGCTCCAAGGATCGTTGACGGCTGCCGGGCAAACGCGAGAAGGCCTGGTACTGGGTTTTCTTTGTGATTTTAATCCTGGCCCGCAGACTTCGGTCCCGGCCCACCACAGCCCATCTCGGGCCCTTCACCGGGCGGTCCAAGGCCATCAGCCAGTGGCTGTTGTGGGGGGCCATGAGAATGGTATAGGCCGTTATCCCGCTGTCCGAAGTATCAGGGTTTTTGCCCAGGGGTAAAAATCTGCTGCCGGCAAGGGGACGCCAGGTCAGGCCGTCAAAGTCCTGAAACACCACGCCCCGCCAGTACAATTGATCCGGCCGCGGGATGCCGGATTGAAACTCCACCCGGAATGCCGGTGTCTGGTCCAGGGCCATGTTGGAAATCTGTCCGGGCTTCAGGCTTTCGGAGAACCCCGATTTCCCCTGGCTGGGATCCTGGACCCCCACAAGGCTTTCCGGCAGTCTTGGGAAGACCAGAAACAGCACCATGACAAGGGGGACGGCCTGGGCCAGTATCTTTGCGGAAAGGTTGCGGCTGTGGGAAAAATCCCGGTCCGGGGCGTTGATCCGGATCATGGCCAGGGTGGTGACAAAGACGCTGAACAGCATGTAAAGAACGATGAAAATGGAATCCGACCGGAACAGGGAGGTGATGATGATAAAATAGGTCAGCAGGATAGTGATCATCTTGTGGCGGTGGGTGGGCATTTCAAAGGGCTTGATGGCTGCCATGAGCGACATCAGCCCCACAAATGCATCCGCACCGATGGCCAGCCGGTAGTTGGCCAGCAGCCCGATGATGGCAAAAAAGGTGAGCAGGTAACAGAACAGAGGCCTTGGCAGCGGCCACCCGGTTTTCAGCCGGATCAGGGTGTATCCCCACATCAAAATGCACCAGGCGGTGATCCAGAGCGGAAGGCCTGGAACATGGGGGGCAATGGCCACCACCAGGGCTATGATGATGGGCACCGTATCCCGGCGTTCTCGGTCAGACGCCGAAAGGCCGGGGAGCGTCAGCCGGTCTTCGGGCGGATCTTGAGGGGGGCTTAGGCGCAAGGATAATCGCGGGAAGATGTGTCTCATGTGTCATCTCCCGGCGGATTGTAAAGGGCCAGGGCTTCCAGGCACCGGTGAAGATGTGGTTTTCCCCCGGCAGGAAGGGTGGAAAAAGATGACCCCAGCCGCAGTCCGTATTGTACCCCCAGGGTCTCTGACGAAAGCAGTTTGTGACAGATCATGGACAGTTTGGTCTCGATATCCCCCTGCCCCATCAGATTGATGTCAATGAGTATATCCCTTCCCGCATCCGCCGTGAAATCTTTGACAAAGAGCCCCTGGCCCCGGGACAGGGTTTTCCAGGCGATATGGCCTATCGGGTTGCCCGGAATATAGGGTTTCAGGCCCTGGAAATCGTCGGGGCCCATGTGGCGGCTGGTTTCTTCCCCGTCATCATCCTCTCCTGCAAATCCCAAAGGAAATGTGCCGGGTTCCGGGGCCGGGTAGACAATGCCTTCGGCACTAAAGGGGATGACCGCCTTAAGCCGGAACAGCCCGAAAGGGTACACCGAGGTCAAAAGAATGTTCTTAATGTGAATGACCCCCCGCCGTGATGCCGGCAGTTTTAGATCTGCGGTCCGGGCATTTGATCCGGACAGGGAAAAATGAACCGGATCTGCATTTTTAATACTTAAGAACAGGGACTGGGCCTGGCCCTGGTTTCCTTTTATTTCCACCGGGAATATGATGGATTCCCCTTTAAACACAGGATGTACCGGATGTGGAATGAAAACAAGTCCAGTAAGGTTTTTGAACGAGTGGAATAGGGAGATGACAGCCATCCCCCCCAGGAGGAAAACAAGAATAAACCCTGCATTGTTGTTGTAGTTGATGGAACCCAGGAGCATTGCCACCAGGATACCCAGGAACAGATAGCCGTGCTGGGTGGGCCGGATGGTGAGGTCTTTTTTTTGTATACCCGTCATTTTATGCCACCAACTGGGCCTGATCCGTCACACAGGTACGGGAACCTTGCTGAAGATCTCCATGAGTTTTTCCCGTTGCAGGTGGCCAAGATCCCGGTTCAGTTTCAGGCGGTGGCCGGCGGTCCAGGGAAGAATCTCCTGGAGATCTTCCGGCAGGGTGTAGTCCCTGCCCAGGATATAGGCCCAGGCCCGGGATGCACTGAGCAGGGCAAGGCCTGCTCTGGGGGACAGGCCGATCTGGAACTCCGGGGATGTCCGCGTAAATTCAAGGATATCCTGAAGATAGGTCAGAAAATGGTCGGAGGCATGGACATTGGCCACCTCATTCTGGATGTTTACTACATCGTTCAGGGCCATGCAGTTGTCGATGGTTTCCATGATGCCGTTGCTGCCCTCCCCGGTGAGAATGCGCCGTTCCGCCTCCCGGTCCGGGTATCCCAGGGATATGCGCATAAGAAACCGGTCCATCTGGGATTCGGGCAGGGGAAAGGTGCCGGCCTGCTCCAGGGGGTTTTGGGTGGCGATGACGAAAAAGGGCGTTTCCAGGGGGCGAGTCTCCCCTTCAATGGTGACCTGGCCCTCCTCCATGGCTTCCAGCAGGGCGCTTTGACTTTTGGGTGTGGCCCGGTTGATCTCATCCACAAGAAAAACCTGGGTGAACACCGGGCCGGGATGAAAGGCAAAGCTGGCGGTATTCTGATCGAACACAGACATGCCCAGAATATCCCCGGGAAGCAGGTCCGAGGTGAACTGCATCCGCTGGAATTTGAGGCCCATGCACCGGGCCAGGGTTTTGGCCAGGGTGGTTTTGCCGATGCCGGGGAAATCTTCAATGAGAAGATGCCCCCGGGCAAAAAAACAGGCCAGGGCCAGCCGGATTTCGTAGCGCTTGCCCAATATCACCCTGGACACCTGGTCCACCATGGTCTCTACTGCCTGGGACATGAAGCTCCCCCCTAATTCTTTGCGTCTTTTGCCGGGCGTACTTTGCCGGTTTTCCAGTGCCGTATCAGGTTAATGAAGGTCCGGGTGGCTGTGCCGGAAGGGCCTTTGGGGATATAGGCTTTTTCCGTGAAATCCCAGGCGGTGCCGGCAATGTCCAGGTGAATCCAGGGCGTGTCGTCCACAAAGTTGGACAGGTAGGCCCCTGCCGTAATCGTACCGCCGGGCCGGCCGCCCGTGTTCTTGATGTCCGCCACCTTGGACTCGATCTGTTTTTTGAAATGTTTGTCCAGGGGCAGACGCCATAAAGGCTCCCCTGACATACGGCCGGCCTCAATCACCTGTTCGGACAATGCGTCGTTGTTGGAAATAAGCCCGGTGTAGTGATGGCCCAGGCCGATGATCACGGCGCCTGTGAGGGTGGCCGCATCAACCACGCAGGTGGGCTTGTAGGTTTCGATGCCCCAGGATAAGGCATCTGCCAGGATCAGCCGCCCTTCTGCATCTGTGTTGATGATTTCAGAGGTTACACCGTTGTAATGGCGGATGATGTCCCCGGGGTGGACGGCATTGCTGCCCGACATGTTGTCCGTGGCCGGAACAACGGCCACAACCGCCACATCCGGCTTTTCCTCGGCCACGGCCTGCATGGCAGAGAGCACTGCGGCACCGCCGCACATATCGTACTTCATATCCTCCATACTTGCCGCAGGTTTTATGCTGATGCCGCCGGAGTCAAAGGTCAGGCCTTTTCCAACCAAAAGGATGGTTTCGGTTGCGGATTCGGGCCGGTATTCCAGAACCACCAGCCGGGGGGGCACTGCGGATCCCTGGTTCACGGCGAGAATGCCGCCCATGCCGAGGGTTTCCATTTCTTTTTTTTCAATGCACCGGTAGGCAAGGCCGGTATCCTTGGCAAGTATTTTGGCCCAGGTGGCAAAGTCTGCCGAGGTCCAGCCGTTGCCCGGTTCGTTGGCCATATCCCTGGCTGAACAGGCGGCAAAGGCTGCATTTTTACCCCGGGTCACACCGGCCCGAACGGCGTTAAGTTCCCCGTCACAGACGAACCTCACCCCGGACAATCCGGGATAGTCGGTTTTTTTCCTGGTTTTTTCCTTATACTTTGTAAATCGGTAATCCCCGAGGATCACGCCCTCTGCAATGGCTTCGGCAGCCGAAGGAAGATCGGGCACCCCCGGTGACAGATGTTTTGCATCCGGCAGGACAACAACCATTTCCTTTGCATTGGCTTTTTCTGCAGCCTTGGCCAGGTGTCCGCCGGATTCTCTCAGGGCGTCCAGGGCCAGTGGCAGATCCTTTTCCCCTTTCAGATCGCCGAGCCCCAGGACCATGACCCGCTTGGCGGATGCCTTGGCCGGGGGGTAGAAGGACAGCTGTTCAGAGGCTTTTCCCTGGAAATCTTTCAGCTCAAAGGCTTTTTTTACCTGGGACTTTACTGCGTCGGGACACAGCGGCATCTTTTTGCCTGCCTCAACTGCAAGATAAACCAGAAGATCTGTTTTGAATGTATCAGCGGCTTTATTCGTCGTGGTAATGCGGTCTTTCTTCATGGAATCATCCTCAAGTTTTCGTAGGAATAGATTAGGTGCACAATCCAAAATTTACCACAGAAGGTAATCATAAAAAAAGAAATTTAAACGGTGGGGAAAAGGAAAATGGCATTCACCTGCCGGAACCTGTGAGGTAATCCCAGTATGTTGTATCGATATTTTCAATTCGGTTGCAGGTTCTCCATCAGAACAAACAATTGGTTCACATGGGAAGATTCCACTAAAAAAGACAACCAAATTACACAGTGCACAGGTTCGGATACGAAAGGAAAAAAAGTATGGATGAGCAGTTGAACCCCTCCGGTTTAAGCCGCCGGGGATTTTTGAAGGCCTCTGCCGGTGCCGCTGCCAGTGCCGCTGCCGGGGCGTCAATGATGCCGGGAACGGGCCGGGCGGAGCGTGTTTTTAAACAGTCCCGTCTGCAGGTATGGTCCTGTGGCGGACTGGCAGAGGCCTTTATACCGGCGAACAAAAGGTTCTCGGAAATGTCAGGTGTTGATATCGCCTATACGGGGGCCTTTGCCGCCGCCCTTGGCAAATCCCTTTTGGGCTCTGCAACAACGGAAGTGTTTGGGGGACGGGTGCTGGATCTTGCCAAAAAGCTTCGCAAGGCCGGAAAGATGCGTTATTTCAAGCCGCTGTGCTTTACCTCCTATGTGCTGGTGACACCCCGGGGCAATCCTGGTGGTATCCAGGGAATCCATGACCTTGGCAGGCATGGTGTCCGGGTGATTCTGGCTCCCCAGGCCTCGCCCCCGGGGGGCAAGGCGGTGTCCGGCCTCCTGAAAAAAGCGGGGGTGCTGGAAAAGGCCATGGCCAATGCCGTGGTTAAAGGATCCTGCGTCCAGCGGACCATGGAGCAACTTATTTCAGGAGACGGCGATGTTTCGGTGGTGGAAAAAAGAGTGACGAAGCTGCCGGCATTCAAGGATATGGCCGAGGTGATTCCCATCCCGGAAAAATATTTTCCGCCACCGCCCTTAACCTTTACCATCGGTGTGCTGGACGCTGCGGCCGATACCGATCTGGCAGATCATTACGTGGATTTCATCTGTTCGGCGGAAGGCCAGGCCTTTTTTGAAACAGCCGGGTTTATTCCGGCACTATCCGATAAGGGACAGGAAATGACAGAACGACTGGGGGTGAAAGATGTCTGATAACACAAGCGGTGCGTCCTCCGTTTCCGCCTCGGTCTCTTCAACCGGTATCCGCCTGTGGCGACGGCTGACACAGGTATCAGGGCTGCTGGTCCTCGGGCAATGGTCTTACTACGGTATTTTTCGTTGCCCCTTCGTGGTGCCCTATGTAAGTTGCCAGAACTGCCCGGTGATTACCTGTCATGGCAGGCTCTTTTCAATGTTCTGGGGATTCTGGCTGCTGCTTCCTTTATCTGCGCTGCTTTTCGGCCGGGCCTTTTGCGGCTGGGCCTGCCCCGGAGGTCTGGTGAACCGGCTGGGGGCCAAGATTGCCCCCTTTAGGATGCGGACCCGTTCTTTTCTGCTGAAGGCTGCGCCCTACGGAAAATATATTGGCCTGGCCCTGGTGCTTTATATCTGGCTGTACATGGGACAGCCGAGGATGGCGATCCCCATCCGGACCGGCGGCTTTTTTTCTTCAACCCTTCTGACCTTTGAACACGCCTCGCAATTTTGGCTGACACGGACAGTGTTTGTTTTGGCTTGCGCCGCTGCCGGTCTGTTTTTCGCCAACCTTTGGTGCCGATTCTTCTGTCCAACCGGAGGTGTACTGGAACTGCTGGGCAGATTTCCCTTGTTCAGATTCTATAAAACCCGTGACTGCAACGGCTGCAACAAATGCTTAAAGGTCTGCGGTATGGGAACCCGGCCTGAGGAAACCAATTGCACCAACTGCGGGGACTGCATTGAGGCTTGTCCCGAAGACGCCATAAAATTCGGCCGGAGGAAGTCGTGATACCTAAGATGCGGCCCCACCACCCCTGTTTCTTTGCAAAAGACAAGGCGGCTTTCGGCCGTATCCACCTGCCGGTGGCATCCTCCTGCAATATCAGTTGCGCATACTGCCGGCGGGACCATGACTGCGCCCATGAAAACAGGCCCGGTGTGACAAGCTGTGTGATATCCCCGGAGGCTGCCCTGGACCGCCTGGCAGGGGCACTGGAAGATCAGCCCCATATCTGCGTGGCCGGGATTGCAGGCCCCGGGGATGCCTTCAGCCGCCCAGAACTGACATTGAAGACCTTTGAGTTGATACAAAAGCACTTTCCTGACCTGTCCCTCTGTGTGTCCACCAACGGCCTGAATCTGGCTGCCCATGCCGCGGCACTCCATGATCTCGGGGTAAATTTTGTCACCATAACCATTAATGCCATTGATGCCCGCATCGGTGCCAGGCTGGTGAAAGCGGTTACCTTAAACGGGAAAACCGTTCATGGGGAGGCCGGTGCAAGGCTGCTGATCCAAAGGCAGATGGATGCAGTTGAAGCCTTGCTGACGCTTGGTTTCACAGTAAAGATAAACACGGTGGTTATCCCCGGCATCAACGACGATCACAGCCTGTTTATCGCAAAGCGGTTCGGTGCCATGGGGGTGAATCTGATGAACCTGATTCCCCTGATTCCGGTTCCCGGAACTGAAATGGAAGATGTGACGCCGCCCACCCGGCGACAGATGGTGAATCTGAGGAAAGCCGCCGGCAATTATATCCCCCAGATGCACCATTGTAAACGATGCCGGTCGGATGCCCTGGGGTGTCTGTAGCCCGGTGTCTGCAGCCCGTATAAATTGCCCCAACTCCTTGATTTCTATAGTCCCCCCCAATATACTGAAAGCCAAATCAGGTTCCTCCCCAATTTTATTTGCACCGCAGGGGGCAGTGTTTCAACGGTCTTTCAAAGGAGTTTCGTAATCATGGAAAATTTGATGAGCGTTCAGGTCAAGCAGAGCCATATCCGGAAAGGCGCGTCGTTCCTTTCGCCGATATTAGGGCTTCTGGCCTACGGCGACAGGGTCGCGGTGGTTGATGACACATCTTCCGGCTGGATCCGGGTCAAATCCGGCCGTGTGACCGGGTTTGTCCACGAATCTGCCCTGACCACCAAAAAAGTTGTTCTGAATCCGGGGGCAAAGGATGTTGAAAAAGCCGCATCATCCGAAGAGTACGCCCTGGCGGGCAAAGGATTTAACGAAGAGGTGGAGGGAAAATTCCGTGAAGAAAATCCCCACCTGAACTTTGCCGCTGTGGACCGGATGGAAACAAGGCAGATCAGCCTCGTGCAGATGCAGGAATTCATGGCCAGGGGACGGATTGTTCCCAGAGGAGGTGCGGCATGAAAATCGAAACGCGCAGGGAATTTCTAAATGCGGCACTGACACTGGGGGCTGCCGGTTTTTTCATGGCGGGCTGCCAGGCCGCGGATACGGTTATCCAGGTGGCCGGGGCAAACCTTCCCGTTTCAAGCGGCCAGGCGGAATCCCTGGTCGAAGTGGGGCAGGCGGTGATGAAAACCTTTGAGAGCTTTACCCCGGAGCAGGAGTATTATCTGGGCCGCACCATTTCCGCCACGGTTCTGGACAAGTACCCTGCCTTTGACAACGGGCCTGCCAACGACTACGTAAATCTGGTGGGGCAGACACTGGCCGCGGCATCCGACCGGCCGGACACCTTTGGCGGATATCGCTTCCAAATCCAGGATTCCAACGAAATCAACGCCTTTGCCGCACCGGGGGGATTCATCTTTGTGACAAGGGGGCTGCTGCGCTGCTGCAAGGATGAGGACGCCCTTGCAGGCGTTCTGGCCCACGAAATCGGCCATGTGGAAAAGATGCACGGCCTGCGGGCCATCAAGCAGTCCAGGATTACGGATGCCCTGACAACCATCGGGATGGAAGGGGCAAAGCAATTCACCCCCCAGGAACTCAACCTGCTTACCGAAACGTTTTCCAAGTCCATCCAGGACGTCACCAACACCCTGATTGTAAGCGGTTATTCAAGGGGGCAGGAAAGAGAGGCCGACATGGCCGCCGCCGCCCTGCTGTCCAGGGTGGGGTACAATCCCCAAGGATTGCTGCACATGCTCCAACAGATGGAAGGACGGATCAATCCGGATGCGCCGGATTTTGCCAAAACCCATCCGTCGCCTGAAGACAGGATTGCCACCCTCGAACCGACACTGGGCGCCTATACCCCCTATACCCTGCCGGAACCCCGGATCGAAAGGTTTGTGGCGCAGATCGCCTGGGTGTAATGGGCTCTGGCGATTAAATGACGGAAGGGAAAAAAGAGAGCCGGAAATCCGGTCAAAGACCCGGCAAAGTCCTTAGAGGCGTTTTGCTGGGCCTTTTCGCCCTCTGTGTGGCCTTTGGCTTTCATGGCTTTGGCTGGCTGACGACTTTGGAAAACAAGTCCTGGGATCTGCGGGTAAAAACCGGAATGGATCCGGGAAAAGCTTCGGATGAGATTGTCCTGATCCTCCTGGACCAGAACAGCCTGGACTGGGCAGCCGATACACTGGGGCTCAGCTGGCCCTGGCCCAGGGAAATCTACGGGGCTGTGGCATCGTTCTGCCGGCGTACCGGCGCCCGCAGCCTGGGATTTGACGTTATCTACTCCGAGTCTTCGGCCTATGGTGTGGCCGATGATACGTTTTTCGGCAATGAACTGGCCAGGTTTGGCCGCACGGCGAATGCGGTTGTCCTGGGAACAAAATCCGGACAGGGGAGATCATGGCCTTCCCACCTGGACCGCCAGCGGTTCCCGCTGGAAGGCATGGATCTAATTCCCGCCATAGAACCCGGAAAAACAGGTGCGTTCACCGGCATCACACTGCCGGTACCTGAAGTGGCCAAATCCTCCGCCGTCCTTTGCAACGTCAACATCGCCTCTGATCCTGACGGCATATACCGCAAGGTTCCCCTGTTCTCCCGGTTCAGGTCGCAGGCCCTGCCAAGCCTTGGGCTTGGCGTTTACCTTGCGGCCCACCCCGGGGCGAAAGCCGGGCTTTTCATGGAAAGGGGGCAACTTAGGATGGCTGTTAACGGCATGATTGTTCCCATTGATGACCGGGGCCGTGCCGCCCTGAATTACAGGGGGCCTTCAGGGTCCCATGCCATCTATTCCGCTGCCTGGGTGATTCAGTCCGAACTTCAGGCAAGAGAGGGTGTTGCGCTGCCCAAGGAAACACTTAGGATTTTCCGGGATAAATACGTATTATTCGGATTTTCCGCCCCCGGGCTGTTTGATATTCATTCCACTCCGGTGGACAGCCAGTTTCCCGGGGTGGAAATCCACGCCACCCTGCTGGAAAATCTTCTGTCCGGTGATTTTATCCGTGAAACCCCGCTTTGGGCGGCCCTTCTTTTTTCGGGTGTCCTCGTGGTGTGCTGCGGGGTATTTACCGCCTTTTACACCCGCGCCCTGCCCATGTTTTCCCTGATTACCCTTTTTCTTTTCCTGCCGGTGGGGGCCGGGTTTGCGGCCTACGCCGCAGGTATCTGGCTGCCGGTGGCCCTGCCTTTGACCGCCGTGGTGATTACCATTGCCCTGGCTCTTATCGTCAATTATGCCACAGAGGGGCGGCAGCGCAGGTTTATTAAAAATGCATTCCACCACTATTTGAGCCCCCACGTGATTGATCAGATTTTAATGGACCCGGACCGCCTGCGTTTAGGCGGGGAACGCAGAACCCTTTCCATATTCTTTTCGGATCTTGAATCCTTTACCACCGTGTCCGAGAGTATGGATCCCGAAGCTCTGACCCGGTTCCTCAATCGCTACCTCACCGCCATGACCGATATTATCCACAGCCACGGCGGCACCATAGACAAGTACGAGGGGGATGCCATCATCGCCTTCTGGAACGCCCCCTTAGATACCCCGGACCACGCCGAAAGAGCGGTCCGGGCCGCCCTGGACTGCCAGGAGACGCTGGCAAAGATGCGGCCTGCATTTCAAGAACAGACCGGTCATGCCGTTCGGATGCGCATCGGCCTGAATACGGGGGTGGCCGTGGTGGGGAATCTTGGTTCCGACACGCGCTTTGACTATACGATGATCGGGGATGCGGTGAATCTGGCGGCCCGCCTTGAATCCGCCAATAAGCAGTTCGGCACCTATACCATGATTTCCGGCGATACCCGCAGGGCTGCAGGGAATACGGCGGTTTACAGACCCTTAGGAAAAATCCGGGTTAAAGGTAAGGGAAAGGCGGTCCCTATTTTTGAGCCCATGGGCAAAGAGACTTACGTATCAAGGCAGACCGTGATATCTGCCTTTGAAACGGGGCTGACGCTTTACGACGAGGGCCGTTTCAAAGAGGCCGCTGAAGTGTTTTCAAAAATTGCAAAGGAAGATCCTGCCGCCGCAGCATACGCAGATGCATGTCGGCGGTTTACCCGGGAACCGCCAAAGGACTGGAACGGGGTCTGGCATATGCTCACCAAGTAAAACCGGAAAATGAATCCGGCAGTCATGCCGAATTCGCCTGATTCCTCCAGAACTGCCGCCCGCTTAAAAGAAGGGCGGTGCCGATACTCAAATCAAGCACAGCCACGGCGATTAGGGCTGTGTAATGCCCCTGGGCCCCCCGGGACATCCCTGCCCCTGCGGTAATCATCAGTGCCAGAAAAAAGAAAAAGACCGGCCTGTAGAACTCCCAGATTTTCGGCTGCGACAGCGCCTCTATCCGTTCCAGGTTTTTCCGGCAGCTTTTGTCAAAGATCAGGACGGTTTTGAGAATGCCGATCCCCCCGCCCAGAAAAGGGGCAATCCAGGTATAGATACTTCCGGGTTCCAATGCCTGGGCAGACATAAGAAGGCTGAACGCCTTTGCTGGAAGAAAGATGCCGCCCGCGTACCACACCAGGCCGGCCAAAAATTTCAATTGGGATTTAGAGCAGTCTGCTGTCATCATCACCCGGATCGTTACGGCTTTCTGAGAACAAAACTATTGAGCCTGTCCCGGACCTGCTTGCGGCTGACATCATATTCCATCGGTGTGTTTCTCCATAAAGACCAATGTCAGGGAATTTGATATCCGTTGCGTGTCTGAGCGGTCATACCCCAGCCGTTGGTAAAGGGCAATGTTCCTGTGGCTTTTGTCCCCAGTGAAGAGAGAATATTTTTTTGCTTGGCAAAACGCGTTTTCAATGGCGGCCATCAGCCTTGTACCGATCCCCATACCCTGGCAGTCCGGACTGACAATGAGCCTTCCGATACGGCAGATGTCCCCATCGAGTGATGCCCTGACAGAGCCGACAATCCTGCCCTGAAAGGTTGCCTTGAGCACATGGGCCGTTGAAAATTCCGACTGGAGCTCCTCCAGGGTCTGTACCAGCGGCGGCAGTGTCATATCCCGGTAGATAAGGGCCTCACTCTGGTAGGCTGATTTTTGCAACGCAAGGATTTCCGGTGCGTCATCAATAATCGCTTTTGTGATAGTGATTTCCATTCGGCTTATATTTTAAATTCCGTGTTAAAGGCAACGAAGGCATCCGCCTGGTAAACTCTGTATGTTTTCATCGGGGGTGCTCCAACATTTGAAATTGGTGATGATTACCGATATCATAATTCCCATAAAAGTCCATGACAATCGGGATTTCATCTTTATAATGGGAGCATGCCGGATTGTTTTGGAAATTACAGAAAATCCAAAGGAAACGTATGACCTCCAGGATGAAGAAAATACTGTTCTGCTGCCTTCTGGTGATGGTTGTCAGTATCGGGGTATTGCACTATATCACCCCCGGCCATTTGATGCTTTTTCACGATACTTTCCGCAGGCTCTCCTATTTTCCCATAGCCATCGGTGCCATTATCTACGGCGTCCGGGGCGGGCTTTTGATGGCCGTGCTTTCCTGCCTTTCCTTTGTGCCCCATCTGCTCACCTTCTGGTACCAGGGGCCCGAGACCTATTATTCCGAATTGTCAGAGATTATCTTTTACCTGGCAGCAGGCCTGGTGGTGGGAATGATATCCAGCCGTGAAACCCTGCTCAGGGAAAAGTATAAAGAGCTTTCCGAGCAGCTTGCCGCCTCCTACCAGCGCCTCCACGACCAGGCCGCACGCCTGGTCCAGGCGGAAAAGGAATTGGGGCAGGCGTCAAAACTCTCTCTTCTGGGGCATGTGTCGGCCTCCCTGGCCCATGAAATAAAGAATCCGCTGGCCTCCATCAAAGGGGCGGCGGAAATACTGGCCGAAGAGGTGACACCTGCGCACCCCAAGCATGAGTTTGTGGAGATCATGCGGTCTGAAATATCCCGGCTGAACAATTCGGTGGAGGAAGTGCTGTCCTACTGCCGGGGGCAAAGAGTCGAGGATGCCGATGAAATGGTGCCGCTGGACCAGGTGTTGACGCAGGTGACTCAGGTGGGGGCGCCTAAAATAAAGGGGAAGGGGGCTAGGGTTGTCTTGCCGGATTTCCGGCCGGATGACGCGATGGTTTGGGTGCCTTCGGCAGCCCTGACCCAGGTGCTTATGAACCTGATCCTCAATGCTTTGGATGAAATTCCGGAAAAAGAGGGGGTGATCCGGATCCGCCTTGAACCGGGTGAAAAAAACTGGTCCATTGCCGTGGAAGACAATGGACCAGGACTTGCGCCTGAAAAATATGATACCGTGTTCAAATCCTTTGTGACCTTCAAAGAAGGGGGAACAGGGTTAGGATTGTCCATTTCCGAGAAGATTGTGACAAGGCTCGGCGGAGAGATAACCGCCGGCAGTTCCAGGGAATACGGCGGTGCCTGTTTTACGGTTAAACTGCCCTATATGGAAAGGGGAGAAGTGGGATGAAGCATACCGTTTTGTTGATTGATGATGATGACAGCCTGCGCCGGGTCACCGAGTACAACCTGAGTTCACACGGGTTTTCCGTGATTGCTGCATCTTCCGGCAAAGAGGGGCTGGCCCTTTTTGCAGATCACAGCCCGGACCTTTTGGTCTCCGATGTAAAGCTTGGGGACATCAACGGCCTGGACCTCATGGAAACGATAAAAGCTGATGCGCCGGATATCCCGGTGATCATCATCACGGCATTCGGCTCCATTGAAATGGCGGTGAAGGCCATGCACAAGGGGGCCTTTAACTTTATCACCAAGCCCTTTGACCGGGACACCCTTATCCTTTCCTGTGAAAAAGCACTGGAACTTAAAGGGCTTCGGTCACGAAGCCGGATGCTGGCCCATGAGGTGGACCGCCTCACCGGCACCCGGGGTATTGTATCGGCAAGTTCTGCCATGAAGGAGCTTTTAGAAACGGCTTCCAGAGCAGCCGGTTCCGAGGCCACCGTCCTGATTTCAGGAGAATCGGGAACGGGCAAGGAGGTCCTGGCCCGGCTGATCCACAACAATTCCCCGAGAAAAGACGGCCCCATGGTGGCGGTGAACTGCGCCGCCATTCCCACCACCCTTATCGAGTCCGAACTTTTCGGCCATGTCAAAGGGGCCTTTACCGGGGCGGTGAAAGACAGGAAAGGGCATTTTACAACTGCTTCCGGGGGGACCCTTTTTCTGGATGAGATCGGGGAACTGGCCGTGGATGTCCAGGTGAAGCTGCTCCGGGCGGTGCAGGAGAGACAGGTCCAGCCCGTGGGGGCGGAGCAGTCCAGAAGTGTGGATATCCGGATCATTGCCGCCACCAACCTGGATCTCCAGGACCGCATAGCCTCAGGGGATTTCAGGGAGGATCTCTACTACCGGTTGTCGGTGATACCGCTGTTTATCCCACCCCTTCGGGAGCGGCCGGAGGATATTCCCGCCCTGGTCACCCATTTTCTAAAAAAATACCATGCCCCGGCAGATGTCAGGTTCTCCAAAGATGCGTTGGATGCCCTGAGTGCCTATCACTGGCCCGGAAACATACGGGAAATGCAGAATATCGTTGAGCGGTGCATCATCCTTAGATCCGGCCGGAAAATCGAGGCAGGGGATCTGAACCTGCCGGGCCAGCAGGCCCAAAGCAGCCCCCTGAATCCTGTGATTCCTGACGAGGGTATCTCCCTGGAAGAGGTGGAAAAGGCCTATGTGACCAAGGCCCTTGAAAAGGCAGGGCAAAACCGATCCGAAGCGGCCCGTTTGCTGAAAATACCCAGGCATGTTCTTCTCTATCGCCTGGAAAAATACGGACTTCACTAATTCGGCTCTGCCTGTAGAATATTCTACACGGGTTGTGGAATAGTCTTTAGGCTCAGCCATCCCCCGGATTGCCTCCGGCATTCAAATTATCATCCGCCCACTATATTCTTATGTTTTTATAGGCGGTTATCTTTTATATCGATTTCTGGCCTACATTGGCACGGGTATTGAACCTCTGTGGCAGGAAGATTCGTGCGTATTTGCCAACAGATGCCAAGGAGGCCGTCATGAAAAAATGGACAACGATTATTCTGGCCGGAGGTATGTTCCTTCTGGCCGCCGCCCTGGGGGTGGCACAGGAAACCTCATCAGTTAAGACATCAGCCGTAACACAGCGTGCCGTATTCAAGGTGGAAAACCTGACCTGCGGGGCCTGCTTTTCAAAAATCAATTCGGCACTCAGTCCCATGGACGGTTTTTCCGGCATGGGGGCCAACCTGTTCCGGGGAATGGTGGCGGTGGATTTTGTCGCCCCCCTTACCCCCGAAACCATCAAGGATGCCATTTCAGCTATCGGCTATCCTGCCACCCTTGACGGGGTAGAGCCCCTGACGGAAAAAGAAACCTTTGCCTACATGCAGTCCAAGCGCAGGGGATTCGGCGGCGGTGGCGGTTGCTGCGGCGGTGCACAGGGCGGATGCGGTGTCCAGGCATCCGGATCAGCCAAAGATATTTAAGCCATAAGATAATTATGAAGGGGAAATTGAAATGAGACCCACTTTGAAAAGGTTTACAGGTGTTTTCGTTGTTCTGGTGTTGATGTGCACGGCCGGTAAGGCCTGGGCATGGTTCGGCATGGGAAAATTTACCGAGGTGAAACCGGAGAATGGTGTGCTGGCCCTGCCGCTGAAAGACATTTCCGACGGCAAGGCCCATTACTACACAGCCACATCGGACAAGGGAATCAGCGTGAAATTCTTTGTGGTGAAAAGCCATGACGGGGTGATCCGTGCCGCCGTAGATGCCTGCGATGTCTGCTACCGTTCGGGCAAAGGCTATGTTCAGGAAGACGGCGTCATGGTCTGCACCAACTGCGGTATGCGCTTTGCCACGGACCGCATCAACGAAGTGAAGGGCGGCTGCAATCCGGCACCGCTTGAGCGGGAGATCGCAGGGGATAAGCTTCTGATCTCCATGGCCCAGATCAATGCCAATGCCTGGCTTTGCGAGTTTAAAAAGTAAAGGGAGTTATTTATGGCCTGGGATCCTGAAAAATACAGGGAGAAGCGGGAAAAGGTACTTGGGGTGAAAAAGCGGGGCCTGTCCTTTGGGACATTGACCGTCGTTGTGGCAGGGGTCATTCTTCTGGGCATGGTCTCTTTGGGGGCCCCCGGAGCGATTTCCTACATGAAAACCCGTCACCTGGACGACGCCATTTTTAAAATGGCGGATAACCAGGTTTGGCCCACATCCCTGGTGGCACAGATCGGGGAAATTCACGGGGTTTCAGGTACGTCTTTAGATACCCACAATACCCGGCTGGTGGTGACCTTTGACCGAAGACATACAGGTCCCGATGCGGTGAACGCCTTGTTCTCCCGTCACGGCATTGCCGCCACCCTGTTGAACCAGGTGAGCCACCGGCAGCGGATGGTTACCATTGAAGCGGAAAAGGAGGCAGAAGGTGAAACTCCATAACATCTCCTTCGGGAATATACGGCGGCGCAAGGCAAAGATGATTTTTCTGGCCTTGGGCTTGATCATCGGTATATCCACCATCGTGACCCTGATGGCCATCACCGAAACAATGACCGTGGAAATCGAAGAGCGCCTCAACAAGTTTGGGGCAAACATCGTCATGGTGCCCAAAACCGAGACCCTCTCCCTGAACTACGGGGGGATTGATGTTGGCGGCGTGAACTACAAGGTCCGGGAGTTCGACCAGGCCGATATGCCGAAAATCAGAACCATAGAAAATGCAAAGAACCTGGGTATTGTGGCACCCAAGGTCCTGGGCGCAACCGACATCCGGGGCACCCAGGTCATGCTCATGGGCGTTGTCTTTGAAGAGGAGCTTGCCCTGAAAACCTGGTGGCAGAAAAAAGGGGCGTTTCCCCAAGCCTCCGATGAGGTGCTCCTGGGATCAACTGCCGCGTCAGTCCTGGGACTTTCTCCGGGAGACGCTGTGGAAATGGGGGGGGACACCTTCCGTGTTTCCGGTGTGCTCATGCCCACAGGCGGGGCCGAGGACAATGCCGTTATTTCGGATATGGCCGCAGCCCAAAGCGTTCTGGGAAAACCGGGAAAGGTTTCAATGGTGGAGATCGCCGCCTTCTGCAGGGGATGTCCCATCACCGAACTCACCCTCCAGATCGCTGAAAAATTTCCCGGGGCCAAGGTCACAGCCATGAAACAGGCCGTGATGTCAAAAATGCAGTCCATTGAAATGTTCAAGTCCTTCTCTTTAGGGGTTTCCGTGCTGGTGATCGGCGTCGGGGCACTTTTGGTCATGGTGACCATGATGGGATCGGTGAACGAACGTACCCGGGAGATCGGTATCTTCAGGGCCATCGGTTTCCGCCAGTCCCACGTGATGCAGATCATTCTCTTAGAGGCACTGGTATTGGGGATATTCGGCGGTCTTGCCGGGTTTGCCCTGGGGAATCTTGTGGCCTGGGGTGTCATCCCCCTGGTGATTGAAGAAGGCGTCTTTGCCGGTATCAATTTCCGTCTCGGAGGATTGAGTCTTTTGATGGCGGCGGCACTCAGCCTTTTGGCAAGCCTATATCCTGCAATGAAGGCAGGACGGATGGACCCCAGCGATGCCCTGCGGGCATTGTAAAACAGGTAACTCAACCCAGAGGAAACACATGGTAGACCATTTGATTGAAATACATGATCTGAACAAGGAATACGTATCCGGTGACACCCGGAGTTTAGCCATCGACCGCATGGATCTTTTTATCGATGACGGTGAGTTTGTCACCGTTACCGGGCAGTCCGGCTCGGGCAAGTCCACGCTGCTGTCCATTGTGGGTGCCATGAACCGTCCTTCCCGGGGAAGGGTACTGATCGATTCCCTGGACCTGTACGGGCTGACCTCCGAACAGCGGGCGGATTTCCGCAGCGAATACCTGGGGTTTATCTTCCAGTCCTTCCAGCTTATCCCCTATCTCACGGTGCTGGAAAACGTGAAGCTTCCCATGGCAGTGACCGGCCGGGGTAAAAAGGAGAAAAACCGGATGGCCATGGCCGTCATTGAGCGGGTGGGGCTGGCAGACAAGGCCCACCGCCTTCCGGACCAGCTTTCCGGTGGTGAACAGGAACGGGTGGCCATCGCCCGGGCCATCGTCAACCGGCCGCCCATCATTCTGGCGGACGAGCCCACAGGTAACCTGGATTCAGGAACGGCTCTTGAGATTATGGGGCTGCTGGGGCAGTTGAACCGGGAGGGGCACACAGTGATCATGGTGACCCACAATCCCAGCATGGAGGTTCATGCCACACGGTCCGTCCGGGTGAAGGACGGGCGGATCGAAACCATTAAACAGCGGGCCGCCTGATGAAGAACGCCTAATCTTCCTTGTTTTTGAAAAACTCCATCACAAACCCGATGTGCTTGCTCATAGCCCTGTAGGCCTTGTAAGGATCCCTGGCTTTGATGGTTTCCAGGATCGTCTTATGCTGGCGCAGTATCTCCTGGATGTTTTCCGGCTCTTCGTAAAGGCTGGCAAGGTTTTCCCCGATCCCGTGGAAGAGGTAGTCGTAGAAGTTGCGCATGATCAGGATGTGCAGGGGGTTTTTGGCGGCATAGGCAATGGCCATGTGGAAGGAGGTGTCTGCCTCGGTACCCAGACGGCCTGAGTTGACCTCGGCTTCCATTTCAATGACGCTCTGGTTCAAGGCGGTGATATCGGTTTCATCCGCCCGTTTGGCAGCCAGGGCCGCCGCATTGCACTCCAGACCCATGCGGACCTCCAGAAGATCTTCAAGGGAGGCGTCCTGGGTTTCCATTGCTTTGGCCAGGGGGTTGGCCATGGCGTCGTCAATGGCTTTGACAAAGGTGCCCTGGCCCTGCTTCTGGACGATCAGACCCATGGCCACCAGGCGCTGGATGGCGTCCCGGATGGTGGTCCGGCTGACATTCATGGCCTGGGCCAGTTCCCGTTCCGTCATCAGTTTTTCACCGGGTTTGAGTTTCCCCCGGTAAATCAGTTCCCGGATCTGGTCAAAAACCTGATCGGAAATCCGCTTGGGCTTTATGGGCTTGATGGGTATGGTCATTGTTTCACTGTTTCTTTCATGTCAATCTTAAGCCAGACAGTATTAACCATCCGGTGAGTGATATCAAGTGATTTTAAAAAAATTTTAATAAAATCGATGCTGATATCAACGGGTGATATTAACCGTTAATTTAGTAAGTTAACACCATGCCGCCGTCAAATAGGAGGTCGCCGCCCACCAGATATTTGGCAAAGCGTGAGAACCCGTGCACAAAGAGGTTGGCCACCTCCACGGGGGACATCATCTCCTTGACCCTGGATTTACCCATCATAACCTCCCGCATCACCTCATCCGGGGTGATGCCCCGCTGTTCGGCCTGGGCCGCCACCTGGTTCAGGGCCAGCGGTGTTTTGACAAAACCTGAACTCACCGTAAAGGACCTGATTCTTCCTTCCCCTTCGGCGGAGATGGACTGGCTTAACGCCCGGAGGCCGAACTTGGTGATATTGTACACCGGTTTGTTCTTGGTGCAGATATGGGCATGGACAGAGGCCATATTGGCAATGACCCCGCAGCCGTCGGCGGACGCTTTCATATGGGGGATGGCAAGTTTGGACAAAAAGAAGGGTGCCCGGAGCATGAGGCGCTGCATCAGGTCGTAAGTTTCCATGGGGAACTTGTCCACCGCGTCGATGTGCTGGATACCGGCTATATTGGCCAGGTATTTGATGCGGCCTAGTCCCGCGGCATCCGCCACTGCGGCTTCAATCTCCTCGTCAACGGTGAGGTCTGTCTGCCGGAAGGTCATGGTGCCGCCCAAAGCGGCCGCCTTTTCACGGGTTTTCTCCCCTTCTTTAGCATTGATGTCCAGCCCCAGCACGGTGAGGTTATTGGCCGCCGCCGCAATGGATACTGCCCGGCCGATGCCTGTGCCGCATCCCGTAACGATGCAGACGTTGCCGGTGGCAAAATCCGGGTCATCCAGAATCAGAATCTCGTCTTTGGTGATTTCAGGTTCCCTGATGTCCATTGCGTTTCCTCCCAGTTTGTTTATATATTATCTGTTCGTGTTCTCCAGGTGTTCCGCATAAAGCTCCAGCGGGTGGCGCACCCTGATGTTTGCCTTACCCTTGGCCAGCATGTCCGATATCTGCATCATGCAGGCGGGACATCCGGTGGCAAGGGTGGTGGCAGAGGTTGCCGCGATGTTCTCCTGTTTAATCTGCCCGATGGAAGCGGAAAGATCGTAGTGGTAGACGTTAAAGCTGCCGCCCATGCCGCAGCATTTATCCGACCCGCTCATTTCCTTAAGATTGCAGCCGGCAGCCCGGACAAGGGCACGGGGCTGTGCGGATACCCCCAGGGATTTTTTCAAATGGCAGGGGTCGTGGTAGGTGACAACTTCGGCCGCCTGATCGGGGGTGGCTCCGGCTTCAGACAGTTCCGGGGCGACGTTGTCCACGATAAACTGGTTGATGTCCATGGTTTTGCCGGCAAGTTCGGTGAGCTGTTCCTTTACCCCGGAGCTTGCGTCCTTGTATACGGAAGGCCAGAGTTTTTTGATGGTGGAGGTACAGGTGGCGCAGGCCGTGACCAGCACGTCAAAGCGTTCCTGCCGGAACAGTGCCAGGTTATGGTCCACCAGCCGGGTAAAGGTTTCCCGGTCGCCGGATGCCAGTGCCGGAATACCGCAGCACCCCTGGCCGGCCGGGATGCTCATGCCCACCCCGTGGTGGTCCAGCACCTTGATGGCGGATCGGGCCACGTTGGGAAATACCTTGTCGATAAGGCAGCCGGTGAAGATGGCGGCTTTGAGTTTTTTTCCCTTTTTTCTAAAACCGTCTTTGGGGATTTCCTTGTGGAACGGGGTTTTTGCCAGGGGCAGAAAGTGCCGGTCTGCCAGGAGCGGGGAGACCAGCCGGGCGCAGGATGTGCCCTGGGCGTTGTCGTCCGGTTTGGCAAAGAGACCCTGGAATTTTCCCGCCCAGGCCACCAGGGTGTCGAAGGTGCCGGGGTTGGCCAGCATTTTCTTGAAGATCAACTGTTTGGCAGGAGACAGCCCCTTGTACTCGGCTAAAATGGCCCTGGCCTTGATGAAGATCTCTAACACATTTACGCCGGAAGGGCAGTTGGCAGCGCAGGAGCCGCAGAGCAGGCAGCGGTTCAACCGTTCGTTCACCCCATCGGGGTCCGAGAAAATATTGTCCATCAACCCGGTGAGCAGGGCAAGTTTTCCCCGGGCCACATCCGCTTCTTTCCGGGTCTGCTCGAAAAGGGGGCAGACTGACTGGCACATACCGCAGCGGATGCAGGTCACAAGTTGTTCTTCAAGTTCTTTTACCAGGTTGGCCAGTTCATTCATATTTGCCATAGTTGTGTATACCTAACCCTAATCTTTTTGGCTAATCCGTTGAAACACCGGTGATTTTTCCGGGGTTGAGAATGTTTTTCGGGTCCAGGGCGGCGCGAAGCTGCCTGGAGAACAGGATGGAGGAGTACCCGGCTTCCTTTTCCAGGAACGGGGCTTTGGCAATGCCGGTGCCATGTTCACCGGACAGGGTGCCGCCCAGGGCAAGGGCACGGTCAAAGATTTCTTCAATGGCCGCTTCCACCCGGTGGAACTCCTCGGTGTTCCGTTTGTCCGTAAGGATCGTGGGGTGCAGGTTGCCGTCTCCGGCATGACCGAAGGTGCCGATATCGATTTGGTACCTTTCGGCTATTTCCTGCAGGGATTTTACCATATCGGGAATCTTGCTTCTGGGAACGGTGGCGTCTTCAAGCACCAGGGTGGGCTTGAGTTTGGCCAGAGCCGAGAGGGCAGACCGTCTGGCCGCCCAGATTTTGTCCCGCTCTTCGTCTGTCTGGGCCACGTTGATGGAGGCGGCGCCCATTTTTTTGCACAGGGCTTCCACCTTTTCCCCCTCTTCCTTTACCACGGCCGGGTGGCCGTCCACTTCGATGAGAAGCAGGGCGGCCGCTTCCACGGGAAGGCCCGCCTTGGAAAAATCTTCCACGGCGCGGATGGTGAAGTTGTCCAGGATTTCCAGGGTGGCCGGAACAATGCGGGCGGCAATGATGGCGGCAACGGTTTCAGAGGCCTGGTCAATGGTGTCGTACACCGCCACCAGCGAATGGCGGGCGGCCGGAGCCGGAATCAGTTTCAAGGTGATTTCATCTAAGACCCCGAGCGTCCCCTCGGAACCCACCATCAGGCCGGTGATATTATAACCGGTGGCGCACTTCACGGTTCTAGACCCTGTTTTAACGTAGTTGCCCCGGGCGTCGAAAAACCGCAGGCCCATGACATAATCCTTTGTAACACCGTACTTTAATCCCCGAAGTCCCCCTGCGTTTTCCGCCACGTTTCCACCCAGGGTGGAGACAGCCTGGCTGCCGGGGTCCGGGGGATAAAACAGGCCCTTGGCTTCAACTGCCGCAGCCAGGGTGGCCGTGACCACGCCGGGCTGGACCACAGCATACATATCTGCCTCATTGATTTCAATAATCTTGTTCAGGCGTCCCGTCAGCATGACAAGTCCCGTATTTTCAGGGATGGTGCCACCGGATAGGTTGGTGCCTGCCCCCCGTACGGTCAAGGGGATGCTGTTTTCGTGGCAGACCGTCACCACATCGCCGATCTCTTCCGTGTTGCCGGGCATGACGGCTGCCGCAGGCATTTTCGCGTCAAGCACGGCGGCATCGTATGAATAGGTGAGCATGTCTTCCCGTTGGGTCAGAACGTTTTCCGGTCCCACAATCTCTTTTAACCTGTCAACAATCGCCTTGGTGATCATTTTCTTTAGTCCGGTCTCCCTGAATCTTAAGCTATGGGTTTATGCAAGGGTTAAGTGCAATTGGTATTACCAATATTTTTGTGTGTCCCGTCCCTGTTGTGTTTTGGTGAATATCTCATGGTCTTACCAAAAGGGGGTTTGGTCGGGATGGGCGTAAAACCATCTGATTTTACTGGGTAAAATTTTATATAGCAGAACTCATAACAAAAAACAAACAAAATTTATTTTTTTCTTGACAAATAAAAAACAGACACCTAATAATTGGTCATACCAACAAGAAGGCATATGCAATTGTTTCGATTTTGTTAAAATTGGTTTGCTGGAAAACCTGAAAGCCAGGTCCGGGAAAGGAGGGGTTCGATTTAGGCACGTCGTAAATTCACGAAGTTCATGAAAGAAGTATCCTGCAATAATTGTTAATGAGGCAAATTAAAGGTTAATTAAGGATGGAGGAAAACATGAAGAAGAGTTTGACAATTCTGGTCACCTGCCTGATGGCGTTCGTTTTTATCTGCGGCAACGCCTATGCCGGTAAACGTGAGAAGTTCGGTGAAGACCCCCGCCACAAAGTCGCAAAACGTGTAAAATTCAAAACCTCTGATGAAAAAATCAGATGGAAAATGGTCATGCCCTGGTCCAAGGGCCTGCTGTTCTTCGATATTGCCCAGCATTTTGCTGACAGCGTCCGTCTGGCATCTGCCGGCCGTCTGGACATCAAACCCTTTTCCGCCGGCGAACTGGTTCCCGCCATGCAGAGTTTTGACGCGGTAAGTTCCGGTGCTGCCCAGGTTGGCCATGACTGGCCGGGTTACTGGAAGGGTAAAAACGAAGCCTTTGTTGCCTTTGCCTCTGTTCCTTTCGGCCTGGACGCCGAAGGTTACAACATTTGGCTCTATGAAAAAGGCGGCATCGAGCTGATGCAGGAAATTTACGGCAAGTTCAACCTCTTTGCCCTCCCCGGCGGCCAGTGCGGTCAGGAAATGGGTCTGTTCTCCAACAAACGTGCCACCAAAATGGAAGACTTCAAAGGCATGAGACTGAGAACTCCCGGCTGGTTCATGGACATCATGAACAACCTGGGTGCTTCCGTCTCCCCGCTCCCCGGTGGTGAGGTTTACCTTGCACTCGAACGTGGTGTTATCGATGCGGCTGAATTCTCCTCTCCTGCCATCAACTACCCCATGGGGTTTGACGAAATCACCAAGTACGTTATTCAGCCCGGCGTTCATCAGCCCGGTATCCAGTGCGGTCTTTTCTTCAACAAAGATGCCTATGACAAGCTTCCCGACGACCTGAAATGGATCATCGACATCTGCGCCAAAGAAACCCAGCTGTGGTCCTACAACTGGATCAACAGCCTGAACGCAAAGGCCATCCGCCTGTTCAAGGAAAAAGTTGAATTCGTAAAAATGGACGAAGAGACCCGGATTGAGTTCCGGAAAACCGCCAAAGAATACATTGACTCCGTTAAAGCCAAATATCCCGACGTGAAAAAGGTTATGGATTCCCAGGAAGCATTCATCAACGATTATGCGGACTGGAGAGATGCCCGCGGCGGCGTAGCCCCCTGGCCCTACGAAACCTACGTTGGCGGAAAAACTTACGAATAACAGACAATTTCGGGCAGATTCCGATTCTCCATTTGATCTGACCCCAAGCTGATGCTCAGCCCGAAATGAAGCGGTCCGGCAGCCTTGAAAAATAACAATCCCGGTATAACAAAAGGCTGCCGGACCTTCCTTAAATTTGTACCAGACCAAATCAAAATTTAAAAAAAGAACAAAAATTGATTAAACAAATTTCCCGGTAAAGGAAACACCCATGCTGGAAAACCTGTCAAACACCCTGGAACGTATTATCAAAAAAGAGGGGGACATCTCCTCCATGCTCATATACCCCCTGCTTCTTGTGGTGGTGTATGAGGTGTTTATGCGGTATGCGTTTAACTCCCCCACCACCTGGGGATTTGAGGCAACCACCTTTATTTACGGCCTTCACTACATGTTCGGCCTGGCCTATACCGACGTGTATGACGGTCATGTGAAAGTTGATATCTTTACCGCCCTGGCCCCTGAAAAGATTCAGACCCTTTTAAGAATTCTGACCAACCTGGTCCTTTTCATGCCGGTGACCATCTGTATGAGTATCTGGTCCGTGAAGTTCGCCTATACGTCCGTCATGGGCATGGAGGTGAATTCCACCTCCTGGGCGCCGCCCATCTGGCCCCTTAAGATTCTCATGGCCCTTTGCTTTGTCTTCCTGCTGATCCAGGGCATTGCAAACCTTTTGAAAGATATCAACGCACTAAAAAATTAAGGAACTTTTCCCATGAGTCTTGAATTCATGACAGTGGCGATGTTTGCCACATTGATTGTGGCCATTACCCTCGGCCATCCTCTGGCATATACCCTTGCCGCAGTGGCGGCCCTTTTCGGCCTGATCGACAACGGATTTTCCGTACCCATGTTATTTGAAATGTTTGTCAACAACTCCTGGGGGTTGATGAACAACTATACCCTTGTGGCCATACCATTGTTTATCCTGATGGCCCAGCTTTTGGACCGATCCAAGGTGTCCGACGCATTGTTCGAATCCCTGTACGTGGTGCTTGGCAGCGTCAAGGGCGGTCTTGGCCTTGCCGTTGTTGTGGTTTGCACGGTATTTGCCGCCACCACAGGTATTATCGGCGCCTCGGTTGTCGCCATGGGGCTTCTGGCGACGCCGGCCCTGATCGGTAAAGGTTACCAAAAAGAGCTGACCTCCGGTATCATCTGTGCATCCGGTACCCTGGGTATCCTGATTCCGCCGTCCATCATGATGGTTGTTTACGGCGGCCTGACCGGTATGAAGGAAACCTCCGTCGGTAACCTCTTTGCCGGCGCGATTTTTCCGGGCCTGGTATTGGCGTCCCTTTACTTTCTATATATTTTTATCCGGTGTAACATCAATCCGACCCTGGGGCCCCCCATCTCAAAAGAAGAGGCATCAACCTATACGGCCGCTCAGAAATGGGCCATGACCCTCAAGTCCCTGGTACCGCCCCTGGCATTGATCCTGGCGGTAATGGGCACCATTTTGGCCGGTGTGGCAACGCCCACGGAAGCGGCCGGCTTAGGTGCGCTTGGCGCTTTGATCCTGGCAGCTTTCAACAAAAAACTGAGCCTGGAAGTGCTTAGGGAATCCGCCTATGCAACGCTTCGTACCACTTCAATGGTCATGATGCTGTTCATCGGCGGCAAATTTTTCTCCACGGTTTTCCTGAGCATGGGCGGCGGCGACGTGGTTGCCGACCTTCTGATCGGTTCCGGCATGAACCGCTGGCTGATCCTCTTTCTCATGATGGGCATTGTTTTCATCATGGGGATGTTCATTGACTGGGCAGCCATCCTGCTGATTACGGTACCGGTTTTCATGCCCATCGCCATGGAACTGGACTTCAACCCCCTCTGGTTCTCCCTGCTCATGTGTGTGAATCTCCAGACCTCTTTTCTGACCCCGCCCTTCGGCTATGCCCTGTTCTATTTCAAAGGCGTGGCACCGGAAGGTTATACCATGATGCACATCTACAAGGGCATTATCCCCTTTGTACTGCTTCAGGTGGTCAGTATCGCCCTGCTCTGCCTGTTCCCAGGCCTTGTTACCTGGCTGCCGAGCATTTTCTTCGGGGCCTGATTTTAGGGTCCGGATTTTAATGACCCGGTCGATCCGGCAAGAGAGTTAACACGTTAAGCACAGCCAAAGGAGTTTATCCATGACAACCGCAGATGCTACAAAAGCCCCGGGCACAACGACGGATCTTACAGGCACCTTCACGGAAAAGGCCAAACTGGTTTCGGCCGAGGTCTATCCCGTCAAAACCCTGGAGCAGGCTTTTGCCAAGGCGGTTGAGATTTGTGTGAACAAAGCGCCGTTGGATCCCCAGATGGCGTCACCGGCATCACCGGACGCGGCCCAGAAATCCTCCGGTACAGACCGGATCATGGCCGCACCCAATCTGGATGAAGATGCCTTTTCAGCCTTGTCCGCCGCCTGTGACGCTGCCGGGGGTATTTCCCTGATCCGGGAAAACCTGCGGCAATACCCCGGCGGCATCGACATGGGGGTCTCACTCATGGATTACGGCATTGCGGAAACCGGCACGTTGGTCCTGGATTCCAGGGCCGAGGAAACCCGGCTTTCCACCATGCTGTCCGAAATCCATGTGGCTGTGCTTTATACGTCTAAAATCCGGGAATCCGCCCTGGCCATGACAGAAGAGTTGAAGGGGGTGGTCAGGGATCCCGGATCCTATATGGCGTTTATCACCGGTGCCAGCCGGACGGCTGACATTGAGCGGGTACTGGCCATGGGGGTTCACGGCCCCCTGGAACTGCATATCATGCTGGTGGAGGAATAAACCATGTCCGGAGAAAAAGGAACTAAGGCGGAAAGCCTAAAAGCGTATAAAAACCGGCTGGACGATGCCCTGGGCAATGAATTCCTCCGCAAAGCCATGGATAATTTTGCCGTGGCCTACCGCACCTCCCGCGAAAATGCCTTTTCTGGCATGGATACGGCGGAACTGATTCAGACCGTGGCCGATGTGAAGGCGGATGCCGTCATACGGAACCAGGAACTTTTGGCGGCGTTCAAACAAAAGGCCAAAGAGAACGGCATCCATGTCCACCTGGCGGAAACCGCAGAAGACGCCAACCGGATTATTGCCGAGATCGCCAAAAAGACCCGGTGCAAATCCATCGTTAAATCCAAGTCCATGACAGCGGAAGAGACCCATCTTAACCGCTGGCTTGAAAACGAAGGCCTCGAAGTGACGGAAACCGATCTGGGGGAATGGATTGTCCAGCTCCGCAAGGAAGGCCCCTCCCACATGGTCATGCCGGCCATTCATCTTTCCCGCTACCAGGTGGCAGACCTTTTTTCATCGGTGACCGGAACAGAACAGGACGCTGAAATCCAGCGCCTGGTCAAGGTGGCCAGGAAAGAACTGAGGGAAAAATTTGTCACGGCGGACATGGGGATCACCGGCGCCAATTACGTGATCGCCGAAACCGGCACCATCGGTATTGCCACCAACGAAGGCAATGCCCGCCTGGTTTCCACCCTGCCGCGGGTCCATGTGGCCCTGGCCGGAATCGACAAGCTTTTACCCACCATAAAAGAGGCCCTGGCCGTCAACAAGGTGCTGCCTAAAAATGCCACCGGACAGGCCATTACCTCATACGTCACCTGGATCACCGGGCCTTCGGAATGCAAGACCGTTGAAGGGGGCAAACGGGAAATGCACCTGGTTTTCCTGGATAACGGGCGAAGCAAAATTGCAAAAGATCCGGTATTTGCCCAGATTCTCCAGTGCGTACGCTGCGGGGCCTGTGCCAACGTATGCCCGGTCTACCGGATGGTGGGCGGCCATCAGCTCGGCTACATCTATATCGGGGCCATCGGCCTGATCACCACTTATTTTTTCCATGGCCGGGAGCACGCCAAGAACCTTGTCCAGAACTGTACGAACTGCGGTGCCTGTAAATCCATCTGTGCCGGCGGCATCGACCTGCCGGGGTTGATCAAGGATGTCCACGCAAAAATACAGGACGAAGAGGGCCATCCCCTCCAGAGCCTGTTGCTGGGCAAGGTGCTGAAAAACCGGAAGCTGTTCCACACCCTGTTGAGAACGGCAAAGCTTGCCCAGGGACCCATGACGGAAAAGACAAAAGAAGGACCTTTCCTGCGGCATCTGCCCATGATTTTCTCGCCGGAGCACAACTTTCGGCGGCTGCCGGCCATCGCGGAAAAACCCTTCCGGGACCGGTTCGAGGGCCTGAATAAGAAAGTCCATGCCCCGGCCTATCGCATTGCCCTGTTCTCAGGCTGTGTTCAGGATTTTGTATATCCGGAACAGCTTGAGGCGGCCATGCGGGGCTTCCAGGAGGCAAATGTAGCGGTGACCTTCCCCATGGGGCAGTCCTGCTGCGGCCTGCCGGCTGTCAGCATGGGGGAAAAATCCGCTGCCCGGGATGTGGCCCTCCAGAACCTGGACGCCTTTGAGTTAAAGGATGTGGACTACATCGTTACCCTCTGCGCCTCCTGTGCCTCCCATCTGAAGCACGGGGCGCCCAAGCTTCTGAAAAACTATGCACCGGACAGGGCGGCCGCTTTTGCAGACAAGGTGTTGTCCTACAGCCAGTTCATGTCCGGCGTGGTGGGACTTGATAAGAAAACAGGGGCGGGTAAAGCCATCGCCTTTCACTCCCCCTGTCACCTGTGCCGCGGCCTTGATGAACGGGAAGCCCCAAAGGATGTTATCGCCAAATCCGGCAATACTTACGTACCCACGGCGGAAGAGGAAACCTGCTGCGGCTTTGGCGGCAGTTTTTCAGCCAATTTTCCTGCAGTGTCCAATGAGATCCTCACCCAGAAGCTGGACGATGTGGAAAAATCCGGGGCGGAACTTTTGGTCACGGAATGCCCGGGCTGCGTGATGCAGCTTCGCGGCGGCGCCATGAAACAGGGCCGGGATATTGAAGTGGCCCATCTGGCGGAAATTCTGTATCCGCAGTAACCCATAAAAATATAGAGTTTCGGTACACTTCCCTCAACTAACGGTGTGCCGGATAGGAGACCTCTCCTCTACATACAAAGGTGCTTTCCCTGCCGGGAAAGCACCTTTGTGGTTATGGATTGGCTATGCCGTATACCTGGGGCGGAACCAGGATGCCCGGCAGCAGGTTCAGGGCCGCTTTTCGCACGGCGTAACACAGGTGGCATTCATCCACGTATCCGCCGCTGTCCTCTTTGGCTGGCGAAAAGTCCAGGGCAGCGGCCAGGGCTGCGGGACCGCCTTTCAACAGCGGTCCTGCCACGGGGTGGGTGTCAGGCCTGTATTCCGCGATCAATTTTGACAACGGCGTTTCCCACATATTTCCCATGCTGATGCCCTGGCACAGGTGCACATGGCCGTAGGCATCCACATGGACCCTGGACGGCGCTGCCAGGTCTTCGTCCGGGCATGATTTAAGGCAGGCCAATGGGCGCCTGGGAAGTCCGCCGACAAGTTTCTCCGCTGCCCGTCCCCTGAATCTGGCACCGCCGCCCACCACCGGCGCTCCTTTGCCGGTTTCGTCTTCTGCGGCATCCTCGGGAGGCGTTTCCAATTCAGGCTGTTCCACTATGGGCTGTTCTATGCATATGGAAGAGGTGTTGAGTTCGAGCTGTCGGGCTGCCATCAGGGCCGTTGCCGCCGGATTTTCAGTGTTGTCGCCGTAATGGAAGCTGTCGTTGGATATACTCAAAAAGTCAAGCCCTGCGTCTTTGAGCGGTTTCAGCCAGAGGGCGGCATCCGCTTGGCAATGGGCGGGATAGGCATTGGTCACCATACCGGTGGAGAACCCCGCTTTTTTTGCCAGCCTGATACTTTCCACCAGCAGGGGAAAGTATAAAAGGGGTTCGCCGCCCTCAAAGAAAACAGATGACACCGTACCGGTTTTTTTTGCCTCCTTTAAGGTGGTTTTGACCTGATCCAAGGTAAAGGTGCCCCTTGCCTCTGGACTGCAGTGAAGAAAGCAATGATCACAGGCAAAGTTGCAGGTGTAGGTCAGAAGAAAGTGAATTCCGGTGAGCATGATGACCTCCTTTGCATAGGTGCTGTCCGTAGCCCCTGTAAATCTGAAATATCGGAGGCTATTTGAAGTGATGAATTTCCAATAATGTATCAAAGGTGCCGTCGGCGATGATCTCCGAAAGCACGCGGTTGAATTGGGCCACACGTTTTTTGTAGCCCGGGACCTTTCTGGAGAACATGGCATGGACGGGCATGTTGATCAGGGGCGGTTCGTGAAAAACAAGGTCGGTGACGTTGGCAATGAGAAAGGGGGAGGTTTTGATCAACTGAACCGCAACGTACTTGTCAACCACAACCATGTCCAGGCGTTTGCCGAACAGTTTCTTCAGGTTGTGAAGATCGGTAACGGCCTGGTCTTTTTTAAGGTAATCAGCCCGGTCGAATTCCGGGGAATTGACATAGCCCATCACCACCCCGATCCGGTATGGTTTCAGGTCTTCCAGCCGTGAAAAACTGATATTGGCATCTTTTCTGGAGCAAAGATAGACCCGGCTGTGGATATAGGGATCTGAGAAGGCGAATTCAGCGGCCCGCTCTTTGGAGTAGTACGCGTTATAGACCAGGTCATACTTTCCCTGAGCGGTTGAGATCATGGCTCTTTTCCAGGGAAGAATATCGATTTTCGTCTCATATCCCAGCCGTTTGAAGAGGATCGTCAGCAATTCGGAGGCAAAGCCTAGGTTTGTCAAGTTGACCCCGGCATAGGGTTGCCAGTTGCAGGTGGTCATTTTGATCTGCTTTTGGACGTCGGGTGCGCCGGCGGCCGTTGCGGATAGGGGCAGGGCCAGAAGAAGGGCTATAAGTATACCGGCAAAAACACGGCGGGTCATACGTTGCCTCCCTTGGAAAAAAATTGTCAATACAAATCGGTTATCACATACTAGCCGGATTTGCCCGCTATCGTCAAGACAGGGGGAAAAAATCTGTCAATTCACGTTTTTTTGACATTGATTTCACATCCGGTTGATGGGGTGTTTTCTATATTCGGGGCAAAGCAAAGCTGACATATAACCAGAATATCCATAAGGAATACCCATGAGCCACACGCCTGATGCCCGTCCTGCCAAGGTAACGATCATTGTCACAGGATTGGTCTGTTTTCTGATTATTGCCACAGGTGTTTTCGGTATGCACAAGATGGCAACTTCAAAACGGCCGCCGGCGGAAAAACCGTTTCAAAACAAAGGGCTTGCCGTATCCACCCTTCCGGTGAAAACAGAAACAGTCCGCCTGACCGCAGTGGGATACGGCCAGGCCGAAGCCGTCCGGGTACTGGATATCTGTCCCCAGGTGTCCGGCAATATCGTTGACATCCACCCGGCCCTGGAGCAGGGGGGAATCGTCCCGGAAGGGGAAATTCTTCTCAAAATAGACGATACCGGTTATGCCATCGAGCGGGACAAGGCCGCAGCGCAGGTGAGGCTGACGGAGAACACCATAGCCCAGTACCGGGTCTCCCTGGAGCGGGACAACGACAGGCTTGCTGCGCTGCAACGAAGCACCCTTCTATCCAAAACGGAATATACCCGACTGAAAACCCTGTACGAAACAGACCGGGTGGGCACCCTGTCTGATGTGGAAGCGGCTGAGCAGGATTACAATTTGTGCCTGGATACGGAAAAGAGTCTGATCAAGACCATTTCGCTTTATCCCCTTCAGATCAAAGAGGCCCTGAGCGATCTGGCACGGGACAAGGCCGATCTGAAAACCGCCGGGCTGAACCTTGCAAGATGCACCATACGTGCGCCTTTTTCCGGCAGGGTTCAGGACGTGGCCGTTGATGCCGGCACCTATGTGTCCACGGGGACCTTAGCCCTGACCCTCACCGATGATTCAATGCTGGAAATCAAGGTGCCCCTGAGTGACAGGGATGCCTTTGACACGCTGAGGCTGCGGGCCGGGGCAGGTGACAGGGGAAGCCGTGCCGGCGGATGGATATCCGGACTGGACGCCGTGGAATGCCGTCTGGAGACGGTTACCGGAAAGGCCTATGCTGCCATGACGGCAACGGTTCACCGGGCAGTGCGGTACGACGACGCATCCCGGACCCTCTACCTGGCCGTTCGTGTTGAAAGACCGAAGAATGGAGAGGTTCAGGGTATGCCCCTGCTGGAAGGCATGTTCTGCAAACTTTACCTGTCCGCCCGGTCGGTTTCCGGTGTGGTGAAAATACCTGCCGGATCATTGAACGCCGACGATACGGTTTATCTGGCACGGGACGGAAAACTAAAGACACTTCCAGTCGTCCGGGAAACCTCCGGTAAGGATTCTGTCTGGATCTCTGGCGATTTTCTTCCCGGTGACCGGATCATCACCACCCCCCTGACCAATCCCATGGAAAACGCCCGCCTGGCCTTAACGGACAATGGGGCTGATGATGAGCCCGGAGATAAACTGGCCGCCACCCAGCCTGGGTCGGGAGGGATCATAAAATGAACCTGATTAAAGCCTTTGCGAAGAATCCGGTTTTTGCCAACCTGGCCATGGTGGTCTTTCTGATGGCAGGTCTTTTGGCCGGTTCGGTCATGGTGCGTGAAGACATGCCGGAAATGGAACTGGATACCATCGTGATCAGTGTCTCCTACCCCGGGGCAGACCCGGAGGAGGTGGAAGAGGGGGTTGTCCGTAAAGTGGAGGATGCCATAGACGGTCTTGAGGGCATTGACGAATATACGTCAACCGCTTCGGAAGGGGCTGCGTCCACAACCATCACCGTCACCGACGGCTACGATGCCGACCGCCTCCTGGATCGGGTCAGAAACGAGGTGGACAGCATCTCCTCTTTTCCCGATGACGCCGAAAAGCCGTCCGTGGTGAGGCCCTCCATCCAGAAAGCGGTGATGGGCCTGGGACTTGTCAGTGATATGGACGAGGCCAGGCGCAAAGAGTGGGCCGATACAATCCAAAAAGAGATCATGCGGCTGCCCGGTGTCAGCCAGGTGAATCTGTCCGGCACCCGGGCCTATGAGATTTCCGTGGAAATCTCCCAGGATACCCTGCACAAGTATGCCTTAAGCATCCGGGATGTGGCCGATATTATCGCAGAAAACAGCCTGAACCAGTCCGGCGGTACTTTGAGAACGTCTGCCGGGGATATTCGCCTGCGGACCATCGGACGAAAATACACGGGGCAGGAACTGGGAAACATAAAAATCATTTCCGAACCGGACGGTCGCACACTTTATCTCCGGGATATTGCAGAAATAAAAGACCGGTTTACCCAGGACAACCTGTCCGTCCGGGCCAACGGCCGCCCTGCCGTTCTGCTCAATGTACTTGCGGGGGAAGAAGATACCATCCGTATCGCAGACCAGGTACGGAAATTTCAGGAGGAGACCAATGAAAAAATGCCGGGCGGGTCACAGATCCTCATTTTGTCCGACAACACCGAAAGCACCCGGTCCAATCTTTCCACCCTGTATGCCAATGCTGCGATGGGGCTTGTGCTGGTGTTTATTCTCCTCTGGCTGTTTATGGATACTCGCGTTTCATTCTGGGCAGGCATGGGCATTCCTATATCTCTTTTGGGGGGGCTGGCCATCGTCCATTTTTCCGGAATCTCCCTTAATAAGATTACCCTTTTCGGTCTGATCATGGTGCTGGGCATTGTAGCAGATGATGCCATTGTTGTGGGAGAATCCATTTACTATCACCGGAAAAACGGGGAAGCCCCCCTGGATGCCGTTGTAAAAGGGGTGTCGGAAGTGGGGCTGCCGGTGCTGGCGGCCATATTTACAACGGTGGTGGCTTTTTTCCCCCTGTATCATATTGACGGGATGATGGGAAAGTTCATTGTGGCCCTGCCCACGGCTGTTATCGCCTGCCTGCTGGTTTCCCTTGTGGAGTGTATGGTGATGCTGCCGGCCCATCTGTCAACGCTTTCCGAATTGACCGATACCCCCAAAAAAGAGAACCCCGTCAGGGCAATGATTCGTCGTTTCCATGACCGAAGCGTTGCGGGAATGGAGTATGCCGCCCAAAAGGTTTATCTGCCCCTGCTCAAGGTTTGTGTCCGGTACAGGTATTTTTTTGCCAGCCTCTGCTTTACGGTATTGCTGCTCTGTACGGGGCTTGTGTCCGGCGGGTTCATCAAGTTCAACGTATTTCCGAAGCAGGCCTCGGATATCATTGTGGCAACGGTGGAATTTCCGGAGGGCACCCCATTTGCCGTGACCGAAGCGGCGGTGAACCGCCTTGAAACCGCAGCCCGGAAGGCGGCAAAATCATTTGTTACGCTCACAGGGGAACCGCTTATTGAAAATACCCTTGCCACCGTGGGCCAGGGGGCGGGCGGTACCGAAGGCCGCTCTGACAACTCTTCTCCTTATAAAGGCGGAGTCCGGGTTTCCCTGATTGATCCCGGTGACAGCGGGGTCCATTCGGATGACTTTATTACGGCCTGGGAAGCGGCCACAGGGACCATCCCAGGCACCCAGTCCCTGGATTATACCGCCTCCAACAGCGGCCCTCCGGGGGCGCCTGTGGAGATCTGTCTCCAGGGACAAAGCCTCAACCAAATGTCCGATGCCGCGGACCTGATCATGGCCCGGCTCAAAACCATAGACGGGGTTTCCCAGGTCTATTCGGACAACGCCCCGGGAAAAAACGAACTCAAGTTCACGATCCGTCCCGAAGCCGAATATTTAGGCGTTAGCCTGTCCGACTTGGCCACCCAGATCTACACGGCGTACTATGGGGCTAAAGCCCTTGAAATCCAGCGGGACAACGATGAAGTAAAGGTCTACGTCCGGCTGTCGGAAGCGGAACGTGCCACCCGGGATTCCATCGGGGAATTGCTGATTAAAACCGATGAGGGTGCATGGATTCCTTTGGAAACTGTTGCCGACCTCTCTCTGGAGCCGGGGTATTCAACCATTACCCGCAAGGACGGCCTCCGCCAGATCATGGTATCGGCAAAAGTGGATACGGCAAAAGTGGTGGCCGGTGAAGTCATCGGCGAGCTTAACCGGAGTGTCTTTCAGGAGATCGAAAGGGACTACCCCGGGATGCGTATGGTCCTGGAGGGGGATGCCAAACGGTCGGCGGAATCTTTCGGCAGTCTTTATATCTGGATTCCCATCTCGATCATGGGCATGTACGCCATCATTGCCACCATGTTCCGTTCCTACGTCCAGCCCTTTCTTATCCTCACCACCATTCCTTTCGGGCTGGTGGGAGCGGTGCTGGGCCATTTCATCATGGGGCACATGCTGTCACTGCTGTCAATTTTCGGGATGGTGGCCCTGGCCGGTGTGGTGGTTAACGATGCCATCGTGCTCATTGAACGGATTAACATGAACCTGGAAGAGGGGATGTCTTTTTTTGAATCCATCTACCAGGGCGGTGTGCGCAGGTTCCGGGCGGTTATGCTCACCTCCATCTCCACTGTGGGCGGTCTTCTGCCGCTGATCCTGGAAACCAGCCAGCACGCCCGGCAGCTTATCCCCATGGGGATTTCCCTGGCATTCGGTGTGGCCTTTGCCACCGTGCTCACCCTGGTGCTGCTGCCCTGCCTGCGTCAGTTCTACGGTGACGCACTGTCGGGATCGAGTTTTATAGACGTGGGGACCGGCGCGGGCCTGCCCGGTATTCCGCTGGCCATCGCCTTGCCCGACTGTCATTTCACGCTGCTGGACAGCAATGGCAAGAAAACCCGCTTTCTCAATCAGGCCCGTTCGACCCTGGGACTGCAAAACATCGATGTGATTCACGGTCGCGTCGAGGCGCAGACACCGGCGCGCGATTATCTGGCGGTGCTGTCCCGAGCATTTGCCTCGCTCGGTGATATGATCGACGGCTGCCATCAGCTATCTGGACCCGACGGTGAGTTCCTGGCCATGAA
>CAJWHT010000005.1 GCA_913041495.1 uncultured Desulfobacteraceae bacterium | reverse complement strand
ATGGAATGATTCGCGCCTACCAGCACTGCCTCGACGCTGAGGTGACGGACTGATGGCAACCCTATGGATGGACATTGAGGCCGATGCGTTTGGCATCAGTCGCCGGCATGAATACGTGTTCCAGGTCAGCCATTACGTCTACAGGCATGAGAGCCGGTTGGATCACTGCATTAGAGATCTGACCGAGCTGATTGAAAAGATCAGCCGCGATTGGACAGGGTCTGAACAGTCACTCAAAAACTGGATGGCTTCGGTCACCGTCGGTACCACCGGATACATCTTTGCATTGGATTATCAGGGCAATTACCTGGTATCCAAGGGGCGGCAAAACGACGGTAAGAATATTTCCGGTGCCAAGGATGCATCCGGCCGCCTCTTTATCCAAAGTTTCCTGAACCAGGGCAAGGCCCTGGCACCGGGACAGATCGGCTATGAAATCTACCCATGGAAAAACCAGGGGGAAACCCTGGCCAGGGATAAAATTGCGGCCATCGTCCATCTGCCGGAACGAAACTGGATCATAGGTGTCTCTGCCTATTTTGATGATCTGGCCTACGTTAACCAGGTGGCAAAGGAAAAGGCGCTGTTCAAAGAAAAATTGGCAGCGGTCCGGGTGGGGAAAACCGGATACATGTACGTGATGGATTCCAGGGGAAATCTCATCATCCATCCCACAAACGAAGGAAAAAGCATATACACCCATGAGTTTATCCAAACCATCTGCCGGGAAAAGGATGGGGTATTACGCTATCCCTGGGAGGGAGAGGATAAAATCGCTGCCTATACCTACTTTGAGCCTCTGGACTGGATCATTGTTTCCGGCTCCTATGTCAAGGATTTCTCCGGGGTCATCTACAGCATCCGCAATATGATCATGATCATCTGCGGCATATCCCTTACGGCTGCGGTGCTTCTCTCCCTGGCCTTCGGGCGCGCCGTGATCGGTAAGCTTTCTTCCACCACAGATGTGCTGGATCAGGCCTCTTCCCAGATCAATCAGGCGTCCAACCAGATTTCCCAGGAATCCCAGCACCTGGCCAGCGGTGCCGCATCCCAGGCCGCCAACCTGGAAGAGACCTCGGCCTCCCTCAACCAGATTGCCGCCATGACCCAGCGTAATGCATCCGATGCAGACCAGGCAGACACCCTGATGCAGACCACCAACCGGTCCGTCAAGGAGGCCAATGTCTCCATGGCACAGCTCAACGAATCCATGGCCGATATAACCAAAGCCAGTGGCGAGACCTCCAAGATCATCAAAACCATTGATGAAATCGCCTTCCAGACCAATCTGCTGGCCCTGAATGCCGCGGTTGAGGCGGCCAGGGCCGGTGAGGCCGGGGCCGGATTTGCCGTGGTGGCCGATGAAGTCCGCAACCTGGCCCTAAGGGCGGCTGAAGCCGCCAAAAACACGGCAGTCCTTATCGACGGCACCGTGACCCAGGTGGAAAAAGGGACCCGGGTGGTGGCGGATACGGCAGACATGTTCGCCGGGGTGGAACGGGATTCTGATGCCGTGGCCGAACTTTTGGGCAAAATTTCCGAGGCTTCCAGGGAGCAGTCCAACGGCATAGAGCAGGTCAACCAGGCCATCGACGAGATGGACAAGGTGGTTCAGCAGACCGCGGCGTCGGCTGAGGAATCCGCCTCTGCCGCCGAAGAACTCTACTCCCAGGCCGAACAGATGAAAGGCTTTGTGGGCACCCTGGTTCATCTGGTGACGGGCAAAGATCAGGCAAGGGGATCCAATGGAACGAACGGCTCTGAAAGACCTGTCACACAACAGGCGAAACTCGCCTTGTCCAACCGGCAGATACCCCGGCAGGGCGCACTTCCCCAGCCTGAAAAAAAAACGGTGGCGCAGCTTAATTAAACGGCGGACGATGGGGCGGAAGAATCGGCGGTTTCTTCCGTTTCCTGTAATTGACCACGATGATGCCGGCCACGATGCAGACAATAGCGGTCAAAAGATGTGAGGTCACGGGTTCCCCCAGCAGAAGAACCCCGAATGACACCCCGGCCAGGGGAACGATGAATACAAAGGAATGAAGCGCCGTGGCGCCGTACCGCTGGAGCATGGTATTCCAGGCCACAAACCCGAAGGCTGCCGTTGCCGTTCCCTGATACAGAATCGCCTTCACCACCGTGGGGGTGACGCCTGCCACCATGGTGGTGTCCCAGAGCCAGCCGCCCAGAAAGAAAAAGGGAATCCCGAAAATCATGGGATACAGGGTCATCTGAACCGCATTGAACCTGTGGATGATCCGCTTGACGTACACTGCGGACACCGACCAGCAGAGCACCGCCGTTAAAACGATGATATCCCCGGACTGTACCGCCGTTCCCAAATCGGTTTTGTCAAAAAAGAGCACCACCACCCCGATAAACCCCATGATGATGCCGATGCTTTTTTTCGGGGTAATCCGGTCTCCGGGGATAAAAAAATGGGCCAGTATCAATACCATAAAGGGCAGAACATTGGCCACCAGGGCGGCATGGGAGGCGGTGGTATGGTTCAGCCCCAGATGAAAGCCGGACACCTGGATCACAAACAAAAAGCTCTGGGGAATAATCAGGCGCCGTTGCTCCCTGTCCAGCCGCAGGGGAATGGCCTTATACCTGGCCCATATCACCAGAAGGGAGGCGGCCAGGCTAAACCTTAAGCCCGCGGAAGTAAAGGGCCCCAGGCCTGTATATCCGAATTTCATGGCCACACCGTTGCCGCCGAACAGCAGGCAGAGGAAGATGACGAATAATGAGGGGCCCAGTGTCATATCTGCATTCTTCATTGCAGACTCCAGTTCATTTGAGGTAGGACAAAATGCCGTCAACCCGGAAAGGATATAGAAAGGCCCTGCCGGGGTAAAGGCTTTTCTGGCCCGCCTTGATTTTTATTGACTTGGCAATGCGCAGGCGTATCATGTGAAAAAAATAACAGCAAGTGATGCCATAGATAAAAAATGATGAATACCGATCCGTTTCCCGTCGCACCGCCCCCTGTTCCCCCCAAGGCAGTGGCACAGGTTAAACCCGCCCATCCCCTCAAAGAGGCCGGCACCTATGCCCAGATGTTTTTTTTGGCCGCCGTGGCCTGGGCCGCGGTGGTTTATGGTAAGACAGAGGCCTTTGCCACCTTTTCCATTATCTTTTCCTCCATCATCCTGGAGGCCATGCCCTTTATGCTCATGGGCACCCTTTTAGGCGGCCTGGTGGACGTATTTTTGTCCCGGGAACGGCTGGTGTCCATCCTGCCCAAAAGCCCGGGAAAGGCCATTGTCCTTGCCGCCTTTATGGGGATGTTGTTCCCGGTCTGTGAGTGCGCCATCGTACCGGTGGTGAGAAAATTCATCCAGAAGGGCATGCCTTTAGGTTCGGCCGTGGTCTTTCTTCTGGCCGGCCCCATCGTCAATCCCCTGGTCTTTTCCTCAACACTTGTGGCCTACGCCTATTCCTGGGAAACCGCCATTCTGAGAACCCTTACCGGCGCAGCCGTTGCCATCGGTATCGGATTCCTCATCCATTCCGTGATATCGGAAAAAGAAGCCCTGCTGCCGGAGACCCGGCCCCTCAAAAACGGATGCAGCCATTGCGGGTCTTCGGACTGCGGCCATGACCACAGCGACCTGTCCGGCCGGCCCTTCTCTAAGAAACTCATGGCAGCCCTGTCACACGGTGCCCTGGACTTTTACGATATTGCCCGCTTTTTGATCATCGGGGCCTTTATTGCCGCTGCCCTTCAAACTTTTATTCCCCGGCAGGCGTTTTTCTCAGTGGCATCCGGGTCCGTGGCAGCCATTGCCCTGATGATGATTCTGGCCGTTGTACTGAACCTGTGCAGCGAGGCAGATGCCTTTATTGCAGCATCGCTTTCCCCCATCGGCATCCCCTTTACCGCCCAAATGGCTTTTATGGTTTTGGGTCCCATGCTGGATCTCAAACTCATCCTCATGTACATGAGTGTTTTCACCCGGAAGATGATCCTCATCCTTTCCCTGTCCACGCTGACCTTTGTCTTCATGGCAATGCTGTTTATGGAAGGGGCGCTGACATGGCTGTAAAACGACTGCTTCCGGCACTGGTACTGGCGGTCTGGTTTTTTGCACTGGCCTGGCTGATCAGGGATGATCATTTCCAGCTTTTCCTCAAACCGGATTTCAAATGGCTGATCTATACCGGAATGATCATCAGCCTGGTGCTGACCGCAGGCCTCATATCCAAAGGCATATCCCGGATGCCTGTCCCCAAACATGCCTGGATCAAGGGGCTTATCCTTCTTTTGCCCATCGGGTTCATCTTTTCAGCCGGGGAAAATACCCTGGGAGAATACGCCTTGAGCAAACGGGTGATGGTGATCCCCGGGGCCGCTGAAACCCCTTTGAATCCGACCATCACATCACCGGCACCAACACCTGTGGAAAACAAGGTTTCGGAGACCACAAATCAAGAGGAAAATCAATCCCCGGCACCTGTTTCCATCTCCACCCTCATCCGTGAGTTTGACCGGTTCAACGGCATGCCGGTCCAGGTGGAAGGGATGTTTGCCGAGACCATTGACGGCCATGATGAACTGTCCGCCGTATTCAGGTATTTTATCACCTGCTGTGCGGCCGATGCCCAGCCGGTGGGCGTCTTTATCCCCCGGCCTGAAAAATCGGAGCTGAAAAGCGATGACTGGGTTAGGGTGTCGGGCAGGGTGGCCATGCGGCAAATGGACGGTTACGATATAATTTACATGGATCTGGAACACATTGAGGCGGCGGAAAAGCCGGGGAAAAACGCCGCCTACATTTTTAATTAATCCACCCTTTACAGCTTTATCTGATCTGCCCAGGCAAAGAGTTCCGGGGAACCGCCCGTGTGCCAGAAGACGACGGTATGGTTCCTTTTAAACACACCTTTTCGGATCAGATCCATAAGTCCGCCCATGGCCCTGGCCGTATACACAGGTCCCAGCAGAATACCTTCGCTTCTTGCCAGATCCCGGATGGCGTTGAACTCCAGATCCCCCGGAACGGCATATCCCGCCCCTAAATAATCACAATTCAGACCGAAGTCTTCCTCGGTAAATATAAGATCCGATTCCAGCCGTTTTGCGGCGGCATTGGCAATGTCAGTGAGCACCGGCGCAAATGGGTCATCCCCGGTCTTGGTCTGGTCAATACTCATCCCCAGAAGGCGGCCGTCAAAACCTGCCAGCTTTGCCCCCAGGGTCAGGCCGGCCTGGGTGCCGCCGGAACTGGTGGGAAAAACGATGGCATCGGGACGGATGTTCATCTCCCTTAGCTGCGCCGACAGTTCCAGCATGGCCTTCACATAGCCGACGGCACCGACACTGTTGGATCCGCCCACCGGAATCACATAGGGCTTGCTCCCCTTTTGTTCAAGCGCTTTTGCCACACGGTACAATGTGGTGTCCCTGTCCTTGCGATGGCAGTAGTGAAGCTGTGCCCCTAAAATCCTGTCCAGAAGCAGGTTGCCGTTGGGGGTTTCAGGTGGATCCCCGTTTAGCACCAGGTGACAGGAAAGTCCCGCCCTGGCCGCGGCCGCAGCCGTCAGGCGGCAGTGGTTGGACTGGATGCCTCCTGCCGTAACCAGGGTGTCTTTTCCCTGCGCCAAGGCCTCACCCACCAGGAACTCCAGTTTTCTTGTCTTGTTACCGCCCATGGCAAGTGAGGTGAGTTCGTCCCGTTTCATGTAAATTGACGGCCCCCCCACCAGGGCGGAAAAGGATTTGAGATGGTGTACCGGTGTCGGCAGTTCACACAAAGGAAACCGCGGCAGTTTTTCCAGGATCATGACATCTTCCTTTTCTTTTTCTATATAAAAGAACCAAACAAGTTATTGAATTCTTTGACAGTTTGTTGTGGTCACGCCAATGACATTCATACCCATAGGGCAGAAGCTGGGCGGCCCATGGCCGTTAATGGGTCAGTATCATGCTGATAAAACTTTCAGCCCGCTCCGTCTTGGGATTGTCAAAGAATTCATCCGGCTTTCCGGTTTCCACGATTTTGCCCTCATCCATGAACACAACGCGGTCCGCCACTTTTTTGGCAAAACCCATTTCATGGGTGACCACGCACATGGTCATGCCCTCGGAGACAAGATTGACCATAACGTCCAATACCTCGCCGATCATCTCCGGGTCCAGGGCGGAGGTGGGTTCGTCAAAGAGCATGATTTCAGGGCTCATGGCAAGCCCCCTGGCAATGGCAACCCGCTGCTGCTGCCCGCCGGAGAGCTGACCGGGGTATGCACCGCTTTTGTCGGTGAGTCCCACCTGTTCCAGTTTTTCCATGGCAATGGCCTCTGCCTTTTTCCGGCTCATCTTCTTCACATTCACCGGGGCCAGTGTGATGTTCTGAAGCACCGTCATATGGGGATAAAGGTGGAACTGCTGGAAAACAAACCCGATATCCTCACGCAGCCGCGTCAGGTTGACGGTTTTATCATGAACCGGGGTGTTATTGACCACTATTTCCCCTTTCTGAATTTCCTCCAGGCGGTTGATACATCGGATCAGGGTGGATTTGCCCGACCCGGAAGGACCGCAGATCACCAACACCTCACCTCTGGAAATCTCCAGGTTGATATCGTTGAGCACGTGGAGCTTACCGTACCACTTGTGAACATTTTTGAACTCGATCATATTTTCCATGGATTCTTCCTTTTCTTATACTGCCATTCTCCGCTCCAGGTAATTGGAAAGCAGGATCAAGGGATACGAAATCACAAAATAGAGGATCCCCACCAGGCTGAACACCATCAGGCCTTCGGGAATCCGCACCACGGTCACCCAGCCCACACGGGTCAGCTCCATAACCCCGATCACCGACACCACCGAGGTATCTTTTATCAGGAGCACGTACTGGCCCACCAGGGGCGGCAGGATCACCTTCATGGCCTGGGGAAGGATCACCAGGCGAAGCTGCTGGGTCATGGTAAGGCCGGAGGAGGCGGCCGCTTCCCACTGTCCCTTTGGAATCGAGGAAATCCCGCCGGCAACAATTTCGCAGATAAAGGCGGAGCCCATAATGGCCATGGCCAGGAGGGCCGCCGGAAATGCCTCAAGCTGAATGCCCCACTCCGGAAGGATGAAAAAGATAATAAATACCTGAACCACAAAGGGGGTCCCCCGGACAAAGGAGACGTATACCCCGATGAACCATTTCAAAAACCGGTTTTGGCCCGATCTGAAAATCCCCAGGAAAAAGCCCAATACCGTGCAGGTAAACAGGCTGATAAAGGCGATCTGAACCGTCATCCACAGCCCTTTGAGGAAAAAGGGAAATATTTCCATCAACCGGCTGAAATAAAATGCCATCATAATTAGTATGCCTCCCTGAAGATCAGTTTTTTCTGGGACCATTCCGCCAGGGCCTTGAGTACAAAGTAGATGCACATATAGAAAAAGGCCACGGTGAAAAATGCTTCCGTGGGCATGAACCGCTCGGAGGTCATAAGCTGTCCGGAACGGGTGAGTTCCGCTACGGAAATCAGCGACAGAAGAGCCGAATCCTTCACCAGGACGATGGCCTGGCCCAAAAGGGGCGGAATGGTTACCCCCAGGGCCTGGGGCAGGATGATAAACCGCATCCGCTGGACATAGTTCAGGCCGGAGGAAATCCCGGCTTCAAGCTGGCCCTCATCCACGGAGTTGATTCCCGCCCGGATGATTTCGGCAATATAGGCACCGGAGTTGAGCATCAATGCCAGGATACCGGTCTGGATTTCCGGTATTCTCACCCCGAGGGTGGGCAGACCGAAATAAAGAAAATAAATCTGCACCAGAAGCGGTGTGGACCGGATGATTTCGATATAGGCGATGGCCGGATACTTGAGTACGCGTGCCGGTGAAATCCGGCAGGCACAGGCAATGATTCCCGTGCACAGGGCAAGCGCTATGGACACGATGGAAATCAGGAAGGTGGCTCGCAGGCCGGTTAAAAAAAGAGGCAGATATTCAAAGATGACTCTGAAGTTAAAATCAGCCAGCATGGGTAGATCCTTATGGTTGGCAGGGGACACCCGAAGGCGCCCCCCTGATTAGTGAGAACCGTCAGGTATCAGGATCAATGATCTTTCTTCCACTCCGTGCCTTCCAGCCAGTAACTGATATTTTTATCATACTCGCCGTTTTTACGGATGGTGGAAAAGTAAAGGTTGATCCACTGCCACAGGTTCACGGACTCGTGGCGTACGGCAAAGGAAAGCGGGTCCTTGCCCTGTCCCAGACGCTTGTCCAGCAGACGGATGGAGTTGGGGGGGAAATCCGGGAGAACCGTAAGCACCGCCAGGTCATCGTTCACACCGGCGTCAATGTGGCCGGCAATCAGGGCCTGGACGATCATGCGGCCACCGCCTTTGTAGGATTTGAACTTGGCCTTGGGCAGATACTTTTTGGCAATGGTTTCACCGGTGGAACCCAAGAGAACGCCGACGGTAACATCGGGGTTATTGACATCGTCAATGGTCTGGTAGGATTTTTTCGTGCTGGTGAAGATACAGGGCTGAACGTGAATCCAGGGATCGGCGAAGGAGATTTTCAGGGCCCGTTTCAAGGTGGGCGTCATGTCCGCGGCCAGGATATCGGCCTTGCTGGACAGCAGGGCCGGAATCAGGCCGTCCCAGTCAAAGTCCAGGACCTTGAGTTTAACCCCCATGGCATCGGCCATGCCCTTTGTGAAATCAATCATGGAGCCGGCATGCTCACCGTTTTTATCAATAAAGGCATAGGGTGCGGCACCGGATTGAACCGCCACCCGCAGTTCCCCCCGCTTTACGATGTCCGAAAGTGTGCCGGCCGTGCAGACACCTGAAAAGAGTAGAGCTGTCAACAGGGCAAAAACCAGTGATAAAACGCTTTTTTTCTTCATGTCTTTCTCCTTCTTGGGTTAATGTATTCACCGTCAACCGGTCCGGATATGGGGCCACCTTCTAAAAAGGATGGCCATCAATCCAGCACGGTTGTTTTCTCTTCAATCCGTATCCCCCTGTCTTTGAGTTCCGCCATGAACCTATCCACGGGAATGTGTACCAGGGGAGACAACACCCCTTTTTCCGTGATTTCTCCGGATGCGATCATCCGGGCCACGATGGCGGCGGTATATCCCACCCCCTTGCTCATGGCCATGATCCCGGTTTCCAGATCCCTTTCAATAAGCATGGTGGAGGTAAGACGGGTGGGTTTCCCGTCCATGAGGCCCTCAAACACGTTGATCATGGCAGTCAGGTCTTTTTCATCATCCCGGTAGGCGAGCTTGGGGCCGAGAAACTTGTCCAGGAAATCAAAGGGGGTGATCCGGCAGTCAAACCCTTCAACCGGTTCTTCGTCCAGGAAGCCCAAGGCTTTCATGGGACGCCAGAAATCACTCCAGCCCGGCCACCGCAGGGAATAGCGGCCGGTTTCCCGGATGGTTTCCGTCACCCCTAAAAGATCGGTAAAATGAACGGCATCACCGTTGGGGACAGCCTCCAGAGTTCCCAGCCCGGGAAAATCGACACTGTGAATAAACTCAGGATCATGCTGGCGTTCACCGGGAACATCCACCACCCGGCCGTCCCGGATGATGCGGCCGGACCGCTTTGTGGCACTGAGAACCCCGCGCCAGATCCAGGACAATTTATAATTCAGGGGATTGGTGCATGCCGTTTTTTCAGGAAACCCGCCGCAGTAGGAGTTGATAAGAGTAAGGGTATCAAAGCGCCGCCGGGCATCCCCGTAAATAACCAGATCGATACCGGGATCCAGTCCGCACTCGGGCATGATGGCAATACCGGCATCCTTTGCCCTGCGGTCCAGGTCAAAGATATCGTGGGCATAGTTGGTATTCACCACATTCCTGCCGGTTTCCAGGGCCGCCTCGTAAACGTATTGTTTAAAATCCTTGGGCAGCAGGTCAATGACCATGTCCGCCTCGTTGTACAGGTTCACCAGGGCGGTTTTATCCCGGGCATCCAAGGGTACGGTGGATATTTTACGCATGTCGGTGAACGGCCTGATCTGATCCAGGTCGTCAAACCGGATATCCGCACAGATAATTCGGGTGATTTTGGGGTCCAGGGCCAGATCGTAGAGCGTGGTCCGCCCCTGGATACCACAACCGCCAAGAACAAGAATATTCATTGTCACCTCTTTTGTAGGTTAATTGCCGTGCCGATTTTAATGTGCACATAAAGATGTGCGCATGAACCATCAGTTTTCATGGGGTCCGTTCAAGCAACACGGGGTTTATAACTTTTCAGGCGCCCGGTCCCGGTAAACACAACCGCAACGGGCATGCCTGGTTATAGCTTTATGAACAATTGCTCAAATGTGGTTCTTACATGTTGCCGCATCAGGTTGCCCGCCTTTTCCTCGTTCCGGTTTTCAATGGCCCTGATAATTTCCATATGCTGTCTGGGGCCCGTCACCTGGCCCTCTTCAGGCTTTCCGCTGTAGTATTTATCAAAAAAGAAAATATAGGTGTTGGACCGCCAGAAGGCGTGGCGGCAATACTGCTCAAGGTATCTGTTTTTACTGATGCGGGCGATATTCAGGTGGAAATTTTCGTTAACGCTGACATAGGTTCGCTTGGATTCCCGGGTGGCAGGATCTGTGATGGCTTTTTCCTTTTCCACCAGGCGGAGAAGCTGCCGGATCTCGTCTTCGGAGGCATGACGGGCTGCGGAAGATGCAGTCAGTCCCTCAATATGTTCCCTGGCATAAAAAACATTCCTGGCATCTTCGGGGGTGGGAGAGGGAATAAAGCACCCTTTTTTCTTTTTTTTGTCCAGAAACCCTTCTGCCGTAAGTTGTCCCAGGGCGTGACGCACCGGGGTTCTGCTCAATCCCAGTGATTTGGCAAGCTCGGTTTCCAGCAGAAAATCACCGGGTCTGTAGTGATTTTCAAGTATCAGGTTGATGATGGCCTGATATGCAAATTCATCCAGATTGGCTTTTGCCATTGACCCCCTCCAAATTTAAGATTAATGTACACATAAGTTAATTCCAGAGATATTGTCAATGTTTTTTTTCGTTTCATCGGTAAAGGGGGATTTATGGACAAGCCTTTGAAAACAAAACAGAACATCCTTATTATCGGCGGTGGCATCATCGGTCTGGCCTGCGCCCATTACCTGATACGGGACGGACACAAGGTTACCATTTTAGAGCGGGAAAAAATCGGCGGTGCTGCCTCCCACGGCAATTGCGGCCTGCTCTGCTTCAGTGACCTGATTCCCCTGTGTGCCCCGGGAACCATCGTCCAGGAACTGGTCAAAAGCATCAAAGGCATCTCGCCGCTTTATATCAAACCAAGGATGGATCCGGCCCTTTTCATCTGGCTGTCGCGATTTGCCCTCAATTGCAACAAGGGCCGTATGGACCGGGCTGCCGCTGCAAAGTACGCATTCCTTACCTATTCCGCCCGCCTGTTTGACCGGCTCAGGGGTCAGTTTTCCATGGATTGCGATCTTGAAAAAAAGGGATTGCTCATGGTGTATAAAAACAAAAAGGGATTTGATGCCTATGGGCAGACCGACAAATATTTAAGACCCTACGGCATGGGTGCCCGCAAGATTTCCAGGGAAGAACTGCTCCATATGGAACCTTCCCTGAAAGAAGACATTGCCGGCGGATGGCTCAATCCGGCGGACGGGTCACTTAGGCCGGATATGCTGATCACTTCATGGAAGATACATCTGCGCCAAAAAGGGGTGATACTCAAAGAGCATTGCCCGGTGACGGGATTTATTCATTCCGGCCCCCGCAGCACCATCACAGGCGTCAGAACAGATCAAGGCGAATTCAAGGCAGATGCCTTTATCCTGGCTGCCGGGGCCTGGACCCCGCTTACGATGAAGCAGTTGCGCCTTTCCATTCCGGTTCAACCGGGCAAGGGATACAGTATCACCATGGAACGGCCGCATCTTATCCCTTCACGCCCCTGTTCGTTTTCCGAACGCAAGGTTGTGGCCACCCCGTGGAAAAACGGCTACCGCCTGGGGGGCACCATGGAGTTTTCCGGTTACGACAACGGATTTACCAAGGGCCGGCTTTCAAAGATTATAGCAGGCGCCGGGGAATACCTGAAACACCCCATGGGGCACCCGGTGGTGGAGGAATGGACAGGGCTTCGCCCCATGTGCAGCGACGATATGCCGGTGATAGACCGTGCTCCGGGCCGGGATAACCTGATCGTTGCCACGGGCCACGGCATGCTGGGACTGACCCTTGCGCCGGGGACCGGAAAAATCGCAAGTGATATGATCGCCGGACGGACGCCGGACATAGACGTTGCGCCCTTCAGTATGACACGTTTTATTTAGGGGCATCCTCCCCTTGGGCTGAACTGTCCTGGTAAAAGGTGGTCCGGTTCCGGCCGGACTGTTTGGAGTCGTAAAGCGCCTTGTCCGCCTTTCCGATCCAGTCCTGGGGGTCGCAGGCAGGACTTTTGCCGGTCATTTCCGCCACGCCGAAGGACATGGTAACCTGAATATACTTATCTTTCACCGGCCGGCCGGTATCGCTGAGCTGTTGAAACCTGTGGGCTTCTATGGTCTTTCTGATCCGCTCTACGATTTCCATGGTTCTTTTGCCGTCTGTTTCGTCAAAGACCAGGAGGAACTCTTCGCCACCGTATCTGCCGGCGATGTCAAAGTACTCCCGCAGGGATTCGGAGATGATGGCGGCCACTTCCTTTAGGACCAGATCTCCCTGGATGTGGCCGTAGGTGTCATTCACCTTTTTAAAGAAATCAATATCTCCCATGGCAATGCAGGCACAGCTTGAGGGTTTGCGGCGAAACCGTTTCAGGATGCGTTCGGTTTCATGCCTGATTTTACCGGAATTTGCCAGGCCGGTGAGATCGTCGATCTCTGCCTTTTCCTTGAACCGGGTTTTAAGGAGGATGGCGGACAGCATATTGCACATGATATCCATGGCAGAAATTTCAAAGTCATGGAGGCCCGTATCTTTGCCGAAATAATCCCCGCCCACCAGGTAGGCCCCGCCGAAATCCCTGGGGAAATAGACATAGCCCATGATATCGCAGCCCATGCCGGAGACGTTGATATGGGAGGTGCGTTTGGTGGAAAAGGCATTTACCTCGTTGACGTACCGCCTGTCCCTGGCATCCAGGTACAGCCGAAGCTTTCGCCCCTCTTTGAGGTCCATGCGGTGTCCGTCCGGGTCCAGCACCCGGACCACCTCTAAAATCAGCATGTCCTCGATAACGTTGGATACCTTATAGAGGACTGAAATATCAAACAGCAGGGTCTGGCGGATAATTTCAAGGGGGTAGTTAAAGCATTCGTCCGGATCCAGGGTGTCGGGATCTCCGGTATCCTGGTTCTTGAGAAACTCGGTCATATTGCCCAATGCATTGAGGATCAGCCTGGCGTTGGATACATGTTTTTTCACATTTCCTCCTTTTGGGGCAGAATCTGATGCCGGGCCCGCTTACAAAGCGTTATATGAAAGAACCAACCAAGTAAATGAATTCTTTCATGGTTTGTTGTGGCCACGGTGCATGACGTCCATGGGCGGCCCATGGCCGTTAGTTGGAATCAAAGGCAACCTTTCCTTCAAAATCCAGGATAATGATCCGGATGTCAACACCGGGGCCGGCAAACCCTGAGGCTGCTGCCATCATTTTTTTTCCCACGAACTGCAAAAGATCCGGGAATTTGGGATAGATAAATGAAAAGGCGTGGCGGGCCGTATTGGCCGAACGGATATTTTGTGCAAGTGCCTTGTCCCCGGTTTTTTCATCGGCCCACCGGGCAAGGGACTTCAGTGTGAGTTCCGACTTTGCCGCATGGGTGTGCTCAAAGCCCAAGGCCATTTTCACGGCTTTGCCGAAAAATACGGTATAGATAATCTGTGTTACCGGTGCGCCCGGATTCTCATTTTCCGCCAGCACCATATCAATGCCTGCCTTGAAAAAATCCCCGGTCTGGATAAAGGCATCTTCCCTGAATCCGGGAAATAGACCCATGGCGTAACGCTCGCTGCGCCGGCCGGTGGTAAAGACCAGTGAATTGGATCCGTTGGCCCGGGCCACTGAAATGCCGGACCGGATGGTGGCGATATAGGCGTCGTGGGATAAGGGCCTGACGATGCCCGTGGTTCCCAGGATGGAAATGCCGCCAAGGATTCCCAGCCTGGCGTTCAGGGTTTTCTTTGCCAGTTCCTCACCCTTTGGTACGAAAACCTCCACATGTACCTGGTGGCGGAAGGGCATGCAGAGTTGCTGATAGGCCCCATAGACCGCGTCTTCAATCATTGTTTTCGGCCCGGAGTTGATGGCCGGTTCCCCCACAGGCACTTCCAGGCCCGGCTTGGTCACACGGCCCACACCGTCACCGCCGGTGATGGTGATCCCCGGCGGGCTTGCCGCCTTCAGGGTGACCCTGGCACCGATTTCGGCTTTATGGGTGATATCGGGATCGTCTCCGGCATCTTTGATCACCAGGGCCTGGGCACTGGTGGTTGACAGTTCCGTCACCGCTTTTACCGGAATGGTTTTGGCCTCTCCGGTGAGAAAACGGATCTCCACCTGCCGGGGGGTCTGGCAGGTCAGCAGGGTAAGTACTGCGGCTTTTGCCGAAGCCGCTGCTGCAGCGCCTGTGGTAAAACCTGATCTCAGCTTTTTTTTTTCAGACATGATCCCTTATCCTTCGACTGGTCCGGTGCGGGTCTTTTTGTACCGGGCGCAATGGTCCACAAAGCTTGCCGCAGCTTTTGGGTTGCTCCCGAAATGAACGTGGAGATAGGAGCCAAGGGTATTCTCCCGTTGAAATCCTTCCAGGGAGATTTCCTGTCCGGCCCGGGAAGCCACCTCATACACGCTGTCAACCCCGTCCCGGCTGTCCGCACCTTTGGGTGGATTGCCTCCGGAGTCCGGGACGATGGATGAATAATGGAACTCATGCCCCCTGATCCGGGTGCCTGCCGGCCCCAGCAGGGTGTCGGCCTTCAGAGTGACCTCACGGTATCCCAGGGATCGCAGCCGGCCTGACATCTTAATGTCGAAATCAAATATACCGCACATCCGGCCGCCGTCATTGCCGTCCATGTCCGACAGGTTCCGGCACAGGTACATGAATCCCCCGCATTCACCGTAGATGGGCATTCCGTCCAGGCCGGCGCTGCGGACCTGTGCCAGAAGCTCAGGTTTTGCCGACAGCTGCGCCGCGTTGAGTTCGGGATACCCGCCGCCAAAATAGATGCCGTCGATATCCTCGGGCAAGGCGTCCGCAGTCAAAGGTGAAAAATAGACGATTTGGGCACCGCTGCGCTGAAGGATTTCAATGTTGTCCGGGTAGTAAAAGCAAAAGGCCTTATCCCTGGCCACGGCGATTCTGGGAGATCGGCCGGTGGTGGCAGGGTGTATCGGCGCTTCCGTTTCCCTGTCAGCCGTTTCTATTTTTGACACCTCAGATAGCCCGGCAAGCAGCCTGTCCATATCCAGATGGGTATCCACCATGGACACCAGGATATCCAGGGTTTCTTGGGGGATAGGCATTTCATCGGCCGTCACCAGTCCCAGATGGCGTTCGGGCATGACAATCTTTTCATTTTTCGGCAGATAGCCCAGGCAGGGCGTATTGCAATTTTGTTCCACCGCATCCCGAAGATAATGGTAGTGGCGTTCGCTGCCGGCCTGGGCAAAGATCACCCCGGCAAGCTTTAAATCCGGGTCAAAGGTTTCAAATCCTTTTACAATGGCGGCGGCAGACCTGGCCTTTCCTTTGGCGGATACCACCAGGAGCACGGGCAGATCCAGCCATTTGGCCATCTGGGCGGTGGACCCTTTTTCCGACAGGGCGTCATATCCGTCGAACAGCCCCATGACCCCTTCCACCACGGCAACGTCGCTGCCTGCGGATTTTTCGATAAAAAGCGACCGGTTATAGGCCTTGGGAAGCATCCAGGAATCCAGGTTATAGCTCACGGCCCCGGATACCTTTGTGTGGAGGCCGGGATCGATGAAATCCGGTCCCACCTTGAAAGGCGCCACCCCCATGCCTTTGGCCTTCATCCAGGCCTGAATCCCCAGACTGACGGTTGTTTTACCGGTGCCGCTGCCCGTGGCACCTATGACAAAGCCTTTGATGGCAACCCCCTTTTAGTCTTTTGCAAATGCCGCAATGGCCAGGGCATTGACCACGCTGGCCGCAATATTGGAACCGCCTTTCCTCCCCTTGTTGGTGATATAGGGGATATCCAGCTCCATCAACTCATCCTTGGACTCCGCCGCATTGACAAAGCCTACGGGAAATCCCAGGACCAGGGCCGGTGATACTTTTCCGGCACGGATGTGTTCGATGAGCCGCAGCAGGGCCGTGGGGGCATTTCCCACCACATAGATGCCTTGTCCCAGTGTTTCACAGGCCATATCCACGGCTGCCAGGGCCCGGGTGGTGCCGTTTTCTTTGGCCTTCTCCGCCACCTGGGGATCACCGATCAGGCAGTCAACACTGCCGCCGAAGGATTCGATCTCACGCTTGCGGATGCCCACCCGCGCCATGTTGGTGTCCGTCACGATCAGGCAGCCGGACCGGATGGCCTGAATCCCCCGGTTTACGGCATCGGCGTTAAACCGGATGGACTGGATATATTCAAAATCAGCCGAGGTATGGATCATCCGCCGGACCACGGGCCATTCCGCCGCGTTAAATCCATGGTCCCCCGCCTCTTCCTCGATGATCTTAAAACTTAAATCTTCTATTTCCTGTGGTTTCATTTACGCGTCCTTATGTTAGACGTTGAGAGTATCAGCGTTTGATACCATTTTTTCTCAGGTTTTGGCAATCTCAGCGCAAAGACAAATATTTGCGCCCCCCTTATTTTTTGGGTTTTAATCTTTAAATAAAATCTGCTATGTTTCTATTTTTTCTTAACCCCTTGAAGGAGCGTTAGCCGTGGAAGAAAACAATATCATTCGGTTTGCATCGCGTATGGATCAGCTGCCGCCTTATCTGTTCGGCATGATCAACAAAATGAAAATGGAAAAACGGCGAAACGGGGATGATGTCATTGATCTTGGCATGGGAAACCCCATGGACCCGACACCGGACGCAGTGATTGAAAAGCTGGTGGAAGTGGCACAGGATCCCAAGGCGCACAGATATCCCGAAAGCTCCGGCCTGCCCCATCTAAAACAGGAAATTGCCAAATACTACAACCGGCATTACGGCATCAGCCTGGATGCGGAAAAAGAGACCTATTTTACCATCGGTTCCAAAGAGGGGATATCCCATCTGTGCCTGGCCATCATGGGCCCCGGAGATTCCGTGCTGGTGCCTGCCCCGGCCTTTCCCATCCATATCTATGCCGCCGTCATCGCAGGGGCCAATGTCATGAAAATCCCCATAGAACCCGAAGACGGTTTTCTGGACAGGATCGCCCATATCTGCGAATCCTGCTATCCCAGCCCCCGGGTGCTGATGCTCAACTATCCCCACAATCCCACGGGTGTGGTAACGGATAAAAATTTCTTCAAAGAGATCGTTAAACTGGCCAAGCGGTTCAAATTCATGGTCATCAACGATTTTGCCTATGCCAAGATCACCTATGACGACTATGTGGCCCCAAGCTTTCTGGAAGTGGAAGGTGCCAAGGATGTGGGAGTGGAGTTCGGTTCATTTTCCAAATCCTACAACATGGCCGGATGGCGTATCGGCTATTGCGTAGGCAACGAGCAGATCGTATCCGCTCTGGGCAAAATCAAAGGATATTTTGACTATGGAATTTTCTCCGCCATCCAGGTGGCCGGCATCATTGCCCTGCGGGATTGCGACGAGACCATTCCCGAACTCTGCAAGGTATATGAAACCCGGCGGGATGTACTATGTTCCGGCCTGCGGCGCAACGGCTGGGACATTGAGAATCCCAAAGCGGGCATGTTTGTCTGGGCCAAAATCCCCGAACCCTACGCACAGATGGGCGCCATGGAGTTTGCCATCCAGTTGATGAACAAGGGGAACGTGGCCGTGGCACCGGGCACCGGATTTTCAGATGAAGGTGAAGGGTACGTCCGGCTGGCCCTGGTTGAAAACGAGGAACGCCTCCGCCAGGCGGTGCGCCAGATGAAAAAAGCCATGGAGCAGATGACGATCAAGTGATTTTACCGCCCGACCGGTTCAAAATAAAACGGGTCTGATTTTCAATTCAAACAAAAAGGCCTTTTGATTCCATATGTAAATGGATCAAAAGGCTTTTTTGATTTAGGCTGTGCATCAAATTAAAACCTTCCATTTCAGACCGTATGAACCCCAATAGGCCTCCGGGCTGGCAAAAAGCATCTATTTCAATGGAAGATGTATTTATGCTTTTGTGCCTTATGTACTTATTCCACCTGGAAATTGTCACTGGCGTCCGTATTCTTGTCATTCAGGAGAGCCGGAGAATCCGAATTCTTTCCTGCCCCGAAATCCACGGGTGCCACCGGTTCATTCACGATGGGTTTCACCAGGGCGTCAATCATCTGCCAACCGGTATCATCCCACAGGTTGACCCTGCTTTCAGCAGGTCCGTTATACTGAACCGTTCCGATGGGCAACGCCCGGACTTCACCCGGCGTGCCCACAACGTTAATTCCCTCAAAGATGAGGATGCCGTGGCTGCCCTGGCTGCGGGTCCCCTTCTGGGTGATGTACAGGTTCAGCTCCCAGTCCGATGCCCTGTAAATCCAGTCCGGTGTCCCGGAAAAAGAATCCGGCTGCCGGGGCAGCTCCGTTTGAGATGAGGCAGGGGGATCTGTGGGCTGAGTCACCGCAGGTTCCGGTACAGGCTTAGAGGAAGGTTGGGGCAACAGGTCATCAGGGTTTCCACCGGCCCATGCCGTGCTGAACAATCCCATCACCAGAAGCAGTTTCAAAACAGCCCTGACAACTTCCATTCAATCGCCTCCTGACCTTAATTTTGCCAATAGCTAAGGTTTCGGTCAATATGATTTAATCCGGTAGATCACACTAAATGAATTTTACAAATGAAGTCAAGGCCTAGTTCACACAATGCAAATATCTACTTTATGGCGCATTGAATAATTTCAACGGTACGATCCACGGACAGGGTGCCTGTGTTGAGAATCAGGTCGTAGTTGGCAGGGTCGGCGGCATCACAGTTAAAGTAGCGTTTGACAAAGGCTGTCCTGTTGGCATCGGTGCTCACCATCAGTTTCTGGGCATCGTCGAAGTTCATATCCCGGGTATTCTGGATATGTTCCCGGCGCAGGGATTCTGGGGCAACAATCCGGATTTTCAAGGCAGCCGCTTTTTTCAGGGCACAATTGGCCCCCCTGCCCAGAATAATGGCATTGCCGTGTTTGGCAATGGTGTTCAGTATCCTGAGAAGCAACTTTGAATACTCGTCCGGCCAGAGGTGATGCTCGTGAACCAGGTTGGCCACAATGTCATCCACCACATTCATGGCCTTCTCATCCAGGGTTTCCAGGAGAGTCCTGGAGTTTTTGGATGTTTCAATCATGGCTTCCAATATCTCGTTATGAAAGAGATCAAACCCCGTTGCCCGGGCCAGCTTTTCGGCCACCTCCTGGCCCTGGCTGCCGCATTCCCTTGAAATGGTTATGGTTCTAAGGCTTTTGATTTCCGCAGGTGGATTCTGCTTGGACATTTCCCACCGCCGCATCTGTTCATCAATGATTTTGTGGATCGATCGATTCATGGATAACTCCTTTCCCCATTGCCCGGCAGGCGCATGAAATTGGGAGAAGAAAGGCAGGCAACAGGCGTTGATGAATAATATTCATATAATAAATAAAATTCATGATTAAATCAATCCATATGGGAACTTAGGATGCTTTTTAGGGGGCGATCCCCAGATGACGGCGCAACAGCTTGCCCAAAAATTGACGAACCGGCTTCTTACCGGTGATGACCAGATCGTCAATACGGTCCGGGTATTTCGTCAGTCTCCGGCACCCGCCGTCTGTCACAAGGCAGGTATCCGAATGCCTGAACCCGCCGATATCAGGCATATAAACCCCTGGTTCTATGCTGATTACCATGTTTTCAGCCAGGATGTCGCTGCTGCCCCGGGCCACCCAGGGCCCTTCGTGGTTGCCCAGGCCAATGCCGTGCCCGGTGCGGTGAAGCAGGTAATCCTTGTAGCCTTTCTTTTCAAGAAACCCGACCACCGCCTGGTCAATGTCATGGCAGGCGATCCCGGGACGGACCATGGATGTTGCAAGTTCCCGGGCAGCCATCATATCGTGAAAAATGTCACGTTCCTGGGTGTCTGGCCTGTGATGAAAATAGGTGCGTTCCACCTCGGCGGCATAACCGTTGACCCTCAGGTAAGAAATTGCCACGATGGGACCTTTCCCCATCCGGTCATCAATCTCCGGAATCCCGTGGGGCTGGGCACTGAATGGTGCCGGCCATGAGGCGGTCAGAAATGAGGATGCCATGGGATCATAATCGGTATCCCGGATGACCCTGGCCTGAACGGATTTGGACCGCGAAAAGATTTCAACGACAGTGGCGCCGTCGTAACTGGCCTTTATTATTTCCCCCATGCCGAAATCTGCCCAGGATGCGGTCTCTTCAATCATGGCGATTTCCTCCGGTGTTTTGATTTTGCGCATTTCTTCCAGCACCGGGGTGACAATTGTCTCAACACTGTCAGATGTGTCTATTTTTGCCAGTTTTGCAGCCGAGATATCAGGTTCCACACCCAGACTGCGGACCCCGTCGATACAGGATGCCAGCACCTCAGACCATCCTGATCCTTCAGGGGCGGGAAACTCATCATACACCCGGACCTTGCCGATCCCCGCCTTTTCCATATGGGCCGCTTCCAGTTTCGGTACGATGAGGACAGGATCTGACGATGGAAGGATCAGGATAAAAAACGGCCTTTCCTCCGGCACAAAGGTGGCACCGGTCAGATAATAAATCCCTTCGGTGCTGCTTGCCAGAAATGCATCCAGGTTGTCTTCCTTCAAGCGCTCCGCCAAACGCTTCCGCCTGTTTTTATATGATGAAAGAGAAATCATAGCCCGTTTCCTTTATAAAATTCAGTATTTTTAATACTATTAATTATTTTTAATATTCTTAAAATTACAATTTGTCAATCCGGAATCTTTCCGGTATAACCCACCCTATGACAACGCGAAGAGAAAAGTTAAGACAGGCCACTGTGGAGGAAATCAAATCCATTGCCTGGGATCTGCTCGGGCAAAACCAGACGGTCACCATCCACAGCATTACCCGGCAAATGGGGATGACGGCACCGGCCTTCTACACTTATTTTAAAAACAGAGAAGCCCTTATGGCGCAACTGGTGGAGGATGCGCTGGATGCTTTTTACTCGGCCCTGACCGCACCCTTCTCCTCTAAAGAAAAAAAGAACACCGCCACCATAATATTCACCACCTTTATACGCTACCGGCAGTGGGCCGTGGCTAACCCTTCCGCCTTTTCGCTGTTTGCAGGACAGCCGGTTTCAGGGCTGGGAACGGATAACGGTGCTCAAGCCGAACTGGCTGATCGGGGATATAAGCTCTTTTTTAACTTGTTTGACCGGGCTGAAAAGGCAGGGGGGCTCATTCTGCCCAAAGCAGATTTCCCCACTGATTATTCAAAAATGCTGGCAGCGGTAAAAGAAAGACTGGCACTTGATGCCGGTGTTGATCTGATTCACCATGTGATCCAGGTGACCGGCCTGGTGCACGGCCTGATTTCCATGGAATTGTCCCACCGCTTTACCGGTATGATAGAAAATCCGGAACTGCTGTTCGCATCCCAGCTTTCTGATATCCTTGGCCGAACCGGCCTTATCAATAAAATGCTCAGGGCAAACCCGGGCAAAGATGAATTGGCGTGTGCCGTCAGTGAGACGATGAAGCGGCACAACATTCGGATAAAAAACGAATAATTACGGCCTGTTCGATGCGATCCGGATATGCCGCTCACCGCCCGTGCGGGCCTCTTACCCCAGAATCGCCTTTATATCTTCCTTGGGCGTATCGATTTGCATGATATTGAATGCCTCCGTCAGCACCTTCAGTACCCCGGGGGTAAAAAATGCAGGCAATGTGGGACCCAGCCTGATATCCTTAATACCCAGACTCAGCAATGCCAGCAGGACACAAACCGCCTTTTGCTCATACCAGGAAAGAATCAGGGACAGTGGCAGATCATTTATATCCGTATCCAGGGCCTTTGACAGAGCCTGGGCAACACGGACAGCGGAGTAGGCGTCGTTGCACTGCCCCATATCCAGCAGCCTCGGAATGCCCTGGATTTCCCCCATGGATTGATCAAAGAACCGGTATTTTCCGCAGGCAAGGGTCATGATAATGCAATCCCGGGGTACGGCTTCTGCGAACCGCGTGTAATAATTGCGGCCGGGTCTGGCGCCGTCGCACCCGGCAATCAGGAAGAAATGGCGGATCGCCCCGCTTTTGACACAGTCCAGAATCTCGTCCGCCAGACCGGTCACCGTGTTTCTGGCAAATCCCACAGACACCTCGCCCTCCAGATGATCCCGGTCAAACCCCGTCAACGCCAGGGCTCTGTCGATGACCCGGGTAAAATCCCGGTCTTCAATGTGGGGAATATCCGGCCATCCCACCATACCGCAGGTAAACAGATTCTTTTGGTAACTTTTTTGAGGCCGCATCAGGCAGTTGGTGGTCATGAGAACAGCCCCGGGAAAGTCTGCAAACTCTTTGATCTGCTTTTGCCATGCCGTTCCGAACTGGCCGTAAAAATGGTCGTATTTTTTGAGTTCCGGATATCCGTGGGTGCTCAGCATCTCCCCGTGGGTGTAAACATAAATCCCTTTTCCCTGCGTCTGTTTCAGCAGTTCCTCCAAGTCCTTGAGATCGTGGCCTGACACCAGGATGGCCTTGCCTTTTTTGTGTCCCAGGGGTACGCGGGTGGGCACGGGGTGGCCGTAGGTGCGGGTATTGGCCTCGTCAAGCAATTCCATGGCACGGTAGGCTGCTTTTCCGCAGTCAAGGGCCAGCGCCACCCATTCCTCCTTATCCAGATCCGTGCGCCAGAGGGATGCCAGCCCCTTGAATATGTATTTGTAAACCGCTTCGTCTTCAACGCCTAAAATCTGGGCATGGTCGGCATATGCTGCCACCCCTTTGATACCGAACAGCACCGTATGTTTCAGGGAAAGGATGTCCGGATTTTCTGACGGATAAGAGAAAAGGCCCACATCTTCCGCCTGCCGGACCAGTTCTTCATGGGTGGATGCCGGCTCAAAGGAAACAGGCCCTTTAGGAAAACTGACAAACTGTCCCAGTGCCGACACCTTGTCCTTGAGCTGGTCCCGCAATACAACGGACTGCTGGATAAGCTCCACAAACCGCTGGGAATCAAAATCCACATTGGTCAGGGTTGAAAATGCGGCTTTTACAATAAATCTTCCGATATACGGATCTTTTACACCAATCCGCTCCGCTTCTTCCATTACCTGGCTTAGGCCCATGAGGCTGTAGATCAAAAGATCCTGAAGGGCTGCCACTTCCGGACTTTTCCCACACACGCCCATGACGGTGCAGCCCTCTCCTTTTGCCGTTTGTTCACATTGATAACAAAACATGAGATGGTTTACCTTTCTTGCTGGCCCCGTAAAAAGCCCCGGGGAAAAAAATGCTTCAAATCGATTGTCGGAACCAAGGCTTTTTACGGGATCGTTTTACGGATTAGGAGCATTTTTCATCATCCGGGTCATAGGTCTTGGCTTCGGATGAATCAATGGACAGCTTGTCCATGGTCTTCTGCCGTTCTTTTTTTCTCTGGTTCACAAGGTCCTTGCCCTGTTCGTCTTTTTCAAGGCGTCTTTCTTCTTTGGTCATTACATTCACCTCCCTTCTTTTTTCATGGTTGTGGTGTTCTTCTCCCATCCCGGTGTAAAGCGTCTTTACGTCCATACGCCGGAGGCAATTTTCTTCAGGTGTCGCTCCAGGTGAACGATATTGTCCAGTTCCGTGGGGGGCATTTCCACTGGGAGCAGTGCCGGATGGCTGTCCTGCAGGGGCCGGCCCGGTATCACCGCATACTGCGGGGCCCTGTGGTGGACGTTCGCCAGAAAGCCGTAATCCTCAAAACAGGCCTGGGACTTGCTGCAGTTGGCAATAATCAAACCGGTGGTATACCGGGGTAGGGCGTTGAGGCCCAGTTTCACCTGGGCCCTGGTATCAGACACAGGTGAATCGCTTACAACGATGCAGACCGGATAATCTTCCAGGGCAGCCCCCACCTCGTATCCGTCCGGCCCTGTGACCACAGCGATGTCCTTGATACCACTGTCAAGGATCCGGTCGATGCAACGGGTAATGACCGGTTCGTGAAAAAAGGGAAGCAGGTTTTTAGGCCCTGCCTCCGGAAATTGATTCTCGGACGCCAAAAGAACAACGCCGACACTGGTATCCATGTTGCCTCCTTTCCATTAGAGGTTGCGTTCTGACAGGCCCATCTTTTTATATGAAAGAACCACACAACCAGTTGAAATCTTTCATAGTTTGTTGTGGGCACACCGAATAACATTCATGGGCGGCCCATGGCCGTTAATGAAAGTAAGCCAGACTCTCCTTGAACGACTCCTCTATGGGCCCGACCATATCTTCCACCCGGACTTTCATGTCGCTCCAGGACTTGTCGTCCTTGCTGTTCTGCAGATCTTCCACCTTTGTTCGCATATCGTGGAGGACGATCTTCATTTCATCCAGCTTGGCCTTGTACACTTCGGACGGGGCCCCGCCGTTCTGGGTTTCGATGTCATGAATGGTCTGCCCCCATGTTTTCAGCCAGTTGTTCATATAGCTTTCAAATTCCTGTCTGTTCATCTCGGGGAAACTCCTTTAAATATTGTCCTTTAACTGCCGGATCTCCAATCCCAGGCTCACGCACTGCTGTCCGGACATGCACAGCTTTGCGTCCCCGGGTTCCAGAAAGGTGGAAAGGCTTTTGCTGCCTCTTTTCAGCCCCACCCGCCAGCGGTTGTTGGTTTCGTCAAATGCCACATCCACATCAATGCCGCATTCACCGATATCCGGATAAATTTCCTGAATTTTTTTGCACAATTGATCCTTGTCCATTGATTGGTTCTCTTTGTTCATTGGGTGTCTCCTTTTTTTGGGGTCAGTTCTTTTTGGGATGAAGCAGGCCTAAGATCACAAGATCGTTGTCCACCGCGGTTGCCCCGCCTTCCCAGGCGTTTTCCGTTGCGGCATCATATTCGGTTTTTGAGGTGACCTCACCTTTGAGAATAGCCTTTCCCCCGTCCACACGGACATCGATCCGGTCAGAAGATACAAAGGGACTCCACCACAGTTCTTCTTCAATGCTTCGCTTAATTTCCCGGTCGCTTTTCAGGGTAGTACGGGGGGCACGCCCGTATTCGTACCAGGTGTAAGTTTCCAGTTCGGTGACATCTACATAGGGGTTGTAATAATGGGGATACCATCCTTTGCTCACCAGGATGTTGTTTTCCACTGCAAAAATACCGGGCAGGGTACCGGCCACATCTTCGGCCCGAATCTTTTCGAACCCCGTATCCACCCTGCCGTAGAGGGCGGCCACACCGGATCGGACATCGACATGCACCTCATACCCGTCTACATAGGCATCCCGTTCCAGTGCCGCTTCGATACGCTGTTCAAGTTCACTGTCGCTGGGACCGGGTTCCGGTTCCCCGACTTTCAGGTGATTCTTATACCGGTAAACGCCCACGGTGTTGACGGTATCACCGGCCGCCGCCCGGCGGGCCCTGAGGGTATCCACCGTGCCCCTGAGCGTCACGGTACCGTCAGCCACCGTAACCAAAACATTTTCCATGGACACCCGGGGGTCCGTCTTCAATGCCGCGATAACGGCCTGCCGGATCTCTTCGTCTGTTTTAGAGACATACTTGCCCTGCCGTAAATCCGGATCCCTGGCCCAGCGGGCAACATGAAGCTGACCGTCATCAATGGCCTTGACACCCGTTACCCAGGCCACGGCATTGGCCCTGGTTTTTTCTGCGGCACTGCCCACCGTCCCGGAGAGCGTTACCTGTCCGTCATTGACCTTTACACCGATAAGTGCGTGGTCCACCAAAAGATCCCACTTCAATCCTGCCAGGATATCCGCAAGAATATCTTTGTCCCTGCGGTCATCCGGGTAGACCAGGTTGATCTGGTTGTCCAGGGCCTCGACCCCTGCCACGGATTTGGCCACGGTACCGGCCAGTTCCTTTTCCCTGAACGAGTCTGTTTGGCCCCGGAGGGTCACTTCCCGGTCCACAACGCTCACGGCGATATCATAGGACTCTACGGCAGGATCTCCGGCCAAGGCCTGAATCACATCCCTGCGGATTATGGTATCGCTTCGGGTGCCTGCAGGCACAACCCGGATCCGGTTGACCACGGACCGGACCCCTTTTACGGTTTCAGCGATGTTCAGCGACCGTTCTTTTGCCAGTATGTTTTCTGCAACCCCGGTCAGTTCCACCACGCCGTCCCTGCAGCCCACTGCGATGCGGAAGGCCTCCACCACAGGATCGTGAAGCAGTTCTTCCTCCACAGCCGCCGTGATGGTATCGTCGTTCATCCGGGGGGCGGTTAAAGCCGTTCCGGAAAACAAAAATATAAGGATGACGGTGAGTATAACGGTATGGTTTCTATGGGTTATCATGGGTACCTCCTGTGTAAGACTTTAATCGGGTAACCGCCGTCGTAGGACCTTGCCGGGATTACCGTCTTTGGTGGTATCATTGGTAATATCCTCAAATTAGATGTTACTTGTGACCATTTATACCGGATTCTACCCGTGATGCGCTTGCCGGCGTATCCGGCAACCCCTGTATTTTCTTTTTTTCAATCCCCCATACCCTCCTGGGTGGCGGCTGTTTTTCTTGCAAGTTTGTGATCCCAAGCCCGATCGTGTATAAGAGAATACATATCCAGCAAATCGATAAATGAACCGCCCGTGCACCTTGGCCGGGGCTGCTCAAAGGATTTCCGTCTATGAACACACCCGCAGATTCAGACAAAAAAAACAGCAATGAAGCAGTTGTTGTGGGCATCGGCGCCTCAGCCGGCGGACTGGACGCCCTCCAGAGAATCCTGCCGGGCCTGCCGGTAAAAGAAGGCATTGCCTACGTGATTGCCCAGCACTTGGCCCCCCGGTACCGGAGCATGCTGGACAGCCTTCTGACCAAACACACCCGGCTTAAAATCGAAATCATCAAGGACGGCACCCGGGTCAGACCAGATACCCTTTACATCACCCCCCCCAGCAAAGACGTCAAACTGGCCGGCGGCCGCCTGGAACTGAGCCAGGCCGCGTCCATCGGCCCCAAACCCTCCATCGACCTTTTTTTCACCTCCCTGGCCGAAGAAAAAGGCCACAATGCCGTGGGCATCATACTTTCGGGCACCGGCACCGACGGGGCCCACGGGATCCGGGCCATCAAATCCAACGACGGGATCACCATTGTCCAATCCCTGGACACGGCCAAATTCGACGGCATGCCAAGGGCTGCCATGGAAACGGACTGTGTGGACCTGGTGCTGCCGCCGGAAAAAATCGGGCATGAACTGGAATCCGCCCTCAAATACCCCTCCCTCATTGCACAGGAGCCGGAACACGACCGGCACCTGGATGAGATCCGCATGATCTTAAGCCTGCTGAACAAACGGCTCAAGGTGGATTTCTCAGACTACAAATCCAGCACCATATACCGCCGCATCAGCCGCCGCATGGTGCTGCACAAGCTGTCCACCCTCTACGACTATCTGAAATTCGTCAAAGCAAACCCGGATGAGCTGGACAAGCTTTACAAGGACCTGCTGATTTCGGTCACCAGCTTTTTCAGGGATACCAAAGCCTTCGAGGCCCTGACCGTGGCCCTGCGTAAAAAGCTTAAGGAAAAGCACCCCGGAGACAGTATCCGCATATGGGTTCCGGCCTGCGCCACCGGCGAAGAGGCCTATTCCATGTCCATGCTCCTGTTTGATATCCTGGGCGATCAAATCGACAAGTACCGGATCCAGATTTTTGCCACGGACATTGACGAGGACTCCATCCAGTTCGCCCGGAAATGCACCTATCCCCTAGCCACGGTCATGGATACGGACAACCGGCGGTTTGAGCGGTATTTCACCCACACGGACAACACGGTCTCGGTTAACAAACCGGTCCGGGACCTGGTGGTGCTGGCCCGCCAGGACCTGCTCAAGAACACCCCCTTTCTCCACCTGGACCTGATATCCTGCCGGAACCTGCTCATCTACCTGAATCCCGAACTGCAAAACAAGATCCTGTCCCTCTTTCACTACAGCCTGGACCCGGGGGGACTGCTCTTCCTGGGAAAATCAGAGTCCGTGAATCAGAAGACCGAACTTTTTTCAGCGGTTCACACCAAGTGGAAGATCTACGAACGCAGGGAAACCTTGAGCCACCGGATGCCCCAGTTGGTCCAGCGTCACCAGTCACATCAGCTTGCCCGGATGACCGGTTCCCCCCAGAGCCTTGAAAAAACCGAACTGTGGAAAGAGCGGGAGTTTGCAAGTTCCCTGCTCCAGGTCCTGGACTGCAGCGCTGTCATGACCGATGCCCAGGGCAACATCCTTTATATCCGGGGGGATGTGGGGGATTACCTCAAGCTGCCCGAAGGCTCGGTAAAAGACACCCTCAACGCCGTATCCATGGCCCGCCAGGAGTTCCGGTACATCCTCCAGAGCCTGCTGCACCGGGCAAGCAAGGAAGACCGCGTCCTCACCAGCCAGGAAATCAAAATGGAGGGCCAGGACGGCAACAGGGCCGTACGGCTGAAGGTGGGGCAGGTAAAAGAAACCGCCGGCCAGACCTATTTTCTGACGATTTTCGACCGGATTGAGCTTCCGGATCCCCCCCTGTCCCCTGATGAATCCGACAGCGACCGGAGCGATTCAAGGATCGCGGAACTGGAACAGGAACTTGAGGTGACCCGGGAGCATCTCCAGGACACCCTGGAGGAACTTGAAACCAGTGGTGAAGAACTCCAGTCCCTCAACGAAGAACTCCAGTCCGCCAACGAGGAGCTCCAGGCCTCCAATGAAGAACTGGAAACCAGCAACGAAGAACTTCAGGCTTCCAACGAAGAACTCAATACCGTGAACCAGGAGATGCGGGTCAAATCCGACGAACTCACCGCCACACTCAGCGACCTTGAAGCCAGCGAACAGCGCTACCGGCTCCTGGTGGACAACATGAACGAGGCGCTTCTGGTCTGCGAACTGGAGCACGGGCCGGGCAGCCGCCCCACCGACGTGATGATCCAGCAGGTGAATGCCGCCATGGAGACCATGCTCTCCATAGACGCCAGGGATCTCCCCCTGAGGGCCAGTATTGTCGGTCTGCCCGAGCTTGCCAAAAAACAGATGCTAACACAGCTGGAAAATATATCCAAAGGCAGCAGACCCAACATTTTTTCCACCCATTTTTCCCGGCTGGAAAAAGACCTTCTCCTGTCGGTATACCACCTTGAAGCAGGGCGTCTTGGGATAATCTGCCGGGATGAAACCCAGCGTAAAAAATTCGAAGCCGACCTTAAGGCAAGCCAGGAGGCGGCCCGCCGGAACCTTTCCGAATTGGAAGCCATCTACACCAGCGCCCCCATCGGCCTGTGCATGATCGACAAAGAACTTAAGTTCCTGCGGATCAACCAGACCATGGCCGATATCAACGGGATACCCATACCGGACCATATCGGCCGTCATATCAGCGAAATTGTGCCGGACCTGGCGGACCAGGTTGAGGATATTTTGGAAACGATCCGTAAGACCGGGGAGCCGGTCTGGGACATGGAAATAACCGGTAAAACCCCGGCATATCCCGATATGGAACGGACCTGGATCGAGCAGTGGATGCCCATCACGGACCGGGACGGAGAAATTGCCGCCGTCAACGTGGTGGTCCAGGACATCACGGAGCGCAAACAGATGGAAACGCTGCTGGCCAACCACGGAGAGAGCCTTGAAAAACAGGTTCGAAAACGGACCGCGGAACTGGAATCCACGGTTAAGGCCCTTGAACTGGAAGCGGAAACCCGCCAGCAGGCCGAAGACGAGGTGAAAAAGCTGTCCCGTGTCTTTATGGATGCCACCGATCCCATCATCATTGAGGATCTGGAAGGCCTGATGACCGAGGTCAACTATGCGGCCGCAACCGCATATGGGTACGCCGTGGATGAACTTACCGGTACGTCCGTGTTCCGGCTGGTGCCTGAAAAACAGCAGGCCTTTGAAAGAAAACTGCGCAGGCGCTGCATTGACGGGGAGATGGTTCACGATCTTGAAGCGGTCCGGCAAAACAGATCCGGCCAGACCATCCCCTCGCTACTCACCGCATTTACCATAAAGGACAGCACCGGACAGCCCGAAGCCATTGCCACCATTGCCAAGGATATGACCCGGCTCAAAAAACTGGAAGCGGGGATGCGGCGGCGAAGTGAAGAACTGGTCCGGCTCACCGGCCAGCTTACCCTGTCGGAACAGCGGGAACGCCGCCGCCTGGCTGCCCTGCTCCACGACCATATCCAGCAGCTCTTGGTGGGAACCAAACTTAGGCTGGAAACCCTGCAGCGCAAAGAAGGTATGGCCGGGGGGCAAAAAGAGATTACCGCTGCCCTTGAAATGACGGCAGAAGCCATAAACGCCTCCAGAAGCCTGGCCACGGAACTGTCCCCCACCATTCTCCATGCCAAGGGACTGGTCAGCGCCCTTCGGTGGCTGATCCGGCAGATGAAATCGCGGCACGGGTTTGAGGTCACCCTCACAGCGGACGAGCACATTGAAGTAAAACAGGAATCCTTGAACATCCTGCTTTACGAATCCGTCCGGGAGCTTTTGTTCAATGCGGTGAAGCATTCCGGTGTCACGGAAGCATCCGTCTTTGTGACTGCTGACGAATCCCGGCTTTCCATCGTTGTCAGCGACGGGGGGAACGGGTTTGATCCGTCGGATCTTGCACTGGATGAAAAAAAACACCTAAGCGGATTCGGGCTTTTTAACATCCGGGAACGGATTCAACTGCTGGGGGGCAGGTTCGAGATTGACAGTGCACCGGAAAAAGGCACCCGAATTTCACTGACATCCCCGCTTGCCACGGAACACTACAGCGACGAAAACCATCACATAACACCGGATGCCGTACCGTCCCCGCCGGTGCCCGAAGCCGTTCAGCCGGATTCAGCCTCAGGCGCTAAACCGGGTGAAGAGATCCGGGTCATGCTGGCGGACGACCATGCCGTGATGCGGGACGCCCTGTCCAACGTACTGGCCCAACAGCCGGACATCCGTATGACCGCCGTGGCTTCGAACGGAGCCCAGGCCGTTGAGATGGCGGTCCGGGATCAGCCCGACGTTATCCTCATGGATATTTCCATGCCCGTGATGGACGGCCTGGCGGCCACCCGGCAGATTACAGAGGCGTTCCCCGATATACGGGTTATTCTGCTGACCATGTACGAACACGAGGATATGTCCCGGGAAGTGTCAGACAGCGGAGCCTTTGCCTTTTTCAACAAAAACGGTCATTTTAATGATCTTATGGCCACTATCCGGAATAGTGGAGACAAATGATCTCCATCAATACCCTGCGCGTTGTCCCTTCCCTGTCCATCCTCCTGCCGGAAGATTTTTGTTCAAACTTCCGGTTTCATGCACCCTCTCGGTTTCCCGGCAAGATATTGTGGCGCTGCCACTACAGGATTGCGCAAGCCAAAATGGTGAAGCTTATGTATATCCTTCTAGCTGCTCGCGGAGGTATGCTGGTGCATAATCGTCAACAAAAAGCCAAAAAGGAGACACCAATGAGTGATCTTGTTGTCATAGCATTTGAGGACGAATTCACCGCAGAAGAAGTCAGAACCAAACTGATGAAACTACAGCGGGATTACCTGGTGGATGTTGAAGATGCCGTGGTGGCGGTCAAGAAAGCGGATGGGAAGGTGAGGCTGAACCAAATCCATAACCTAACTGCCACAGGTGCGATTTCCGGCAGTTTCTGGGGGTTGCTGATCGGTTTGATTTTTTTCAGTCCTGTGTTGGGAGCGGCTGTCGGGGCTGCCGCCGGTGCGATCACCGGCACCCTGGCCGACATAGGCATCAGCGATGAATTCATGAAAGAGCTGTCAAAAACCCTTCAGCCCCGGACCTCTGCCCTTTTCATTCTTATCCGGAAGGCCACCTCGGACAAGGTGCTCGAAGAACTAACACCCTATAACGGCAAAGTGCTGCAGACCTCGTTGAGTCACCGGAATGAAGCAGCCCTCAAGGCGGCCTTGTCAAAAATCACCACCCCGGACAATACTGCTTAGCGCCATTAACTTACCTAGCACAGCAGGTTCCGGTTCAAAACCGAACCGGCGGATCCTTGACTGGCGGGTCCTTGACCGGAGGATCCTTCAAGGGCGGCTTGACCGGCGGAGGATCTTTCCTGGGGGGTGCTTCATCCGGTGACGGCGGCTGGGGCGGTTCTTTTACCGGCGGATCCTTTAAAGGGGGTTTACCGGGCACCGGAACTTCCGGCAGGGGATCCGGCCCCGTATCGGCGGCGATGTGGCAAACTGATGTATGAACAACCATTGTGACATAATCCCTTCCCCCGGGTTCGATTCAGACCGGCAGGCCTGCAGGAATCCCAAGGTATTTTCTGGTTCACCTCACCTCAGTAATATGGAACATCCCGAAAAGAACCAGGCAAGGTACTGTTATCTATGAAAACATATCTGCCGAAACAGCTAAATGGTCTAAACCCTGTAATTCCAACTTCCAAAAGAGCAGATTCAGGCCGGTTCAATACAGGGTGACAGGTGGGCATATACAGGAATCCACCCATAGATCCAATAGGGAGCCAGGGTTATGATGCAATTTTAAATGGCCCCCCACCAACAACACGGGAGAACGCCCATGGAAAAACAACACCGCCCTTCAGGGAACAAATTGGATGAGGTGCTGTCATCCCCCCGGGAAAGACTTTCAGCACACCATACGGGTGACGGCATCTATCCGGAAGACAGTGAACTGGCCAATGCACTTTCATTTTTAACCCTAATGATAAACTGCCGCCCCGCCAATCGGGGGGTATCGGAATCCAGGATTAACCAGACAACGACAAGAAGAAACCAAAAGGAGAAATCATGACATCCTCAATACACTGGACAGAGAACAAAGAACAGGCCTTTGCAAAGGCCGCGGCTGATGAGAAACCGATTTTCATCGATTTTTTCAATCCGGAATGAATCGGCTGCCAGCAGATGGATACAGTTACGTATCCCGACAAAAAAGTGGTTGAAGTCGTAAACAAGTACAGCATACCGCTAAAGGTGGGCCACGACACGGTACTGGACAATGTTGACCGGGATGTAAAATGGACCCCCCAGTTGTTCCTTGCGGAACCCAGCGGGAAACTTCTGGCAGACTCCATGGGGTTTCTGCCGCCATTGGAGCTGGCGCCCTGGATACTGCTTGGCAACGGCAGGCTGGAATTCCAAAAAGGAAATATGAACAAAGCCACAAACCTCATGAACATTGTTGTGAACGATTACCCGGACAGCCACTGGGCACCTGAAGCGATGTACCTGAGTTGCGTGGCGCTGTTTAACGATACCCATGAACCCGAGGCGCTGAAAAAGGCCTATACCGGTTTGACCTCCCGGTATCCCCAAAGCATCTGGTCCTTAAAGGCCCAGCCCTACCGGCTGCTCTGAAATTTCAATGCAAAATAAAAGAGGTAAAAACCGCAATGGATACGAACACCATTATTTGGAAAGCACTGGCTGCGCTGGAAAGTGACCCACGTATTTTTGTCTTCAATCCCCGTATCCGGGTAGAAAACGATGCCGTAATTCTCGATGGAACGGTTGACGCCCACTGGAAGCGTGCCGCTGTGGATGCCCTGGTGAAAGATGCCGTCGGCAGTCATGTGGAAAACAACCTGGCCGTTGCCCTGCCCGATGAGGAAACCGGACCGGATGCCTTGCTTGCCTGAATCCGGGCAAGCAAGGAGTCTTTTCCACAATGAATTTCGATGCCATTGCCACCTTTGCGATTCTTTTTCTCACCTTTGCCCCACGGATCAAAACAAAAATTCCGGCAGCGGATTTCTCAACAATACCCTCTGGTGGCAATACTCATTCCGGTGGTCTCGGTACGTCAACCTATCCGATCATTGCCAGCCTGATCTCAATGGCCATTGTGCCGCTGGTGTTCGGATTCTGACCCTGTTGACATCATCATCCAATAAAAAGAGAATCCTGAATGATCCGCATCGCCCATATTTCAGACCCTCACTTCGGCCAGGAAATGCCAAAGGTGTCGCAAGCCCTCACAGCGGAACTTTTCCGCCAGACCCCCGATCTTACCGTGATCAGCGGCGATCTGACCCAGCGGGCGGCTACGGCGGAATTCCGCAGGGCGAAAGACTTTGTGAAAGGACTTCCCGGTCCCGTCCTGGTGATTCCCGGCAACCACGACCTACCGGTTTACAACCCTGCCGAACGGTTGTTTTCACCCTGGAAAAAATGGCGGCGCCATTTGGGCCCGGATCTGGAACCCCGATTCGAAACAGAAGATGTCCTCTGCCTGGGCGCCAATACAGCCCGTGCCATGGGCCGGCACCTGGACTGGTCCAGGGGAAGAATCAGCCGGGATCAGCTCGCCCGGATCTCCCGGGAGTTTGCTGCGGCGCATGAGACAAAACTTTGCATTTTGGCAGCCCACCACCCGTTCTGGCTGCCGAAACCCTACCTGCACCGGCATCTCATAGACAACAGCCGGCTGGCCCTGGAATTTTTCAGGGCTTCCGGCGTGGACCTGATCCTCGGGGGCCATATCCACCTGCCCTATACCCGTATCACCGGCGGCATCGTTGTCTGCCAGGCCGGCACTGCCGTATCCAGCCGGGTGCTGCCCGGCCGGACCAATAGTTTCAATCTGATCACCGGCAATGATGAGGCACTTTCAATCGTTCAAATGGACTGGCAGGGAAAGCGGTTTGCACCGGCCGCTGTCCGGGATGTAATACGCAGGCAGGGCGAATGGCGGACCTTTCCCTGATCCTTTTACATCAGAGGGTTAGTCGTCCAGGACCTTCCGGATCGTTTGAGCCAAGTCTACATGTTTTCCAAACTAAAATTACCGGAAACGCCCTATTTCAATACCCCTGTGGTTCAGGCAACACTGAAACCATACGGGGCAAGACCTCACCAAGGCGGTTCTTTCCCTGATGTTAAACCGAACCAATAGAAAGGAAGGTGTCCATGCTACGAAGCGCCAATGAACTTATCGGATACGGCCTCCATGCAGAGGAAAAAGAATTCGGAACCTGCCAGGACCTGCTCTTTGACGACCGGTGGTGGACCATTCGCCACCTTGTGGCCAATACGGGCAAGTGGCTCATGGGAAAGATGGTACTGGTGTCACCGATGATGATCCGGAAGCCGGACTGGAAAACCCGGAACATCCTTTTGAATATCACAACCGACCAACTGGAGAACTGCCCAGCGCCCTCTGAGGACGAACCTGTGTCCCGCGAACATGAACGGAAAATGTCAAAGCATTTCGGATACCCGCTTTACTGGGCCGGAACCGGGCTGTGGGGGCCTGTGACCCATCCGGGCGCCCTTTCCCCTGCCGAACAGGTTCCCCCGGAGGCGGTGGAGGCGCAAGAACAAACCGACGGGGATGAAGACAGCCAAAACCATCTGCGTTCCGTCAAAGAGGTCATGGGGTACGACATCCAGGCCCGCGACGGGCACATCGGCCATGTGGAAGACTTTATTCTGGATGACGTAACCTGGGCCCTGCGCCATGTGGTGGTGGACACCCGGAACTGGCTGCCCGGCGGAAAAAAGGTGATCCTGTCCCTGGACTGGGCAAAAGCGGTAAGCTGGGCAAAAGCCAACTTCAAGATTGATCTGGCCAAGGATGAAATCAAAAACGGCCCGGAGTTCGATCCGGAAAAACCGGTAAATGCCGAGTATGAAACCCGGTTGTACGATTATTACGGCAGACCCTTTGAAAAAACCATAGACAAAAATATCCAGCAGCACATTGCCAATCCGTTTGTCTGATGGACCGCTTCGGGCGCTCAAATCAGGAGGGACCATGAATATCTGCATGTTCACCAATACCTACCTGCCCCATGTGGGCGGTGTGGCACGGTCGGTTAACACCTTTGCCCGGGATCTGAGAAAAAAAGGCCACCGGGTCCGCATCATTGCCCCGGAATTCCCGGGCTGGCAGGACCACGACCTAAATGAGCCCGACATTGTCAGGGTTCCGGCCTTAACGGAGTTCAACGGCAGCGGATTTTCCGTCCGGATTCCCGTTCCCTTTTACCTGGACGAAGCGGTTGACGACTTTGCCCCCCAGGTGATCCACAGCCACCATCCCTACCTGCTGGGGGATGCTGCCATCCGGGCGGCCCGGCGAAGGCGCCTGCCCCTGGTGTTTACCCACCACACCCTGTACGAGGCATACGCCCACCATATCAAGATGGATTTTGATTCATTCCGGCAGTTCGCCGCCCGGCTTTCCACCCGGTACGCCAACCTCTGTGACCGGGTGGTAGCCCCCAGCCGGAGCATTGCCCGGATGCTCTCAAATCGGGGGGTCGAAACAAAAATTGCCCCCGTTCCCACCGGCATTGACATCGCGTTTTTCGCATCCGGCGACGGCGAGACCTTCAGACGGCGGCACGGAATTGCAAAAGAGGCACCTGTTTTAGGCCATGTGGGCCGTCTGGCACCGGAAAAGAATCTTAAATTTCTGACACGGGCCGCACTTTCAGCGGTAAATCAGATACCGGAATCCGTGTTTCTGGTTGTGGGTGAAGGGCCGGACCGCGGGACCGTGAGAAATATCTTCAAAGAAGCGGGAGCGGCGGACCGGTTGAAACTGCCCGGCGAACTGTCAGGACAGGATCTTAGCGATGCCTATCAGGCCATGGACCTGTTCGCATTTTCTTCTCTCACCGAAACCCAGGGCATGGTGCTGGCCGAAGCCATGGCCGCAGGTACGCCGGTGGCGGCCCTGAACGCACCGGGGGTCCGGGAGGTGGTGGACCACGGTGCCAACGGTGTTCTGCTTCATCCGGACACGGATGAAAAAGGGGTTGCTCAGGTGCTGGCCGAGCTTCTTTCAAACCCTCAAACCCGCTCCCGGATGGGGGCAGAAGCGCTTAAAACCGCCCGGGAATACAGCCGGGAGGCCTCGGTGGATAAATTGATCCGCCTCTACCGGGATGTGGACCCGGGCCGGAACGGCCGGACACTCGATTACGGGGACGATATTGCCCCCTGGGAAACCCTGATGCTGGGACTCCAGACGGAATGGGACCTTCTGACCCAGAAAACATCCACCCTTGTGGATACCATCCAAACCCATGGGCAGCCCTGATGCAGCCGGCAGGCGTTGTTGCAGCCTTTATCCTGCTGCCGGTGTTCGGGTTTCCCGTCTCTCCCCTGCTGGCATTGCTGGGCCTTAAATTCGGCCCCGTGTCCGGCGCGCTGATCATGTGTGCAATCATGCCCCTCCACCTGGTCGTGGCCTTCTGGGTGACCCGGAATTTTCTCTACGACAGATTCCATACACTGGTACGGAAAAAGGGGATACGGATCGCCTCCCGTCCGGACGGACAGCGGTTCCGGATGGCCTTTGTGTTCATGGCCGTGCCCGGTCTGTCCTATACCCTGAAAAACCACCTGTTACCGCTTTCCGGCATGACCCTTAGCCGGTGTGTCCTTGCCGGATGGACGGCGCAGGCGATGACCGGGGTGCCTTTTGTGGTGTTGGGATATGCCGTATCCGGCAAACACCTGGCCCTGGTACTTGCCGCCGTGGTCCTTGTGTCCGCTGTCTTTACACAGAGGAAACGGGTGATGGAATTTCTGAAAAAAAGATAACCGCCACTTACGGCTATTGTCCCACAAGCCCCTTGTCAATGGCAAATGAAGTCAGTTCGGAAACGTTGTGGAGATCCAGCTTGTTCATGATGTTGGAGCGGTGACGCTCCACGGTTTTGGGGCTGATGTAGAGAAATTCGGCGATCTCCTTGCTGGTATATCCTTCGGCCACCAGCTTGAGGACCTCCCGTTCCCGCTGGGTGAGTTTTTCCCAACGGGTTTCCTTCTTCAGTGTTTTCTTTCCCTCAAGGTAGCCCTCCAGCACCTTGCCGGCCACCCCCGGGCTGATATAAGGCTTCCCCGACAGGACCACGTGAACCGCCTTGATGAGTTCCTCCTGGGTGGCATCCTTAAGACAATAGCCTGACACCCCTGCCTCAAAACAGCGGAGCACAAAGTCGTCCGCATCGTGGATGGTCAGGGCCATGATACAGGTATCCGGCAACTGCCGCTTGATTTCCTTGATGGCGGAAACCCCGTCCATCCGGGGCATGGACAGATCCATCATCACCAGATCCGGCGGCTGTGCAAGCCCCGTCACAGCCTCAACCGCCGATAAACCGTCATGGGCTTCGGCAACCACTTCCAGGCCGTCGTCTGCATTGATCATGAGGCAGAGGCCCTCCCTGAGCAGGGTGTTATCATCTGCCACAACGATTCGTTTTGTTTCCATAAAAATACGGGCTCCTGATATTTTAATTATGATCTTAGAGAACCGATCCGTCCTTACCCATACCACACCCCGCACAAGAAGCAAACCGACTGAAAACCGAATACATGCTTTTTAACAGGGATATGGGTGAAACCCCATATAGTGTCCGGGGCCATACCTGTGGTTTGATTGCCTCAACCGGCAACTTTGCGGCCCACGGGCCGCCAACCTGCAACCATAAGGAGGTTTAGCCATGAAACAGAACCGTGCCAAAAGGCACTTTATCATCATGCTGGCCCTGGCCTTGGGATTTATATGGTCCCTGGGATCGGCCGGGCAGACAGAGTCCAGTTATCCCAACGCCCGGTTTGCAGCATCCCCCCAATGGCTGCATGACCACCTGGGACAGAACGGCATCATTGTTGCGGATGTCAGGACGGACGATTACTTTGACGGCGCCATGATTCCAGGGGCCGTCCGGCTGCCCTGGTCCGAATTCCGCACCAGCGACCCGGGACAGGATCTGGCCTCTGTGTTTGTGGGGGTAAACAAGGCCCAGCAGATACTGGGCCGCCGGGGCATCTCCCGGAACGACACCGTGGTTCTCTATGATTCCACAGCCAGGGACGGCGGCGCCACCGCCTCATACGTCTTCTGGGTTCTGGATCTTCTGGGCCATGAAAATAAAAAAATACTGGAAAGGGGAATCGACGGCTGGAAAGCCGCCGGCTTCGACCTTGCAACAACTGAGGCCCCCCCCGAACCCATTTTGTACCAGGCCCCTGCAGATGAGATTCGAACGGAAAAACTGATCCATGGTGATTTTGTCTACAAGCGGCTGGGAGACCGGTTTTACCAGATTGTGGATGTCCGGTCCAAAGCGGAGTATACAGGGGAGAAAGGCACCAAAGGACTGCGGGGCAATCCCCTCAAGCGCGGCCACATCCCCACGGCCGTCAATATCAACTACACCGGTGCCTGGTCGGATACGGATACCAAAGGATTCAAATCCTATCCCGAGCTTCAGTCGCTCTACAGGGGGCTGGATCCGGAAAAAGGCGTCATTGTTTACTGCAATTCCGGGCGGCGCAGCTCCTTTTCCTACTACATCCTCCGCCTCATGGGATTTGAGCATGTCCATACCTATGAAGCGTCCTGGAAGGAATGGGGACACCCGGACAAGTTCTATCCCGTGGAAACCCGGGAACACCGCCTTACGGGAAGCAAGCTGCCCGGCACTTCCAGCCGGTCCGCCTCGTCCGGCAATGCCCCTGTGAAAAAGGCGCTCCGGACATCAGGGACCAATAACGGCAACGACAGCGGATATATTTCCTGCGGAGGTTGATCATGGAAAATAATACCAAGACATTGTACTGGCACTGGCTGGCGGCGGCATTCGCCCTGGCCGGCATCATCGTATTCATATTCGCCAGCTTCGGGCCGCCCGCCTCATCCTCCGGCTTTATCAGCCTGTTGAAAGGAGCCATTGCGCCCCTGGCACCATCCTATGCGGAACAAAACCCGCACTACGCCATGATGCCCGGACCCGGATCCTGGCTCTTTGCCTTTGTACTGGGCATGGCCATGGGTGGTTTCATTGCCGGACGCACCTTCCGTGCCCCGGTGCGGGATGTGCCCCCTTTATGGGAACAGCGGTTCGGAAACAGCCGGGCCAAGCGGTACGCGGCAGCATTTGCCGGCGGATTTCTGATCCTGTTCGCCTCCAGGCTTGCCGGCGGCTGCACCCTGGGCCTTTTTATCTCGGGATCATCCCAGCTTTCCCTGTCCGGACTTTACTTCGGCGTCCTCATCTTTGGTGCGGCCATGGTAACAGCCCGTCTGGTATACGGAAAAACGAGAAAGGAGAAATCATGACCCCCAATATAGTTTTAGGCGTATTTTCCGGCATTGCCTTTGGATTTATCATCCAGCGGGTGGGTGCCACCGACCCGGATAAGATGGCCAGGGCCCATCTCATGCAAGAACCCCAGATCCCCATGTTCATGCTCACCGCCGTGATTCTGTCCGCCCTGGGCATTGCCGGCCTGAAATCCGCCGGTATCGACACCACCCGGGTGCTCCCCTTGAGCCTCGGGGCCACCACCATTGCAGGCATCCTCTTTGGCATCGGCTGGGGCCTTTGCGGCTACTGCCCGGGCACGACCTGGGCTGCGGCCGGAGAAGGCCGGATGGACGCCCTGTTCGCCCTGGCAGGCGGCCTTGCCGGTGCCGCCGTATTCGCCCACCTCCACGACACCCTGATCCCGCTGCTCTACGATCCCTACAACCTTGGACAGCTCACCGTGGCGGATCTTACGGGCAGCCCCCTCTCAGCCATGGTTCTATTTTGCCTGGGGCTGGGTGCTGCGGTCTGGGGCATATCCGCTGTCTGGAAAAAATCATGACCCGGCGCTGTGTCCTTCTCTGGGTATGCCTCGTGGGTGCCTGTCTGATGTTTGCGGCCTGCAAACCCGACGGCAAGGAACAGGCCGCAGCGCCTGTGCCGCCCCGGGGATTCGTACAGGTCCTTGAGATCACGGCATCCGGCCGGCTGTACCGGTTCGGCCCGTTTGTGGGGTACTACTTCAAACCCAAATCCCAGGGCAATCTGAGGCAACTGTCCTTTATCTGCTTCAACCAGGACCAGTTCTACACCAGGGACCTGCCCCCCGGGGCCAAGCTGTTTGAGGGGGATGCCGTCCTTGTCCGCCTGGCGGATACGGGCGATTCCCTGCCGGATACGGGCCGTACCAGCCCGGTGTTCTTTGACGCAGCTCCCGCAGCCTGGCTGGACAGCCGGCCCGCCCCCCGGGATGAATACCTCCATTTCCACTCCTGCTACGATGCCACCGGTGCCGTACGGGAAGGTTTCTGGCTGCGCCACCGGGCCCTTGCCGCCTTTACCTACGACATGGGCGGCAGGGTGGAAAAGGACAGCCCCCTTTTCCACCGGGTTGCACCGGGGATCGATAAGGAATTTGCACGGATCGTTGAGTTCGACCGGGGGCCCATTCAGGGGCAATGACAAAAAAGCGCCATTGTTAACCGCTTCCCCCATCATCAGGTCCTAGCTCGATTAAAGGTCCACAAAAAAAGCCAGCACAACTGGTTTGCCAGTCCCTATTCGATCTGTCCCGGTGCAGGAAGGCACCGGGCTTCTTTATTTTTTGCCTGCACCAAACTCTTTTTCCGCCTTCTTCCAGGCGCCAGCCAATGCGTTATAGGCATCGGAAAAACCGTTTTTCAACTCTTTCCAGGCCCCGGCAGAGCTGTGTTTCAAGCCGCCGTACCATTGGGCCACCCCGTTGCGCTGCTTTCTGAGTTCATGCAGGGTATTCCTGGCCTTAAGACGGGCCGACGCCGTCATCTGGCCCCAGTTGTCATCGATCCTTTTTTCAAGTATTTCAATGCGGCCGTCCAGGTCTTCCAGGATGTCATTTATCTTCGCAAGGGCCTGGTCCCGCTGGTCAACGGAGTAGTCCTTGATCGCTTCGGCAGCGTCGGCCACCTCGTGTTTGACTTCTTTTGCAGAGATCTGAGACGCTTGCAACTGGGTTGCGGACAGTGCCGGAATAAGCCAAATTGCCAACAATACTGAAATGATACGGCAGGTGTTAATTCTTTCCATTTGATTCATCTCCTTTTGAATAGGTCGTTCATTGGTAAAACAATAAATCTTTTTTCCCCGCTTTATACCGGCTTTTTTACCGGCGGGGTCCGGCCACAAACCAGATCAGCAGCCCCAATACGGGGAGAAAAAGAATCAGAACGGTCCATAATGTCTTTTTCATTGCTGATACCGGACTTCCCATTGTCTTTACGATGGCCCATACGTCTGCGATTAAAATGAGCAGTCCGAAAAGACCGCCAACTTCAATTCCCATGTTATCCTCCTTAAATTAATTGGATTCCCCCTTTGATTCAGGGGCGGAAAGCCCGGCCGTAAGCGACCAGCGCATCCCTTCTTCTATGGATATATCCAGATACCGGACATGGTCTTCCGGGATGATAAAACAGTATCCGCCCACCTGGGAACTCCATTGGACGTACACCACCAGATGGCCGTCCGGCAGAAATCCTTCGGGAAGATCGTCCGCTCCCTGCCTGGTTACAAATCCCAGGGTTTCCATATTGGTATTGGGGACGGTGACCATCACCGGCCGGCCAAGCTTTTTTTCCATATCCCCGCCCAGCAGCCCCATCAAATCCTTGATCGGGGCATACACATTGCCGAACAGCGGAATTTTACGCAGATTGCGGTCAGCGGTTTTTACAAGCGTTCGGGTCAGCCAGGGATACATCAGCAAGCCTGCGGCAAAGACCAGGGTTATGACGGTCAGAAGCCCCATACCGGGGATATAGGCACCGGGGGGCAGTACCAAGGTCAGTATGCCCTTTACCGCCCCTTCCGAACTTCTGATCATCCATGCAATAACGGACAATGCCACGGCAATGGGCAGCACGATGGAAAGGCCTCTGACAAACAGTTTTGATAAGTTTCTGTAAACCTTCATACCGATATCTTTTCTCCAAAGTTTTAATGTCTCACACGACAGATCACAGGGAGAACCATAGCCTGACAAGCGGTGAATATGAATCCGGAAAAACCCGTATATCACCGTATCTATGGGTTTAAAACTATCCCGGGAACCCGGTAATTAAAATGGAGTCATCCCCGCATATCCGGGGCTATGAAACTGTATCTCGGGCAGACGGGGCATGAAGAAAAAAAGAGGAAAGGAGAATGCGGTGGATGAATACTGCTGGAATCCCTGTCGTATAGGGGTGGCAGCCCTTTCAAAGGTGTGGTCGTTTGACATTAATACCATGTCCTCTACAGTGGTCCTGAAAGCGGATGGGTACCTGTTTTATGGAATTTACATGCTTTTACGTATTTCAAAGAACCCTCCAAAATCATTACACTTTGGGTTAACTCAACGATCAGGGACATGCATTAACACCAACAATGCCGTCGTTGCCTACCCCAGATAGTCCTCAGGCGGTCAGGAAGGAGGAGATCAATGACACATGCCAATTTAGATGATTTAAAACTCGACAAAGATGGGTATTTGAAAGATTTTGACGCCTGGTCCGAAAGCATTGCCTGTACACTGGCGGATATTGAGGGCGTCTCAAAAGAATGCCCGCTCAGCCGGGACCGGATGGATATACTCAAATATATGCGAAAATATTATAAAGAATTCGAGGCATTTCCCATTGTCCGGGCTGTATGTAAAAATGTCGGCCAGTCAAAAGATTGCCAGTACCAGGCGTTTCCGGATCCGATAACCGCATGGAAAATTGCGGGTCTGCCCAAACCGACACCCGAGGTCCTGGCAAAAATCAAACACTAAACAAGAAATAGGCCCGGCATCTCATCAGACACCCGTGCATACGGGGAGTAAAAAAAATTCCGGATCCTGTTTGTACCCGACCCCGATATAGCCGTCACGGGTGTATAGGGTCCAGGCATAGGACGGATCATAGACGGACGTTGTGGAAGACCAGTAAAAATCCTTGGTATCCTCAAATCCCGCCATGGGATGCAAGGCCGGGGAATGGGCCTGTTCGTCCACAAGGCATTCCAGTTCGCGTATGTTGGGCATGCGCCAGTCCTGCCGCCCCAAAAAGCCGTCCCGGTTCATTTCACGGACCAGGTCCAGGGCATCCGGCCAGTTGAGGACGCGGCCCGCAGGATTTCCCTGCTTCGGCCAGGTCAGCCCGGTTTCCCGGTCAGTTATAAGATCGCCCCTATGTGAAAACCGGTCCGGAGAAACCCCCAGGTCCCCCAGGTCCCCGCGGTCCTCAATAATGGCATTGGGCTCCGGACTTGCGCACACGGGCCAGACCATGCAGGACGCATGCATCATTCCCCTGAGCACGCGGCCGCCGGCCAGATGGATATACCAGGCCTGGTTCCCGTGCCGGGCACAGGGCGTGCCGGTCCAGTAGTACCCGTTGAAGATGTTGGAAAACAGATCCGGATTCACAAGGGCCGGGTTCACCCGTGCATGGCTGACCAGGCTGAAGAATTCAGCCCGGGTGGGCAACCGCCAGCCTGACAGCCCGAACTTGCGGTCCTTATCCATTTCCCGCGCAAAATCAATGGCCTCCTCCCATGAAAGGGGAAACTCGCTCAATGCCGCATCCCGCGGCCATACAAGGCCGGAGATCCGATCGGTCAAAAAATCCGAAGACACCTCGAACCGGGGCTCAGGCCAGGCTTTACCCGTGTTCAACGCCCCGTCCTGGCCGGATCCGGAACACGGGATAAGGCTGCCTTCCGCATCCCAGCATTGGGCCTGGTCTGTTTGATACAGAATCATGACTCCTCCTTTATGGTTGATAAGATATCCCAAAAAAAGCTCTTTTATCCTTATAATCTGCTGCGCCTTAAAACGATATGGGGAAGAACCTGTATTTTAAGGTGGGCCGGTGTCCAGAATCAAGGCGGGTTCCGTCCCTCTCTGCCTTGGTGGTAATCTGAACCAATAATACAGTGATCTACCCATTTACCAGCCTCAGCCGGCCAAATAAGATAAATTCATACAAGACTTTAATATATCGGTAACAGCAAAAAAGGAGGAGAAAAATGGCGAAAGCTCCGGATATAAAACGCAAGGATCTTAAATTTGAAACCGTTGAATTTTTTGTCTGTGCCTGTTCAGGCTGTGGCCGAAAACAGGAAGTTTTTTCAGATGAAATCCATGCCCCCCGTTTCTGTGAAACATGTGGGGATGAACTGGATCTTTCCCGGTGCGGGTTTGAATCCTCCACTAAAAAAACAATATAAGGAGAATATCCATGTCCACAAAAGACAAATTGATAAAAAATCTGGAATCCCAAATCACTGCCTGGGAAAAAGAGGCTGAGGCCAAACAGGCCGAAGCCGAGAAAAAGCAGGCCCGGGCCGAAAATGAAAAGGCAGGTGCGGCACTCAAAGAAGAATTCACGGAAAAGATCCGGTCCCTCCAATCGGATATAGAGGCGGCCAAAGAAAAACTCAAAGAGATTAAAAGCGCCGGAGAAGACCGTATGGCGGATTTGAAACGCCAGGTCAGCGACTGGTTGGGTTAGGACAAGGAGATACATAAATAATGCTTTGGCGAATGTTACCCTGGAAATATCTTATCCGGCGGACGGCCAGATCCCGGGGGCTGATTGACCCTGTATCTTTCCTGGCACGGTTGCGCAGCTTTGCACAGCCCTCCGAGATCCAGGAACCCATGGAACTGGTTCGGGCCGGCATGCTGTTTCAGGCCCGGGGGGCCATCAACGCCAGGGTCATCCAGTTCAACCTGGACTGGGTCTGGCCCTATTGGGTGGAACGCCAGTTCAACCCCCAAAGCCCCTCTTTTATTCCAAGGGGATATGCCCTGACCCATGTCAATCTCACCCACCGCAACTGGACAGCGGCAGGCCTGCCCGACCTCCCCCTCTACCCCCTGGTGGATCCCAGGGGGATGGTCACCCCCCTTTACGATGGCTGGTCCCTGGATTTTATCGTGACGGGTGCGGACGGCCGGCGCCTTATCCCCTCAAGATCGAAAGATGCTGAGCAGTCACTGATCATGGATGAGGGCATGCGTATTCGGACCCTGACCCGGGGAGAAGGCCTGACCCTTGAAATTAAAACCGAGCTGACCCTGCAGGGGGGAAAGCCGGTCCTCAAGGTGTCTGCCGCTGCTGATTGCGGACCGGACGGCTTTCTTACCGTAAGCCTGCGGCCCTACAATCCGGAGGGGATTCAATTTATCGAAAAAATCACCCGCCATCCGGATAAAAAGGGATGGGAGATTGACGATACACAGATTATCTTCAACCGGCACCCGGACCGGACAGCCCTCTCCAATTACGAAAAGGGAGATGTGCTGGCGGGCAACGGCAGGACCGAAGCAGAAGAGATCACCTGCCGGGTGGGCATGGCAACGGCTTCTGCTGATTTCAACGCCGGAAAGGTGAACAACGTCGCAGTGAAAGCGGACATCCCTCTGGAGGGGGAGATGGTACGCCAATTCCAGGAATCGGCTGCGGGATCGGCCACCTGGGCATCAGCCATGGCCGGCACGGCTCAGCTTGTGCTGGCGGACGAGACCCTGTGCCGATTATTCAGGTCTGCCAAACGAACCTTGACCATGCTTTCCGCCCGGGAAATCTATCCCGGTCCCTTTACATACAGGCGGTTCTGGTTCAGGGATGCCGTGCTCATGGGCCAGGCCCTGCTGGCCTTGAACATGACCGAACGGGTGGGACGGCACATCCGTACCTTCCCCCTGCGGCAGAAACCCAACGGATACTTTGAATCCCAGGAAGGGGAGTGGGATGCCAACGGCCAGGTTCTCTGGCTTTCGGACCGCTGGCGCAGGGCTGCCGGGTGCGGTGTGGAAAAACCGCTGCTACGGTCCCTTTTCAAAGGGGCGGACTGGATCCAGTCCAAAAGAACTTCCCACAAGACGGAAAACCCGCTTTTCCGGGGTCTGCTTCCGGCAGGGTTCAGTGCCGAACACCTGGGCCCCAACGACCATTATTACTGGGATGATTTCTGGGGGGTTGCAGGGCTTGAGGCCGCCGCAGCTCTTGCCCAAAACGCCGGTAAAAAAGACCTTGCCGGGCGATACCTCGGTCATGCCCAAGATTTCAGGCAGACGGTCTTCAAAAGCATAGATGCCCTGCCCAAAGACCCGCAAAAAAACGGAATCCCGGCTGCCCCGACCCGGCGAATGGATGCCGGGGCCGTGGGATCCATGGTGGCGGACTACCCGCTGATGATAACGCCCCCGGGGGATCGGCGCATCATGAACACCCTGGAATACCTGGTCCTGAACAGCTTTCACCGGGGTGGATTCTTCCAGGACATGATCCATTCGGGCATCAACATCTATCTGACCCTGGCACTTGCCCAGACCCTGCTTCGGGCAGGCGACCCAAGGTTCACCGACCTTATTTCCACCTGCGCCGACCTGGCCTCTTCCACCGGCAACTGGCCGGAGGCGATCCACCCCTTTTCAGGCGGGGGATGCATGGGGGACGGCCAGCACGGGTGGGCCGCAGCAGAATGGGTGATGATGATGAAAAACTTGTTTGTCCGCGAGGAAGGGGACACCCTGGTGCTGGGCAGCGGACTTGTTCCCCAATGGCTGAGGGAACACGCCCGGTATGGCCCGGCAGCCACGGTTTGGGGGCCTGTGACCGTTGATTTTAAAAGGGTCAGAGAGGGGCTTTCCCTTAAAATAGATGCCCAGTGGCACGGGCCTGTGCCGGACCTGCGGGTGGCGGTTCCGGGATATGCTCCTCTGGACAACGTCTCCTTGGACCGGGAGGTCCTGATATCAGGACCATGTCCGGCCTAAAAGTTACCATCTCAATTATCCGCTTCTTGTGAACAGTGCTTAAGATGAATGTTTTAGGCGTTCTCCCATGCGCATTGCCTGCCCAAACAGCAGGGGGGAACCAAACTTGCGCCGAAAATAAGCATCCAGCCTTTTATCTGCGTTACCTCCACCTTGAGCACCTGTCCCAGTGCCGGTACTGCCGCCGTGGCCAGCAACATGGTTGAACAGATGGCAAACGCCCACCAGACAAAGGGATTCCGGGTGATCTCATTTTTCGGCTCTGTGAACCGTTGCCATCATTTTTGTATCCGTATCAAATGCCTCTTCGTGTTTTTCAGGCAGTTGTTCCAGCAAATTGTCCCGGAAGATACCGGCCCCGGCAGCAAGCAGGGCAAGTTCCATGGGATCCCCACCCCTTCGGTGCTTTCCTCAGCACCGTTTTCGGTCAGGGTGCCGGTTTTATCGGTGAAGATGACTGTGGTGGCACCCAGAGTCTCAACAGCGCTCAGGCGGTTGATTAATGCGTTGCGCCTGGCCATCTCCAGCATGCCCCGGGCCAGGGCAACCGTCAGTAGGTTCACCGCGATGACCGCATACCCTTCCATGGCCTGGCCGAAGGAAAACGAAAGCACGGCCGCCACCGACAGAAGCACCATGATCGGGCTTTTAAACTGTGCAACCAGGACGGACAGGCTGCTTTTCCTTTGAATTTCCCGAAGCCGGTTACCCCCGTAGCGGTTGCGCCGCTTTTCAACCTCCTGCTTTTCCAACCCCTTGTCCGGGAATACCTGAAATGCGTCTAGCACATCGTTGACGGACCGGGCCAAAAATGAATTGTCCCGAACAGTTTTTACCTTCCTTTTCCGGTTCTGTTTTTCTTTTAATAACAGTCACAACACACCTTGTTTAACAATGGGGATGCCCCGGGGCAACGGCGTTGCACCACGGGGCATTATAATTAAAGATCAAATTTTTTTGTTTATGGCGCCAGATAGGAAATCGTCAGATCGTTGTCAACGGATACGGCACCTCCCTGAAGGGCATTCTGGGTTGCGGCGTCGTATTCCGACCAGGAATCCACCTGGCCGGTGAGCGTGGCCTTGCCGTCATCCACGACCACCGTCACCTGGTCGGCATCCACAAACGGGCTCCAGAACAACTCATCCCGGATGTTCTCCGTTATTTTCCAGTCACTTTTATGGGTGGTGATACCAGGCTTAAAGGTATGCCATGCATAGTCTTCGGTACTGGATTCATCCACATAGGGATTGAAAACCATCGGATGCCATGTTTTCTTGACAACGATATTGTTGTCTACATAAAGGATGCCTGCAATTTCCGATGCCAGGTCTTCGGCCCTTATTTTTTCATAATAGGTGTCAACGGTTCCGTAAAGGTCTGCGGCACCGGCAATGACGTTCGCTTTAAAATCGTAGTCACCCAGATAGGCATCCGCATCCAGCCGCTCTAAAATTTTATCCTCAAGCTCGGCATTGCCGATGGTCTTTACGGGCGGCACCACCTTGAGATGATTTTTTACCCGGACAACCCCAACGGTGTTTCTGGCGTCCTGGGCAGCGGCTCGTTTTGCCTGAAGGTAGTTTACCCGGCCGCTCAGGGTGACGATCCCATCGGTTACCCGGGTGGACACCCGGGTGGACAGCACCCTGGGATCATGGAGCAGGGCCGATTCAACAGCCGCTTTAATCTCTTTATCCGGTTTCAGGGTATACTTGTTCGTCCTCAGGTCCGGATCCCTTGCCCATCGTTCCACCTTAAGGCCGTCAGCATCCACATCTTTTATCCCGGGCATCCAGGCATGGGTGATCGCCCGGCTTTTTTCAGCAGCACTGCCCACCGTTCCTTTCAGGGTCACCTGTTTGCCTTTGACCGTCACCCGTATCAGGTTCTGGTCCACCAGGGTATCCCAGCGCATGGATTCTTTGATGTCATGCCTGAAATCCGAATCGGACCGGTCGGTTTTATACTTCATCTCAATCTGGTTCTCAACCGAGACAACACCGCTGATGCCCTTTGTCACCTTTTCGGCCAGCCGTTTTTCCACATAGGAGTCCACCGTCCCCGTCAGGGTGGTCTTTCCCTTTTCAACACTGACCGCGATATCGAAGTATTCGGTGGCCGGATTGGTGTACAGGGCGTTCACCACATCGGAATGAATCGCATCGTCACTCCTTTCCTTGACCGGATCCACGTTGATCCGGTTGACAACGGCCCGGACCCCCTTGACGGTTTCAGCGATGTCCCGGGCCCTGTCTCTTGCCAGCAGATTGTTCACCGTGCCGGCCAAAGTAACGATCCCCTCTTTACAGCGGACATCCAAAAGATAAGAGGGCACCGCCTGGTCCATCATCAGTTCCACCTCAACTGCGGTGACAATATCCATGTCATTATGGTTTTGGGCCGCTGAAAATGCGATGCCTGAAAAACAGATCAGGCTCAGCAGCACCAGGGATATCCTGTGCCCAGCGTCTAATAGTCGCTTCCATTTTATCTGATTCATAAAATACCTCCTGTCTTTATGGAATAAAACTCAGTCTCTTGTCCTGGTACCCGGTGCAAAGACCGGGTTTAAACATGCCCGCTATCCAGCTTACCGGATCAGGTAATGTATAAGTATCATCGCCACTAAGCCTAAGCTCGTCAGCCAGAAAAAAACTCCCAGGGCTGTACTGGCAGCTTTGACCCTTTGTTTTTGGGCAATTTGCTCCCGGCGATTTTTCGGACGATTCGGCGGGATAAGCATTGCCATGACCAATCCCACCAGTACTGGAAAAACAAGGAAGGATACCCAGTAGCCCCCCCACATCATGGGGCCCATGGGGGTCAGCCAGACGCCTCCGGCCCAGGCGAACAAAAACAGCAGAACAAAGACAAACCCAAGGTTTGCCAGAAAACTGTTCTCCCCGGGCCTGCGCCATTCCAAAAGGCCGGTGAGCGCGATACTCAACGCCACAGCGATAATAATTGAAAATGTGAAATCCGTCAGAATCATATCAATACTCCTTTTTTTTTTCAAAATGCCACATTCATCGCAAAGCGAATCCTGAGCACCCCTTTGGTTATATCCATACCACGGCCTCTGCTTTGGCTGTAATATGGTATTTCCTGTAAATAACGGGTGAAAATCCTGTAGGCGGGATAATCCGGTGACGGCTTTTAGACCGACAGGTATTCACCGGATTTGAGCAGTATGGGAGAATGAAAACCGACGGGCCGGGTACTTAATGGCCGGCCATGCACTTCCGGATCGCGGCTACGATTTTTTCAGACGGTTCGTTCTTGGTGAGATAATGACAGGCCCCGGCGTCGTACATGGCCTTTATCAGATCAGGGTCTTCGTGCATGGAAAGACCCAGGACCCGGATTTCGGGATGGCGGGACAAAATTTTCCGGGTGACCTCAACGCCGTGCATGTCCCCCAGGTTGATGTCCATGAGAATCACATCGGGGGAGAGTTCGCCTGCAAGTTCCAGGGCCTCTTTCCCGCTGCCGGCCTCCCCCAGGACATGGAAGTCCGGTTCCGGCTGGAGCAGGCCTTTTAAGCCGTCTCTGAGTACCTTGTGGTCATCAACGATAAGAATGCCGACCATGTCACCTTTTATGCGGATAGAACGATCCGCCTGCTTTGTGTCAGCATCGCTGTGTGCCGGAAGTGGGGGGTGCCTTTTTTCCCCGGCCGGTGCGGTGAGGGTGACTTTTGTTCCCCGGCCCCGGGCGGTTTCCACAAGCATCCGCCCGTCGATTGAAGCCAGGCGTTCCTGAATGCTGAAAAGCCCAAGGGTTGCCGTTTCCGTGGTCTCGTCCCGGATAATGGCCGGATCGAACCCCCGGCCCTGGTCCGCCACAACGATACTGATCAAATCAGCCTCCGTTCTTCGGACCAGCATGTCGGCGCCGGAAGCCCCGGAATGTTTGGCCGCGTTCAGCAGCAGTTCCTTGACCCCTTCGAACAGGAGAAAGGCGGCCTCTTCCTGCAAGGGCTCCAGATCACTGGCCGCTGTCAGGTTGACGGTAAAACCGAATTTTTCCTGCATATAGGTTTTGAGCCAATTGAGACCGCCGGACAGCCCGTTGTTCTGCAAGGCGGCCGGACTGAGTTCCACGGACAGGGAGCGCAGGGCTGAAAGTACATCCGCCAGAGCCTTTTCCAGTTTTTCTGCGGTCTTATTTGCGGCCTCCGGGTCTGAATTTCTCTGGAGTTCCCACACCTGCATGCGGGCACCCACCACCAGGGGCTGGATATGATCATGGAGCAGGGTGGACAGCTTATTGCGCTCATCCCGCTCCACCCGGACAAGTTTTTGGCTCATCCCCCGAAGCCGCCGGTTAAGCACGTCTTTTTCCGCCGTCCGTTCCTTTACCCTGGCATCCAGATTCTGGTTGAGCTGCATTATTTGGGCTTTACTCTTTAGAAGCTGTTTTTCAGCCTCCCGGTTACGCAGCACCATGTACCGGCCCTTTGACAGGAACGCATCCCCTTCCCCGCGTTGAACGACCTCAAGAATTTCTTCGGTTTCCTTCAACCGTTTTTCAAGGGCCTCATAGCTGGGTTTGGGATCTCTCATATCACCCCCAGGGCGGAAAGCACGGCATCCCGGTCCGATAGGGTGCCCAGAAGACGAATTCTGACAGGTTTCGCCACCACCAGGGTCGGTGTCAGCACAATATTCTGTTCAATGGCTGATCTGTACTCTTCAAACACATCCACAATGGTCAGCCGTCCCGCCCCGCCAAGGCAGTCGTTGAAGATGGCGGTGATGTTTTTTTTGGCCAGACTGGAGTTGGGCTCGTCCCCTGCCACAAAGAGGCATAGATCATATTCAATCCCCCGAGTTTCCATTATTCGCCCTCCAGCCGTGACTCATCCCGGTGAATCCGAATCCCCTTATCAGTTATGGAAAAGGTTTTACACTGGCTGGAATGGTGAACGCCACGGGATTTGACCACGCGGATTTCCCTTAAAAACCTGCGGCCGCTCTTGTAAAACCCCAACGCGATATGGGTGTCGATGACGGAGAGCAGGGCTGAAACCGCGGAGGTGGAAATCATGGGGTTCTCCTGGACCTGGTCTGTCAGAAGACAGGTGATTTCACGATCTTTGCACCAGAAGATCAGCCGGGTGAGAAAATCGATACCGCCACGTCTTGTGCCCATGCGCCCCAATGCGGAAACAGCATCCACCACCAGGTGGTGGGGATCAAAGGCCTCAATCCGGTCCATGAGTTGAAACAGATGGCTTTCCACCCCCATGATTTCGGGTAGACTGGCATAGAAAGCAAGGGATTCAGATTCAACCGCCTGGCTGAGATCGATGCCGGGTGAACGCATGTTCTCCACAATGACCTGGGGCGCTTCTTCAAAACTGACATACAGCACCCGCCGGCCCCGGTCGCAGGCATGGCAGCTGAAAGTTGTGGCAAAAGTGGTTTTTCCGATGCCGCTGGGACCAGTTAAAAGGACGGTGGCATTGCTGGCAAAGCCGCCCCCAAGAATACGATCCAGGTCAGGGCTGCCGCTGGAAATACGCTTCTTATGGGACGATGGACGGGTCAGTCTTATATCAGACAGGGGTAGGATCCGTATCCCCCTGTCGGTGATGGCGAACGGATGCTGATTGGTTGAAAATCCTGATCCCCGGTATTTGGCAACCTGGAGCCGCCGGGTAATCACCTGATCTTTAATGCGCCGGTCCAAAAGCAGGAGGCAGTCGGCCATATAGTCTATGGCTTCAGAGTTGAGTTTATCGGCTTCAGCCCGGTACTGCTTCTGGTTTAACACCGCAGTAAACCCGTTGGTTTTAAGCCAGGAGTTGAGCCGGTAAAGTTCGTTCCTACGCTGCTCAGGGGTTTTAAAAAACCGAAGCAGCAGGTCCAGGCCGTCAAACACGATACAAGGTGCCCCCATTTCTTTTGCCTTACCCTGGATGCCTGCCAGAAGCGCTTCGATGGAGACCGGGCCTGTGACCATTGACGGATCCGTCATATCCACGTCCCAGAGAAAAAATGACCCCTCTTTCTCCAGGGCATCAAGGTCAAGCCCCACCGACAGGGCATTCTGCCGAATATCATCGGCGGTTTCTTCAAAGGAAACAAAGATGCCCGGGGTTTTGCCGGCTGCATTGGCGCACAGGAATTCCAGCGCCAGCAGGGTTTTCCCCGTACCGCTGCCACCTTTGATCAGAATCGTCCGGTCTCTGGGAAATCCGCCCTCCAGGATATTATCCAGGGGGGAGATACCTGTTGAAACCTTGGGAATCGCCCTGGCCCTATTTCTTTGAGACATGGATTTCTCCAATTCCATTTTGCCCCTCCCGTTTTCTGATTCGCATCTTTCGGGTAGTCTTAGCAGATTTGCGCATGATTCTCAAATCCCGGATTAATGCGTCCGTATAACATACCACTCGTTCATAGCGTAAGGATATAACGGATTGGACTGCCGGAAAATACAGGATTTCCCCCATTTTTGAGCAGCACCACATAGGATAAAGCCGGACCCAAAGAAAACATCCGCCTTTGGCCCCGGCTTTTTTTCGCGATTTGTTTCAAAATCCTTCAGGCATCAGGCCTTCCAAACCCCGTGAAGGTTGCAGTACTCCCGCACGGTCACGTCCGGGCCTATATCTTTGAAAACCGTTTCCGGATCCTGTCCGGGTTTGAGGCAGTGACGGCAGGTCCTGTCCCCGTCAAAGGCTTCAATCCACTGGATATAATGCTTTTCCTCCATGGGATGGGGGGTGGATCCCACCTTGACAAGAATCGAGTTGTCATCCAAGGCGCTGACCACAGGAACATGTTTTTCCTTGCCTTCATCCGCTGTTTTTTCTTCGAACAAAGACATTTCTTCGCCGCAGCAAACCAGTTCCGCACCGCCGCCTTCCAGTACTTCTACGATGTTGCCGCATGCTTCACATTTGTAAATTTCTCTTTTTTCAGGCATCTTTCATTTCTCCTTGTTGATTGGTAATTATGGAACTATGGGTGAAATGGCTGACAGGAATACCGTCAACCTTTTTACGCTGATTTGAGAATTTGTTTTCTCTCCGAAGACCCGGAATCTTCATCAATTTAAAAAGTCGTGGGTTGAGTCTATACAGAGGATGGGTAAATATGAATGGGGGAAATCCTGTATTTTGCCCAGTGCCAACTATTATTGTTGCGGCGTCAATATAGGATAATAAATCCTAATCCTTTAGTTTGCCCGCCATGGCAGGCAAAACAAAAGCCGCTGCCGGGATAATACCCCGGCAACGGCTTGAGATTACTTTAAAAAAGCGCTCCTGTCTCCAGGATTATTGATCCAGATCAATAGTCCGGATCAATAGTCCAGGGAAGACACCTCCAGAGCATGTTTCTGGATAAAGTTCCTACGGGGTTCCACTTCCTCTCCCATCAGGAGGGTGAAAATGTCGTCCGCCTTTTCAGCATCCTCGATATCCACCTGGAGCATGATCCTTTTTTCCGGATTCATGGTGGTTTCCCAGAGCTGGTCGGCGTTCATTTCACCCAGACCTTTGTAGCGCTGGATGTTGATGCCTTTTTTGGCCTCTGCCATGATAAAAGCGAAGAGATCTTCCAGGCTGTCAAAGGTATTGACGATCTTTGCATCGGCCTGCTTTGAAGATATGGCAAAGGGCGGGCAGTCCAGATCTTTGATCTTGTCATAGGCCTGGCGCATCTTCTGGTAGTCCGTGGTGCCCAGGAGATCCCGACCCACCCTCAGCAAGCGGGTGTTGCCCTCCTTGTCAAAAATATCCATTTCATGGATATCCCGCTCGGAATCGTATTCGATCTCACCCACGGTATATTTGTCTTCCGGCAATTTCCCGGCCAGGGTTTGCACGTGGCTTTTGTCTTCCAGGGATAGCTTGGAACTGATGCCGTTGCGCACCAGTGTCATCAAAAGATCCGTATCAAAATCCCGCCGTTTGAGCTGGCTCACCGCGTCAAAATACCGGGTCATATTGCCCATAAAATCGTAGAATTCGTCTTCGGTCAGGGGGTCCTCATTACCGTCCAGCACCAGTTGTTTCTGGGAGGAAATTCGCCTGACCAGGTAGTTGGCGTATTCTTCTTCGTTTTTCAGATAAACCCCGTTTTTACGGGACCCCACACGGAACAGGGGCGGCTGGGCGATATACAGATATCCCCGTGAAATCAGGTCCGGCATCTGGCGGTAGAAAAAGGTGAGCAAAAGGGTCCGGATATGGGAGCCGTCCACGTCCGCATCCGTCATGATCACGACCTTGTGGTAACGGATTTTTTCGATATCGTACTCTTCACGGCCGGCGCCGGTGCCCAAGACCGTGATGATATTTTTTATTTCATCACTTCTTAATATCTTGTCAAATCTTGCCTTTTCCACGTTGAGGATCTTGCCTTTGAGGGGAAGAATGGCCTGGAAACGGCGGTCACGTCCCTGCTTGGCAGAACCGCCCGCAGAGTCGCCCTCCACCAGGAACAGCTCTCTTTCAGCCGGATCCGCATACTGGCATTCCGCAAGTTTACCGGGCAAAGTCGCATCCAGCAGGGTGCCTTTTTTCCGTGCCAGTTCCCTGGCCCGTTTGGCCGCATCCCTGGCCCTGGCGGCATCCACCGCTTTGGCAATGATCTTTCTGGCCACCCCGGGGTTTTCCTCCAGGTATTGGGACAATTTTTCATTGAGCAGGGACTCGACAATACCTTTAACTTCATTGTTGCCCAGCTTGGTCTTGGTCTGCCCTTCGAACTGGGGTTCCATCAGCTTGACAGAGATGATGACCGCCAAGCCTTCACGCATGTCATCCCCGCCGATTTTGATGTTCTGCATGTTTTTGGGCAGGTTGTTGGCACCTGAAGAGATATAGGCGTTCACCGTACGGGTCAGCGCCCCTTTAAAACCGGAGACATGGAAGCCGCCTTCTATGGTCCGGATATTATTGGCAAAGGAGTACAGTTTTTCCTTGAAGGTGTCGTTGTACTGGATGGCCACCTCAATCTGTACATCTTTTTTGTCCCCTTCAATATGGATGGGCTCATGAAGGGGGGTGCTGGAACGGTTCAGGTATTCCACAAAGGAAACGATTCCGCCTTCGTAGCAAAAGTCATGCTTTTCCGCGGACCGCTCGTCTTCGATGATGATTCTGACGCCCTTGTTCAAAAAGGCCAGTTCCCGCATGCGCCGGGACAGGACATCGTAGTCGAACTCATTTTCGTTCATCACCGAAAAATCAGGGTAAAAGGTGATCTTGGTTCCCCGTTTAACGGTATCCCCGGTGACGTTCAGTTCGGTTAGTTTACTGCCCTTGGAGTAGGTCTGGTGATGGATCTTGCCGTTTTTATAAACTTCCATGATCAGGCTGTCGGACAGGGCATTTACAACGGAAATACCCACACCGTGGAGGCCGCCGGATACCTTATAGGCATCCTTGTCAAACTTTCCGCCGGCATGGAGTTTGGTCATGACCACTTCACAGGCGGGAATCCCCTCGGTTTCATGCATTTCCACCGGGATCCCCCGGCCGTTGTCCTCCACGCTGACACGCATGTCCTCGTGGATGATGATATGAATGGTGTCGCAATGACCGGCCATAGCCTCGTCAATGCAGTTGTCCACCACCTCGTAAACCAGATGGTGAAGCCCTTCCAGGTCCACGTTGCCGATGTACATTGAGGGACGTTTGCGGACCGCTTCAAGACCTTCAAGAATCTTGATGCTGCCCGCACTATACTCTTTGGTTACTTCGTTTTTATTCATGATATATGCATCGCCATAATTACGCAGATAAGATTGTCATCATCGATTGCCTTGATGATGCAGGGGCTTTTACTGTCTTTCATGTTCAGGGTGACGATGGATTCCTCAAACAGGTTGAGGGCATCCATAAAGTATCTGGGGTTGAAGGCACTTTTGATTTCTTCACCTGAAAATCCCACCATGAGGCGTTCTTTGGATTCCCCGATTTCAGGGTTGGTGATGGTAACGGTGAGCTCGTTTTCCAAAAAGTTGAGGATCACGCTTTTGTAATCGTCGGAGGTGAGGATGGATACCCTGCGCATCACGGTGGAAAAAAGGGTTTTATCCACTTCAATGGGGGTCATCCCCTCATAGTTGACCACGGGCTTGTAATCCGGATAATCCCCGTCCAGCAGCTTTACCATGATGGATTCATTGGCCCGCTGGAAAATAAAATGGTTGTCCTTGATGCCCACTCGGATGACTTCGGCATTGGAATCGATGAATTTGCCCAGTTCGGAAAGCCCTTTTTTGGGAATAATCACACTCTCCTCACCCAGGTCAAGTTCCCCATTAAAGGGGGCGTCAAAGCAGTGCAGCCGCCTGGAGTCCGTGGAGACGATCCGAAGCTGTGATTCCCCGTCTTTTTCCACCTTTTCAATCAGGGAGCCTAAGACATAGATCCGTTTTTCATCCCCGGCATATCCCACCACGGACGAGACCGCCACCATCTTTTTAAGGTCGCTGGCAGCCACTTCTATAAAATTGACGTTTTCAATAACTGGGGTTTCAGGAAAATTCTCATAGTCCGAGGAGACAATATGATAGATGGAATCTCCCGTGCCGATTTCCACCCAGCGGTTTTCCACTTCATTAACAAAAATTTCATTCTCAGGGTATTCTCTGATGATCTCAAAGAATTTTTTTGAGTTGATGGAAAGAATCCCTTCGGTTTCCACCTCAGCCTCATAGGTCCCTGTAAATACGGTTTCAAGGTCGTTGGCCGTGATGGATATCTGAGAGCCGAATGCCTTGATCAATATATCAGAGGTGATGGTAAGGTTTGTCTTCCTTCCTGTGATGCCCTGAATCTTTGACAAGATTTCCAGAATATCTTTTTTGTTAAACGAAAATTTCATTTACCTTCCTTTTTTCCAAGTTTGCATATCCTTGAAATTCTATATTAAAACCTGCCATTTATCAATTAAATAAAGAGTCCCTATTTAATATTTAGATAATAAATAAAAGATAGTAACAATAGTAAGGGGTGATGATATGTTTATAACTTTTTAACCCCTTGAAAATAAATGTTATAATCATATGTCTTTTGTTAAAAACAGGGTTTATTTTCGTGTGAAAACCCCATGGTTTTGTTCATGAAAAAATAGGTGTTGAAAACCATGGGGTTTTGAACATTTTATTGTTCTACGTGGATCCAGCGTTTAATCTCCTGGAATTCTTCATTTTTCCAATTTTCTGAGATCCTGCGCTCAATATATTTTAAAAACAGGGTGTCAATAACTCCGGTAACCTTGAGTAACAAAAAGGTTTTTTCAATGACCATCCCTTCGATTTCATCCTCTGAGCCGGAGGTGTCTATGGCCGGGGTTTTTAAACCGGTGAGATTGAAGCTTTCCCCTTTGATGGAAAACTTATACTCTTCTTCCCCGATTTTACACAAAAGGTTGATGTCCGTGACCACGGCCCCTTTTCTCAGGGCGGTGGTTCCCTCTTCCAGCCCTGCCTGATCCCCCTTGATGGTAATTTTTTCCTTGGATTTATCCCCCAGATTGTTTTCAAGGCTCAGGGAATTGCCGATTTCCAGGGTGATCGGTTCCCCGGATCCCAGGATTTTGGTGATGTCTTGCTCTGTTTCAATGAGAAACCAGAGCCAGGTTAAGAATTCATTGCCCAGGAAAAGATATTTATTATAGGCGGTTGCGATATCAAGCATGAGATCCCCTTTAGTATTTTAACGGTGTCAGGTTAAGAATTTTGTCCTTCTGGGTGTCGGTAAACTTGCCCAGCTTTTCAACCTTGGTATAGGGGAATATCCTGATGGGCTTGTGGTTGAAGGACTTTAAGAAAAGTGTTTCAAACAATTCATTGGCCGCCTTCTGGGTGGAGAAGATGATGAGCTGTTTCTCCTCATAGCTCCAGAGCACGTCATAGATGCTTGGAATCGAGGGAATTTTATGCATCAGCACATCCAGGACAAACTCCTTGATTTCCGACTTTTCATTTTTTGAAATAAAATCCCGGCCGCTCTCCTCTTTTTTCTTTTCGATTTCAAGGGCCATGTGTTTTTGTACCAGTTTGGCCGGAATGGACTTTTTATCAATGCGCAAGGAGAAAAGAAAATAGGTCCCGAAGACAAATGAAAATTTTTCAAAATCCGGATTATACGGGCTTTCAAAGGGGGTCCAGCCCGCAGATATTTCCTCATATTCACTTTCAATTTTCGGCATGGCATTTTCAATCAGCCCGGTCCTGACTTCCTCCATGGTACCGCCTTCAAATGCCCCTTCAATATAATACCGGCTCATGGAATGGGTGGATGAGATCAACCCCATATAAACTCCTTTCTAAAATGTACTATAAGAACTTTATTTTATTGAATAAAATAATTCGACCAAAAGCGTAAAACTCTATCATAAACCGCGGAAAAAATACAGCAGATATACTGGTAGGGTATAGGGGGGCGGCACCGGATTCACTGTCAAGCCTTGGATTTCAGTGCCTGTCTATATCCGAAAATGACAAAACAAAGCGAAACGATCTGCTGAACCGATAACAAGGGTTTATGCTGGATAAACATCAACAGGGCCATGCTGCCGTTCATGAGCATGAATAAAAGCCAGCCTGCGGCATTGTTTTTGGCCAGCAAATAACTGCCCAGGAGAAATCCGATCGTCACACCGATTTCAAGGAGCTGTGTAAGGCAGGTGATGCCGCCGTAATCATATAAACTGTAAGATACCCCCAAGAGGATGGAGCTGTATGTGAAAAAAGAGGCAATCCTGTCAAAGCGCCTGCTTGGAATCTTTGAATTCCGGTATACCGTGACCAGCCCGAACACCATGGAAGGAAGACCCCCTGCTTCAATTGAGGCGGCGATCCAATTGTTTTTCCCAGTGAGGATAATCACCCAGGCCGGGACACCCAGGATATAGACAAGCCATCCGTAAATCCTGAGTTGCCGTTTTATCTGTTGCGCCTTGGTTTCCGCCAGGGCAAACAAAATTTTGTTCAAAAGGTAAGCGCCGCCGCCCCAGGCCTGAAGAATGATATCCATAAGTATAGTCCTATACCTTTTTCCATAAAAAATATAAACAGGCCGTTTATTATATAAATCAAGTGCACCCTTATAATTGCATCCCGCGGCCCATCCTGCTATTTTAGGTCACTTTAAAATGGTGTTCATTTTTTTTAAATAAGGCAATAACCTGGCTCGATTGGGGCCTTTGGTGGAAGTTCAGATGTTTTTACAAACCGGATTAACCGTATTTACTGCTATTTTTCAGCTGTTCCTGATCTCTTTTGCCGCCGGTATCATGGTCAGAAGAAAGTTCATATCCCAGGAACAGGTGCAGGCCCTGTCTGGGATCACCGTGAACGTCTTTTTGCCCTGCCTGATCATTGCCAAAACCCTGATGCGATTCAGGCCGGAGGAACTTCCCCAATGGTGGATTCTGCCCCTGGCCGGGGTACTGATCGCAGTTACGGGGCTGATTTACAGTGGTATCCTGTTTCGGCTGAAGCCGGATAAGAATCCCCAGATTGCCCTGGCCAGCTTGCAGAACGGCATTTATCTGCCACTTCCCGTGGGGCAGATTCTCTTTCCGGAACAATTCGACCTCTTTGCCCTGTATTGCTTTCTTCTCATCATGGGGTTGAACACCATGATGTGGAGTTTAGGGGCGGTGATGCTGGGGCAGCGGCAGAGCAAGATCCGTCTGCGGGATTTTATAACACCGCCCCTGGCCTCGGTGTTTTTCTCCGTGTTTGCCGTACTTACGGGATTATCCGATTTTATACCGGGAACGCTGGTCGCTTCCATTGATATGCTGGGACAGGCCACGGTGCCTGCGGCCGTGTTTGTCCTGGGGGCCACCATGGGAGCGATTTCCCTGAAGGAATGGCCGCCCATCGGGGATATATTCAAGGTCTTCCTGGTGAAATTCATCCTGGTGCCGGCCACGGTATTCGGGGCTCTTTTTTTCAGTGATATAAGGATAGCCATGCCCCTGGCCTGCAGTATGCTGATCATCCAGGGATCATCCCCGCCGGCAACCAATCTCATATTGATAGCCAAGGCCTATGGGGGGGATACCCGTCAAATCTCCGCCATGATGCTGGTGCAGTACCTGGCCTGTATCCTGATGATGCCCCTGTGGATCGCAGTCTGGCAGTATGTAACACGATAGATGCAAAATTTAATGAGAAGACCCAAATGACCCAGAAGAGTCCAAAAAATAAAATAAGTGACAATAAGATCAACATCGTCCTGTTGGAGCCTGAAATTCCCCAGAATACGGGGAATATCGGCAGAACCTGCAAAGCCATGGGGGCTGTCCTTCACCTGATCGAACCCTTGGGATTCTCGGTTGAGGATAAATACCTGAGGCGGGCAGGCATGGACTATTGGAAAGACCTGGATGTGAAGTACTATAAAAGCTTTGAACACTTTGTATCCTGCCATCCGGAGGGGCACAAGGTATTTATCTCCCAGAAAGCGGGGGTCAGGTGCGATATGTTTTCATACCCGGCCGGTGTGTTTCTGATCTTCGGCAAGGAATCCACAGGGCTTCCCGAAGATCTGATCGCAAATAACCGGGATAACAGCGTCCGGGTTCCCATGTCGGAAGGAACAAGGTCCTTGAACCTGGCCAATGCCGTTTCCATCCTCTGTTATGAGGTGAACCGGCAGAACGATTTTCAAGGGATGAAAACCGCGGGAATCCTGGCCGGATAAGACAGGCCTAAAACCTGGCAAAAAAGGCCCGGATCTTTTCGTCGGACCGGGCGATGCTTTCCTTGAAATCCGCCATGCTGTAGCTGATCCGTTTCAGATTGACACTAATATTTCCACGGTTTTTTTCCAGGACGGCATACTCTGCATGGTGCATGGGCTCGGGACGTTTCCCTCCCACGAACTCCTTGAACGGCATCCCTACACTGCCCGGGTTGACCACAAGGGTGCCCTTGTGCTGGCGGAGCATCTGGATATGGGTATGGCCGCAGCACATCAGTTCGCAGGTTTCGTCTCCCAGAAGGGTGTCCAGATCTTCCGGCGGGGTTGAAGAGAGGATATCCGTCATATGGCTGCCAGGGCAGCCGTGGAAAAAAAGCCAGCGGGTTTCAGGGTCCGGTTCAACCCGGATTTGATTTTCAAAACTGCGGATGAATTCAATGTCCTCAGGGGAGAGCCGCTGCCTGGCCCAGGTCACCATATCCACGATAATCGGAACATCCGTATATGTATGGATCAGTCCGGCATCGGGCATGAAATCATCGTGGTTTCCTTTGATGCACCGGCAGTTCAATTCCTTTACGATCTTAAGGCAGGCCCGGGGCCGGGGGCCTAATGTGGTGATATCGCCAAGGCAGATAACCTCATCGGCTCCGGTAATACGGATATCTTCCGCAACGGCTTTAAGCGCCGTCAGATTGGCATGAATATCTGAAATTACGGCAATTCGCATGGGATACAATCGTTTTGTCTGTGCGTTAGTTTCCGGGCGGGTCCAGTCCCGTCCGGCAAAATACTGTTATAGTTCAGCAACGAGCAGTTTAACAAGTTTTTTTGTTTCAGGAATCGTCACCTCTTTTTCGTAACTGAAACCGATTCGCTCCAAAAGCCTGATGGAGGCCTGGTTATCGGAATTGACAATGGCCCCTATTTTTTGGAGGTCAAAGGTCTTTTTTCCCCAGTAAAGCACCCCGGCGGAGGCTTCCCCGGCATACCCCCGGGAGCGAAATTCCGGTAAAAACGCATATCCCAGATCCGGATAGTCTAAAAAATCCCGCTTCAACAGGCCGCATGTGCCGATGGGGGTATCATCGGTTTTCAGAACAACGCAGAACAATCCGAATCCGTTGACTTTATAACTTTCCATGGGCCCGGTGGTCAGATAATGCCTGGCATCATCTTCTGTTCGGACCTTTCTGTCTCCGATATTCCGGATATAGGCCGGATCATTGAGAAGCTCTGTAATAAAGGGGGTGTCGTCAAAGGTCAGCGGCCGAAGGCTAAGCCGTTCCGTTTTGAGTGCCGGTGAGGTGAGGTCAGGATTATTCATTGGCGAGGAATACCTCCTTTAAATCGTAGTATCCGGGTGGTTTGTTCTTTAAAAAAGTCCGGCGTGTACCATGGCCGCGTCCATCTTCCCGGCAGGCCCTAACACGATGGTTTTCATTGCTGTTTATTTTTTTCCTCTTTCAGGGTTACGGGCGGATGCTGCATACCGCGCTTCCATTTTATAATAATCATCAAACCCCACCCGCTGTCTTAACTCGGGAAAATCCATGATGTCCTCGGGGTGTTTTCCTGCCTTCAGATCTGAAAGGGCGTTTGCTACAGCCGTCATGGCTGCGGACAGCAGGGTTAAGGGGTAGGCAGCGATTTTAAACCCTATGGCGTGGAGGTCTTCAGGCGGCAGCACCGGGGTTTTGCCGCCCCGTATCATATTGGCCATATGAATCCCCGGGGCATCCCGGCAGATGGTTTCCATTTCCCCAAGGGTTCGGGGGGCTTCCACGAAAAGTATATCCGCACCGAGGTCCGAAAAGGCCTTTGCCCGGTCCACCGCTTCTTCCAACCCCAGGGTTTCCCTGGCATCGGTACGGGCCAGGATGAGGATATCACTACCCTCTTCCCTGGCATCCACGGCGGCCCGGATTCGTTCACAGGCTTCCTTGCGGTCCACCGTGAGTTTACCCCGGGTATGGCCGCAGCGCTTGGGGGAGACCTGGTCTTCGATCATTACGGCGGCGAACCCTGCCCTGGCATACCCTTCCACGGTGCGGCGGACGTTAAGGGCGTTGCCGTATCCCGTGTCCCCGTCCCCGATCACCGGGATGGATGTGGCGCTGCAGATGTCCCGCCCCTGGCTCACCATTTCCCCGTAGGAGATAAGCCCGGTATCCGGCAGGCCGAGCCGAGCGGCGGAAACGGCAAAGCCGGACATGAACGTCAGGGGAAAGCCGGCCTGGGCGATCATTTTTGCGGTGAGGCCGTCATAGCAGCAGGGCATGACATGGCAGCGGTCCTGTGAGAGAATTTGCCTCAGGGTATCGGCGGGGGAGGTCATGGTGTCTGTCTCCGTTCATATGAATCAGTTAAAGCGTATGGATCAGCCTACCAATCCGGGGGAACCAAGGCAAGAGGGATAGATAAAAATGTTGGGAGCAAATGAGTTGTCCGCTTTTGTAGCACATAAACTGTCCGGTTATTA